>NZ_DKHD01000003.1:0-207 GCF_002453565.1 Pseudomonas sp. UBA6753 | reverse complement strand
GGGTATAAGCGAACTGCGCCTTGCCGGAGTCTCTCAATTCGCTCATGACGGTGTTGGAATTGTCCACTGCCATGATTGAACGCGATTCCTCAGCACCTGATGTGCATAGCGCCAGGAGGCTGTTCTGATGCCGGAAAATGGAGCGTGTCACAGAGCCGTCTAGTTCGGTGCAAACATGGTTGTTTTGTAAGGGATCCATGAACACCA
>NZ_DKHD01000039.1:0-21557 GCF_002453565.1 Pseudomonas sp. UBA6753 | reverse complement strand
CAACTTTTCGGGGGCAGTCCATACCTGTGGGAGCTGGCTTGCCGGCGATAGGGCCGGAACTGACCACCTATGCTTGGTGTCGTCCATGTATGCGCCCCTCCATGAAAACTTTCATCGCCCTCGCCATCCTGGCCCTGATCGCCACCGCCGCCCTTCTCGGCTCGCCCTGGATGAACCAGCGCTTTCACATGCCAGCGGAAAAAAACCATGCCCAACAACGCGAAACGGCCGGGTCCCTGAGGGAGCCGGCCGTTTCGAGAAGCGAGTGACGCTTAGTGCTGCTTGCCAGTGCGGATCTGGTGCACCACACCCATCGCCACCACGATTGCCGCGGCGATACCGGTGGAGATCACCAGGATCTGGTAGTCAGGCATGAAGGCCATGGTTACCAGGGCGGCCACGATGAACGCGATCACCAGGTAGGTCAGCCATGGGAACAGCCACATCTTCAGGCGTACTTCCTTGCCTTCGGCAATCAGCTTGCGGCGCATGCGCAGCTGCGAGAAGGCAATCACCAGGTAGACCAGCAGGGCAATCATGCCGGTGGTGTTCATCAGGGTTTCCAGCACGTCTTTCGGGCGCAGGGTCTCGCTGAAGTTGATCAGCGCACACACCACGGCCACGGCGCACGAACCCATGATCGCGTACACCGGTACACCGGTGCCGGCGCGGGTGATCTTGAAGAACGACGGCGCGTCGCCACGCTGGGCCAGGGAGAACAGCATGCGCGAAGCGGTGTAGTGGCCCGAGATCAGGCAGCTGCTCACCGAGGTCAGCACCACGAAGTTCATCAGCAGCTCGGCATACGGCACGCCCAACAGCTCCAGGGTGCGGCGGTAGGCGCCATAGCCGGAAACGCCCAGGTGCGGGTCGTTCCACGGTACCAGGCAGACGATCAGGAAGATCGAACCCACGTAGAACAGGCACACACGCCAGACCACCGAGTTGGTCGCCTTGACGATCTGCGCGGCCGGGTCCTTGGCTTCGGAAGCGGCGATGGTGACGATTTCCGCGCCGAGGAAGGCGAACATCACCCCGAGCAAGGCACCGATCACGGTGGTGATGCCATTGGGCATGAAACCTTCGGCGGTGAGGTGGCTGATGCCACGCACTTCACCGAACTGCCAGATGTTCAGCACGGCAGCGGTACACACGATCAGGAAGCAGACGATCGCGATCACCTTGATCAAGGCGAACCAGAACTCGAACTCACCGTAGTGCTTGACGTTGAAGAAGTTGACGGTGATCAGCAACAGGGTCGTGGCCAGCACGAACACGTTGACGCTGACGTCGGGGAAGAAACCATGCAGGATCTTGCCCGCCACATAAGCTTCCCAGGCCATGAGGATGACCCAGTACCACCAGTACAGCCAGCCGATGGTGAAACCGGCCCAACGGCCGATGGCGCGATCGGCGTAGGTGGAGAACGAACCGGTGTCTGGCGAGGAAGTCGCCATTTCACCCAGCATGCGCATGATCAGTACCACCAGGATGCCGCCTGCCAGGTAGGCCAGCACAGCGGCTGGGCCGGCGCTGTGAATCACGCTGCCGGAACCGACGAACAAGGCGCCGCCGATAACCCCGGCGATCGACATCATCGTCAGGTGGCGCGACTTGAGCGAGGCACTGAGCTTGCTCTCGTGCCCGCTTTTCGCGGTGGTGGTTGTGGATGTTGCGTCCATCAGTTGTGTACCCCGTGCTTCTTTTTATCCAAGGAAATCTGTGAAACCCCGATGGCTGGCGGTTTCACGTACATCAGTGCTAATGCGCGCAGGATGGTGTGAGCGAACACACGCAGGCCCTCCATGGCGGCCTGCTGACGCGCCCCAGGGCAGGCGCCTGGGGCGAACTGAACATGCTTTAGGTGGCGATATCTGACACCTAATGTAAAAATGTCCGACGCAGAGAGCCATGCACAGTGGCATGAAACTCGCACTGCACTGTACAGGTCGCCCATGCAATACACCTTGCAAACGCCGGGCGATACGCAACCTGAAGGCCCAAATGTTTGAATTACATCCAGACTCCTCGACCCCGCTGGTGAACCAGATCATCGACGGGCTGCGCGAGCTGATCGACAACCAGACCCTCAAGCCAGGCGCCAAGGTCCCCTCGATCCGCGCCTTTGCCGCGAGCTATTCGGTGAGCACCTTCACCGTGGTCGAGGCCTACGACCGTCTGGTCGCCCAGGGCCTGCTGGTGAGCCGGGGCAATGCGGGGTTCTTCGTCAACCGCGCGGCGGGCGAATTGCTCGACCCGCACAACGCCGAAGCCGACACCAGTCGACCAACGTTCAACTCCGAGTGGTACCTGCAGCAGATCTTCGAAATCCGCCAGCTGCCGTTCAAGCCTGGCTGCGGCTGGCTGCCCAACGACTGGATGTACGAAGACGGCCTGCGCCGCGGCCTGCGCCAGGTGGCCGGCAGCCCGCTGGAGCTGTCGGGCTACGGCGACCCCATGGGCCTGATGGAGCTGCGTGCACTGACCGCACAGAACCTGCAGCAGGAACTGTCGATCGTCGCCAACCCGGCGCAGCTGATGCTCACCCATGGCGCCAGCCAGGCCCTGGACCTGGCCGCGCGCACCCTGGTGCGCCCGGGCGACGTGGTGCTGGTGGACGACCCCGGCTACCCCAACCTGATGAGCATCCTGCGCACCCAGGGCGCAACCCTGGTCGGCGTACCGCGCACACCGGCCGGCTACGACCTGAACCAACTGGAGCAGTTGCTCACCCATCACCGCCCCACTGCGTTCTTCACCCAGCCGCACCTGCACAGCCCGACCTGCTCGCGTACCCCACTGCCGCAGTTGCACCGCCTGCTGCAGCTGGCCAGCCAGCACGGCTTCCGCCTGGTGGAAAACAACCTGTATGCCGACATGGTCGCCGAACCGCAGCCGTGCCTGGCCAGCCTCGACCACCTGCAGCAGGTGGTGTACGTGGGCAGCTACTCCAAGAGCATTTCGCCCAATGTGCGGGTCGGCTACATGCTGGCCAACCCCGAGCTGATGCAGAAGCTGCTGCACCTGAAGATGCGCTCGGGCCTGACCACTTCGCAGGTGATGGAGCGCGTGGTGTATGCCGCGATCATCGACGGGCGCTGGCGCAAGCACCTCAAGCGCCTGCGCCAGCGTTTGGCCGAGGCGCACCAGGAAGTTGGCCGGCATCTGCATCGGTTGGGCTTCGAGCTGTTCATCGAGTCGGATGAAGGGATGTATATCTGGACCCGCCACCCGGCGATTCCGGACAGCGCGGCGTTGCTGGATGATGCGTTGGAGAAAGGCATCATGCTCGGGCCCGGGCAGTTGTTCATGGTCGATGCCAAGGCGACCGGGTGGATGCGGTTCAACGTGGCGTTCAGTACCGAGCCGGCGATGTGGGAGTTGCTGGAGAAGGTGTTGGTGAAGCATGTGCGCCGGGGTGGGGTGTAACGGGCTGCTTCGGCTATCCGTGCGCCCACCTTGCGCTCATGGGCTGCCTGCCCCGGCCTCTTCGCGGGTAAACCCGCTCCCACATGGCTCCCACCAGCCTTGAGGTTAGTGATACCCCTTTGGGAGCGCCCTGCTGAAAGCCCAAGGGCTTCGCGATCCCTGTGGGAGCGGGTTCACCCGCGAAGAGGCCGGCAGCCATTCCTCGGCTGCCGGCCCCTGGCACTTATCGCCAGTCCGCCTTGTCGGCAAAGAACGCCTGCGCATTCGCCTCCAGGCTCTCCAGGTGATACCCCCCTTCCTGCACGATCAGGCACGGCAAGCGCATCGCCCGAATCCGCTCGCCCAATACCGCAAACCCTTCAGTCGTCACCGCCACCTTGCTCTGCGGGTCCAGTTCGTAGATATCGAACCCCAGCGACAACACCAGCACCTCGGCGCCAAAGTCCTTCACCGCAGCCAGCGCGATCTCCAGTTCGCCCATGAAGTCCGCTTCGCTAGCCCCATGCGCCATCGGCAAGTTGAGGTTGTACCCCTCCCCCGCACCGCTGCCACGCTCGTCCGCGAACCCGGCCACACCCGGGTAGAAGTTGGTGGGGTCGCCATGCACCGACACATACAGCACATCCCGGCGGTCGTAGAAGATTTCCTGAATCCCCTGCCCGTGGTGCATGTCGGTATCGAGGATGGCCACGCGGCTGTAGCGGCTGCGCAAGGCCTGGGCAGCGACAGCGGCATTGTTGATGTAGCAGAAACCACCGGCCGCATCGAAGCGCGCATGGTGGCCTGGCGGTCGGCACAGGGCATAGGCCGCCGGCTCGCCGTCGAGAATGGCCTTGGCACCGGCCACTGCGCTTTGCGCAGACCAATAGGCCGAGCGCCAGGTGTGTTCGCCTACCGGGCAGCTGCCGTCAGCCAGGTAGCGCCCGGCCTGGGCGAGGATGCCGCGCAGGGCGTTGGGTTCACGCACGAAGATGTTGGACATGACCTCGTCGCCCCAGTCCTCGGGTACTTCCTTCCAGCGCGCATGGGCCTCTTCGAGGAAGGCCAGGTAGGCCTCGCCATGCACTGCCTTGAGCGGCTCGAGGCCGGCGTCCTCAGGTTGACGGATGTCGAAACCCAGATCCTTGGCCGCCTGCAGCAGGCGCTGGGCGCGTTCGGGGACTTCCTGCGGGGTGCGCATGGCGCCGCGCGAGTAGTAGCTGCGTGGGTGATGCAGCAGTTGTTCGGGGTGGAAGTAGCAACGCATCAGGCGTCTCCTTGTTCGATAAGGCCCGCGCGGGCCAGCACGGCATTGAGCAGTACATCGGCGCCCTGGCGGGCGTCGTCGGGCAACACGTCTTCGGCTTCGTTGTGGCTCAGGCCGCCGACGCAAGGGATGAACACCATGGCGGTCGGGCAGTAGCGGGCCAGCAGGATGGCGTCGTGGCCGGCGCCGCTGACGATCGACTGCTGGGCATAGCCCAGGCCATCCACCGCCTGCTGCACGGCGGCTACGCAATCGGCATCGAATGGTGTGGCCGGGCTTACCCAATGGCGCTCGATACGCACTTGCAACCCGCGCTGATTGGCGATGGCTTGCAGCTTCAACGTCAGGTCGCGCTCCATCGCCTCGATGGCTTCATCCCGGTGATGACGCAAGTCGACGGTGAACTGCAGCAGCCCCGGAATGGTGTTGCGCGAGGACTTGGCGATGGACAGTTCACCCACCGTGGTCAGGCCTTCGGGGGCAAAATCGGCAGCCAGTTGCTCGACCGCCTGGATCATCCGTGCGGTGCCGTACAAGGCATCCTTGCGCAGCGGCATCGGCGTGGTGCCGGCGTGTGCGGCCATGCCTTCGACCGTGACGTCGAGCCATCGGATGGCCTGCCCGCCGCTGACCACGCCAATGGCCTTGGCGTTGTCTTCAAGGATCGGGCCTTGCTCGATATGCGCCTCGAAATAGGCATCGACCTGGCCGCCCAGCGGGCGCCGGCCGGCGTAACCGGTGCGTTGCAGTTCGTCGTTGACACTGATGCCATCGGCATCGCGAATGGCCAGCGCTTCGTCCAGTGCCAGGGTGCCGGTGAACACCGCCGAGCCGAACATGGCCGGGGTGAAGCGGGCGCCCTCCTCGTTGGTCCATACGGCGATTTCCAGCGGTTTGCGCGTCTGGATGTTCAGGTCATTGAGCCGGCGCACCACTTCAAGGCCCGCCAGCACACCGTAGACGCCATCGAAACGGCCGCCCTCAGGTTGGGTGTCGAGGTGGCTGCCCATCATCACCGGCGCTGCATCGGGGTCGCTGCCAGCACGGCGAGCGAACAGGTTGCCGATGGCATCCACAGTCAGCGTCAGGCCGGCTTCGCGGCACCAGTGGCTGAACAGTTCACGGCCAGCCTTGTCCTCGTCGCTCAGGGCCAGGCGGCAGCTGCCGCCACGGGCGGTAGCGCCAATTTCGGCCATGGCCATCAGGCTCGCCCACAGGCGTTCGCCATTGCTTTTCAACATGTGCGGGTACTCCAGAAAAAAGCGGTTCGATCAGGCCAGTTCCAGGCGCTGGCTGCGGGCGTACTGGCGCGCCAGGGCGAGCACGCAGACCAGCGAAATAGTGGCGATCAGGGTGTAGAACACCGCCATCGGCCACCATTGGCCGGTGAAGGTGTGGGCCAGCCAGGTACCGATCAGCGGGGTCAGGCCGCCCGCGATGGCGCCGCAGATCTGGTAGGCCAGGGAAATGGCGGTGTAGCGCACGCGGGTGTCGAACATGCCGCTGACATAGCCGGCGATCACCGCGTAGAACGACGCCATGCACGCGGCGGCCAGGGCGATGCCGAGTACGATCAACGGGCCCTGGCCCGAGCTGACCAGCACGAACATCGGGTAAGGCGAGGCCATCGCCAGCAGCGCGACCAGGGCCAGGAAGCGGGTGGCGCCGATCTTTTCCGATAGCCAGGCGGCCAACGGCTGCACGCAGAACTGGATGATCGCCACGAAGAACAGGCACTCCAGGATCAACGAACGCTCCAGGTGCAACTGCTGGGTGGTGTAGCTGATCATGAAGGTGTTGGTGAAGTAGACCCCGGCAATACCCAGGGTATTGGCACCGATGCACAGCAACAGCGGGCGCCAGGCCGTGCGCAGCACTTCGAATACCGGGGCCTGCTCCTTGCGCCGGGCCTTTTCCGCCTGCTCGCGGCTGGCGATGAACTCGGGCGACTCATTCACCCCCAGGCGAATCGCCAGGCCCACCAGCAGCAACAGCGCGCTGGCCAGGAACGGCACGCGCCAGCCCCAGTTCATCAGGTCTTCTTCCGGCAGGCGGGTGACCGCGCCGAAGGCCAGCAGCGACAGGATCAGGCCCGCCGGGCTGCCCAGCTGGGCGAACGAGGCGAAGAAGTTGCGCCGGCCCTTGGGTGCATGCTCACCGGCCATCAGCACCGCCCCGCCCCACTCGCCGCCCACGGCAATGCCCTGGACGATGCGCAGCAGGATCAGCAGTACCGGCGCGCTGGCGCCGATTTGTGCGTAGGTCGGCAGCAGGCCGATGCCCACGGTGACGATGCCCATCATCAGCAAGGTGATGACCAGCGACTTCTTGCGGCCGATACGGTCGCCCACGTGGCCAAATACGATGCCACCCAGCGGCCGGGCGAAGAAGCCGACGGCGAAGGTGCCGAACGCGGCCATGGTGCTGAACAGGCTGTTGTCGGAGGGGAAGAACAGCGCGCCGAACACCAGGGCGGCGGCGGTGGCGTAGATGTAGAAGTCGTACCACTCGATCATGGTACCGATGAACGCGGCGGCGGCGGCACGACGTGGCTGGGGGGAAGCGGTGGGCTTCATGGGGGCTCCTTTGCTTGTTGTTCTGGCAGGAGTTGTTGGGGGCACGAGGGCGCTCTTGTGGCGCTTGGCTTGTTGAATCGGTGTTGGCTTCTTCGCGGGCTTGCCCGCTCCCACAGGGTCACCACAGGTTTCGAATGCTGCGCAGTACCTGTGGGAGCGGGCGAGCCCGCGAAGAAGCCAACACCGACTCGGCAGGCCCCGATACCCGCAATTTATCGGCCCGGGGCTATGATTAGTCAATTTTCTATTTATTATTCGAAATATTAGCCCTGCTTATTATCGAGCCCTGCCATGCCCGACCGTCTGCTCAACGACCGCCTCGACTGGAACCTGCTGCGCACCTTCCGGGTCATCGGCCAGGAGCTGTCCATCAGCCGTGCGGCCGCCCGCCTGCACCTCACCCAGCCGGCAGTGAGCCAGGCGCTCAAGCGCCTTGAAGAACAACTTGGCCGCCAGCTCATCGCCCGCCGCGGGCCGCGCTTCGTGCTGACGGAAATGGGCGAGCAGCTGTTCCAGCTGGCCGGCGAGGTCTATGGGCAGATGTCGCAGATCGGCGGCTTGCTGGAGCAGCCGGCGGACGAACTGGTGGGCAAGGTACGCCTGCTGATGATCAGCCGTATCGTCAACGAACGCTTCGACGACTTCCTCGCCGACGTCCACCGCCAGCACCCGCGGGTGGAGCTGGAGATCGACGTGATGCGCAGCTCCGACATCGTCGCCGCCCTGCAGGAAAAAACCGCAACGGCGGGCCTCAGCCTGAACCGGCGTGCGCAGCCACGGCTGGAGCAACGGTTGTTCCTGCGCCAGCGCTATGCGTTCTTCTGTGGCAAGCACCATGCCCTGTTCGGCCAGGACGAAGGCGACCTGCAGCGGGAGAACTTCGTCAGTTTCACCAGTGACCAGATTGGCGGCATGCTGTCGCCACTGACCATTTTCCGCGACCAGCAAGGGTTTGCCGGGCGGATCGTGGCATCGTCACCAAGCCTTGAAGAAGTACGCCGGCTGGTGATCGCCGGGTTTGGCATAGGTTGCCTGCCCGAGCATGTGGTGGCGCCGGATGTAGACGCCGGGTTGCTGTGGAAGCTGCCGCCGCAGGAAGGGATTGCCGATGTGGATATCCACCTGTTGTGGAACAGGGAGCAACGCTTCAGCCGGGCAGAAGAGGTGTTTATCGAGGCGTTGCAGCAGAGCCTTGACTGAACGCATAGCTGGGGTCGGCGAGCACTGGACACGATAGTGGCCAATTAGTAGCATCCAGACCAACTGAACATTACGGACAATCTCAGTCATGGATCGAGCTACCGGGGTCATTCGACGCCCCATTCATCACCCCATCCGCCCCTTGATCACCTGGGAAGAAGCATGGAAGGGGCCCGACGAGGGCTTGATCCGCTGCTGGGAGATTGGCCGTGAGCGGGCTCTGGCCCATCCAGAACTTGCCCGGCACTGCGCCGATGGCGCACTCCCGGTGCTAGGTTGGAAAGGTGGCCATGATCGCGCTTTGAAGAAACCGATGAAGTACGGTTCGTTCAAGTACCTGGCGCAATGGCAGGGCCTTCGCGGCGAGGATCTGTTCATCGATACGCGAACAGAGCTCACCCTGACCTGTAATCACACCGGCATGCTGACAACGTTCACACCGGACCAGGAAAAATACGCCAATGCTGTGATGCTGATGGAATAGCAACGAGGAACAGGGGGATTGTGAGCGAAGCTCATTCGTAGCGCGCGGCGTTTGCAGGATGGCTACACCGCTGATGATGTTTACCGCTTCTGAGCGGATCGATACACCTCGCTACGCTCGCGCTTGCCAACCGATACCACCACTACAACGATACGCTCGTCCTCGACTCGATAGACGAGGCGATATCCAGAGGCCTTGAGCTTGATTTTGTAGTGGTTCGGCAGGTCACGCAGCGCGTCGGCCTGTACCTTGGGTGACTGCAGGCGCTCGGCGAGTTTTTTCTTGATCTGTTCGCGCACGGTGTGGCCTAGCTTGCCCCACTCTTTCAGTGCCGAAGGCAGGAATTCGAGTTTATAGGTCATCCAGGGATACCGGTACGCCTTTTTCACCCAACCTCGACTTGGCCAGTTCGCTCAATTCGAGATCTTCCAAGCGTTCCATCATGGCCTCGTACAGTTCGGCCGGCACCATGTAACCCATCACGCGGTTGTGATTGAGCACGGCGACGGGCATACCCGCAGCGCCGGTCATCACCGCGGATGGGTTCTTTTTCAGTTCCGACACGCTTACGGCCACGTCAGCGAATATGTTTTGCATGTTTACACCCTCAATAGAGAGCCATATTTTGGTCCATATATAGGACACAAACAAGTCGTCACTGCTCAAGCACAGAGGTAAGACACGACAGGCGAAATGCCGTGTTTGTGGGAGATCGCCCAGCCCTTTGAATCCAACGCGGTGCATGGCACCGGCTGCGCCGGTGTTCGCGGCTAAAGCCGCTCCCACAGGGTCCCTGCTAACTCAATGAGTCATTTGCAGTTCCATGAGGAGCGGTCGGGGTCAGGCTGTTGCCAGTGCCGGGTAGTCGGTCAGGCCATGGGCATCACCGCCAAACAGCGTGGCCCGTTCGTGCTCGGCCAAGGGCGCATTCAGCTTCAGCCGCGCCGGCAGGTCCGGGTTGGCCACGAATGGCCGGCCGAAGCCGATCAGGTCAGCCCAGCCCTCCTCCAGCGCGCGCCTTGCACGTTCGCCGGTGTATTTGCCGGCATACACCATCACCCCGGGGAACACCGCCCGCAGCTGTTGCTTGAAGTCCACCGGCATGTCCGGCGCGTCATCCCAGTCGGCTTCGGCAATGTGCAGGTAGCCGATGCCGATTTCGCCCAGGCGTTTGGCCGCTGCAGTATAGGTGGTGACCGGGTCGGCATCGACACAGCCATTGAGGGTGGTCAGCGGCGCCAGCCGTACACCTACGCGCTGGGCGTCGCCGGTGCACTCGACCAGCGCACGGGTGACCTGGTCGAGGAAACGCAGGCGGTTTTCCAGCGAACCGCCGTAGCGGTCGGTGCGGTCGTTGGCGCCGGAATCGAGGAACTGGTTGACCAGGTAACCGTTTGCCGCGTGCAACTCGACACCGTCAAAACCGGCCGCCATGGCGTTGCGCGCAGCCTGGCGGTACTGCTCGATGATCTCGGCAATTTCCGCTTCGCTCAACGCGCGTGGTTTCGAGGCCTGGACAAAGCCTGGCGTGCCGTCGGCATTGTCGATGAACACGTTCACGCCTTCGGCCTGCATCGCCGAGGACGACACCGGTGCCTGGCCGCCGAGCAGGCTGCTGTGGCTGAGACGGCCGACGTGCCAGAGCTGGGCGAAGATGCGCCCGCCTGCGGCATGTACCGCCTCGGTGACCAGGCGCCAGCCGTCGATCTGCGCCTGGGTGTGGATACCCGGGGTACGGGCGTAACCCTTGCCCAGTGGCGAGATCCAGGTGCCTTCACTGACGATCAGCCCGGCACTGGCGCGTTGTGCGTAGTACTCGGCCATCAGCGCGGTCGGTACATCGCCAGGCTGGGCGGCGCGGGAGCGGGTCATCGGCGGCATCAGCACGCGGTTGGGCAGGTTAAGGGCGCCGAATTGCAGGGGTTGGAACAGCGGATCTTGAGTCATTACGTGCATCTCCGTAAGGCAAATCAGGGGTCAGGCGCGGCTGACGACAGGTTGTGGCTGGGCAGGTACACGGCGGTCGAGGCGGCCGCTGTACAGGGTCAGGGCCAGGGCTCCAAGGGTGACCAGCGCGGCAATCCATGGGGTGTGGCCAAGGCCGAGCTGTTGCACCACCTGGGCACCGCCCCAGGAGCCACCGGCCACACCCAGGTTGAAGGCGGCGATGTTGAAACCGGCAGCCACGTCGACTGCGTCGGGGGCGACCTTTTCCGCCTGCTGCACCACGTACACCTGCAGGCCCGGCACATTGCCGAAGGCCACCGCGCCCCAGGCCAGTACGGTGATAACCACCAGCACCGGATGCGGTGCGGTGAAGGTCAGCGCCAGCAGCACCACGGCCAGCAGCAGGAAGATGATCGACAGTGCCTTGACCGGGCCTTTGCGGTCGGCCAGGCGGCCGCCCCAGATGTTGCCCAGGGCAACCGAAACGCCGTAGGCGAGCAGCACCAGGGCGACGCTGTTGGCGCCGAAGCCGGCGATGTCCTGCAGGATCGGGGCAAGGAAGGTGAAGGCGATCAGCGAGCCGCCGTAACCCACGGCAGTCATGGCATACACCAGCAGCAGGCGCGGTTGCAGCATCACCCGCAGTTGGCGCAGCAGCGGTGCCGGCTGGCTGTGCTGGATGCGCTTGGGCACGAACAGCAGTGCGCCAAGCAGCGCCACCAGGCCGAAGGCAGCCACCACCAGGAAGGTCACGCGCCAGCCGAAGTGCTGGCCGATGAAGGTACCCAGCGGGATACCGGTGACGAAGGCCACGGTCATGCCACTGAACATGGTGGCGATGGCGCTGGCGGCTTTTTCTTTCGGCACCAGGCTGGTGGCGATGATCGAGCCGACCGAGAAGAACACCCCGTGGGCCAGGCCGGTGAGGATGCGCGCCATGATCAGCGATTCGTAGCTGGGCGCCTGCCAGGCCACCAGATTACCGGCGGTGAACAGCGCCATCAGGCCGACCAGCAACAGCTTGCGCGGGACGCGGCCGGTCATGGCGGTGAGCAGGGGCGCGCCGATGGCGACGCTGAGGGCGTAAAGGCTGACCAGCAGGCCGGCCGAAGGCAGGGTGACCGCCAGGTCATTGGCGATGGTCGGGATGAGGCCGACGATCACGAACTCCGTGGTGCCGATGGCGAAGGCCGCCAGGGTCAGGGCTAACAAGGCGAGAGGCATTTGAGAATCACCTGTGGAAGGTTGGGATGGGTGAATTCTCGGGGGATGTGGGGATGGGAAAAAGGTAGGGATCGGACAATGAGTTTTGATCTGGAAGCAAAGGTTGCGACTGGGCTGTTGCGAAAGGGTCAATCTTTTCTATTGCCTGGACAGACGCATTCGCGGGCACGCCCGCTCCCACAGGTACAGCGCTGTTTCAAATGCAGCGCAGTACCTGTGGGAGCGGGCGTGCCCGCGAATGGAGGGCGAAGCCCTCCCCTTGCGTTGATCTCGCCATGCTCAACCGACGAAATGAACGCATCCCAGGCTGGCAAGATCGAGACCGCCCAAGTCATAATTGTTAATAGTTAAGTCCCAGGAGGTCTCATGCAAGATCTACGTCAGTTGCGCTACTTTGTAGCCGTCGCCGAATGCGAGAACGTCGGCCGGGCCGCCGAGCAGCTGCATATTTCCCAATCCCCCCTCAGCCGGCAGATCGCCCAGCTGGAGGACAACCTTGGCCTGGCGCTGTTCGAACGGCGCAACCAGCGCCTGTACCTGACCAGGGACGGGCGCACCTTCCTGGCCGAAGCGCGCGGCCTGCTCAAGCATGCCGAGCGCCTGGAATCGCTGGGCAAGCGCCTGGGCCGTGGCGAGGAAGGCGGGCTGTGCATCGGTTACGTCAACCACGCCATCCACGCCGGCGTGCTGCCAGGCGCGGTGCGGGCGATTCGTGGCGAGCGCCCGAACATTCACATTGCGCTGTACAACATGACCCCCAACGAACAGTTCGAAGGCCTGCGTCAGCGCAGCCTGGACATTGCCCTGGTTTGCGAGCCGCCGCCAAAGAACGACCCCGACCTGCGCGGCCAGCCGGTGCTGGACGACCCATTGCTGCTGGCCATCCCGGCCGCGCACCCGCTGGCCAGCAAGGCCGAACTGACCCCCGCCGACCTGCACGAACAGGACTGGATCATCACCGGTGGCCAGCCCGACCAGGGCCACAAGCGTGACGATTTCATCGCCCGCTGTGGCGATGCCGGCTTCACCCCGCGCCTGTCGCTGGAGGCCAACGACCCGCTGAGCGTGCTCGGCCTGGTGTCCGCCGGCCTGGGCCTGGCCATGGTGCAGAGCAGCCTGTCGGCCAGCGCCGGGCCGACCGTGATGCTGCGCCAGCTGGACTGGTTCCAGCCCAGCGAGCAGTTGTGGGCGGTCTGGCACCAGGTCGACTTGCGGCCGATCGTGGGCATTTTCCGCGAGCGGGTGCTGGCATTGGCCGAGCAAGGGCTTGATAAGTCAAACCAGGTCTGAACTCAGTCGAATTACGTCTTTTACAGTCTGACCGCGCTTCACTAGGATGGCTCCTATCGATGCAACTCACCCACAGGAGCCATTCCATGAACATCGACCTCGGCGGACGCACCGCCATCATCAGCGGCTCGACCGGCGGTATTGGTCTGGCTATCGCCCGCGGCCTGGCCCGCGCCAACGCCGACGTAGTCATTGCCGGCCGCAGCCAGAAGTCGCTGGATGCCGCCCTGGCCGAACTGCGGGAGCAAGGCGGCCGTGGGCAGATCCACGGTGTGGTCGCCGACCTGGGCACCGCCGCCGGTGCCGAAACTCTGTTCGCCGCCCACCCAAGGGCCGACATCCTGGTCAACAACCTGGGCATCTACGACGACGTCGACTTCTTCGACGTGGCCGACAGCGAGTGGACGCGCTTCTACGACACCAACGTGCTGAGCGGCGTGCGCCTGGCCCGCCACTATGCCCCGGGCATGGTCGAGAAAGGTTGGGGGCGGATCCTGTTCATCTCCTCGGAATCGGGCATCGCCATCCCTGCCGACATGATCAACTACGGCGTCACCAAGGCTGCCAACCTGGCGGTATCGCATGGCCTGGCCAAGCGCCTGGCCGGCACCGGGGTAACCGTGAACGCAGTGCTGCCCGGCCCGACCCTGACCGACGGCGTGGCCGCGCTGGTGGCTGATGCAGCCCAGGCGTCCGGGCGCAGCATTCGTGAAGAAGCCGACAACTTCGTGCGTACTGCACGGCCGAGCTCGATCATCCAGCGTGCCGCCGATGTCGACGAAGTCGCCCACCTGGCGGTGTACCTCGCCTCCCCTTACTCGTCCGCCACCACCGGTGCAGCGCTGCGGGTCGACGGCGGCGTAGTCGACAGCCTGGCTATCTGACTTCACCCCCGGCTACCCGTCGACCGAAGCGCTGTTCAAGGCCATGTGAATTGGGGCTGCTTTGCAGCCCATCGCAGGCAAGCCAGCTCCCACAGGTACAGCACCCGCCCGGAGCCTGTGCAATTCCGGTGGGAGCTGGCTTGCCGGCGATGGGGCGCACAGCGGCCCCGCTTTTTTGTCTTCCAGTCAAAACACCTTGCCGTCACCGCACCTGTTTCCCCCTCTTGATCCCCGCTAGCCTGCCGCCCACACCCGTCTCGAAAGGACCCGCACCATGCCAACCGATCATCAAGCCTGGGCCTGGACCCCGAACGCCGGCCTCGACGGCCTGCAACTGCTGCGTAAACCCCTGCCACAACCCGGCCCCGGTGAGGTGCTGGTGGCCAACCGCGCCATTGCCCTCAACCCGGTGGACTGGAAAATCTGCGAGTGGGGCCACCCTGCCTGGCAGCAAGGCACGGTCCCGGGCGTGGATGGCGCCGGTGTGGTAGTCGCCGTTGGCGCAGGCGTCGACATGCCGTTGGGTAGCCGCGTTGCCTACCACCAATCGCTGGCGCGTGACGGCAGCTTTGCCGAGCACTGCCTGCTGGATGCCAGCCTGGTGATGCATATACCCAGTGCGCTCGGCGACACCGCCGCGGCCGCCGTGCCCTGCCCCGCCCTGACCGCCTGGCAGGCCCTGGCCAAGGTGCCCGAAGGTGCCAGCCGCGACGTGCTGGTGATCGGCGCCGGTGGCGCGGTGGGCTTCTACCTCGCGCAACTGGCCGCGCAACGCGGCCTGCGCGTGTGGCCCAGTGCAGGCCAACGCCACCACGCCACGCTCAAGGCCCTTGGTGTAAGTGGGGTGTTCGACTACCACGACGCCGACTGGCAGGACCAACTGCAGGCCGCCCTGGGCGAGCGCTCGCTGCATGCCCTGTTCGACACCGTCAGCGGCGCCCATGCCGGCAGCCTTGCCCACCTGCTCGGCTACAACGGCCACCTGGTGTGCATCCAGGACCGCCAGGAAACCGCGCCAACGCCCGCCTTCGGCACGGCGATCTCGCTGCATGAAGTGGCGCTCAACAGCATTCATGCCCATGGCCGGTTGGCGGATCGTCAAGCCCTGCGCGTGGCCGGTGAACGCCTGCTGCAGGCCGTCGCCGATGGCAGCCTGATCGCGCCACAGCGCCGCGAGTTCGCCTTCTCGGCACTGCCACAGGCTCTGCGGCAGCTGAAAGAGGGCCAAGGCGCAGGCAAATGGGTGACGCGCCTCGACTGAACGCCGTGTGCGAGAACTTGGATCCCATTCTGCTACAAGGTATGCTGGGCAATAGCTAAACGCCACTACCCAGGCAGGCTTCGTGCCTGCCTTCAAGGACGAACCCTTTGCCCAGCCACCCTACCCGTCACACCATCGCCCGCCAGTGGCAGCTGCTCAAGCTGCTGCCCGGCCGCCACCCGGGGATGAGTTCCACCCAGTTGCAGGCCGCCCTGACAACCGTGGGCCATATCACCAGCAAACGCACCGTCGAACGCGACCTGGTCGAACTCGCAGCGCTGTTCCCGCTGCAGTGCAATAGCAAAGGCATGCCCTACGGCTGGTACTGGCAACCGGGCCTGAACCTGGGTGAAGCGCAACAGCTGCAGCCCGATGCGCTCACACCCCCGGAACAGGTCGAGTTGCACGCCTGGGTCGATGATGCGCTGGCCCGGCGCCTGGAAGCGGCGCCCCTGTCGGCAGATATGCAACTGACGCTGCAAGCGGACGGTGGCGCCACCCTGGTCGCCACCGTCAACGACAACCGTGCGCTGATGGGCTGGCTGCTGTCCCAGGCCGGCTCGATCCGCGTGCAGGCGCCGCAGGCGCTGCGCCAGGCCATGCTCGAGCAGTTGCGCCAGAGCCTGGCGCTGCACGCGGGTGGTTGTTGACCGGCAAGCAAAAGTCATTGTCCCCCGGGCCGCTTTTTCCCATAGCTGGCCCTGCGCAGAATCTGCTCCTGACAACGCCTCACTATCAGGAGTACCCGATGAAACGCTTCAAGCCCCTGCTGCTCGCCGTCGCCCTGGCGACCACTGCCCAGGCCACCCTGGCCGCCGACTGGCAGACCTCGCCCTACGGCAAACAGGATGAAATCGGCGCCGCCAACCTGCTCACCCCCGAAGTGGTCAAGCAGGCGGTCGGCCTGGTCAAGACCGGCAAGACCTACCCGCTGGCCGTACCGGTAAGCAAAGACCTGCCGGCCTTCCGCCACCGCAGCTTCCACCTGTACAACATCCAGCCTGGCGAACAGGCCGGCCAGACCCTGGGCCGCAACAAGTTCAGCTTCAACGATGAACTGGTCAACGGCTGGACCGGCGTCGGCACCCAACTCAACGGCATCGGCCACATCGGTATCGACAACGTCTACTACAACGGCAACAAGGCTGCCGATTTCGTCACGGTCGAAGGCGTGACCAAGCTGGGTGTGGAAAAAGTACCGCCAATGGTCACCCGCGGCGTGGTGCTGGACATGACCGCTCACTACGGCAAGGCCATCGTGCCGGGCGGCACCTCGTTCACCGTCGACGACATCAAGGCCGTGCTCAAGAAAGAAGGCATTACCCTGCGCAAGGGTGACGTGGTGCTGTTCAACACCGGCTGGCTGGAACTGATCGGCAAGGACAACCAGCAGTTCCTCGCCACCGAACCGGGCATCGACCTGCCGGCAGCCGAGTGGCTGGCTGACCAGGGCATTGTCGCCTTTGGTGGCGATACCTGGGCTTCGGAGGTGTACCCGAACCCGACCGGTGAAGAATTCCCGGTCAACCAGTTCATGCTGGCCAAGCGCGGCATCTACAACCTGGAGCTGATCGACACCCGCGCGCTGGTGAAGGACAAGGCGTTCGAGTTCCTGTTCGTGCTGGGCCAGCCGCTGTACAAGGGCTCGACCCAGGTGAACATCAACCCCGTGGCGATTCACTGATCGCCGCGCCTGAAGGCTGACACGGTACCTGTGGGAGCGGGTTCACCCGCGAAGAAAGCGACACGGTGCATGGCACCGGCTTCGCCGGTGTTCGCGGGCTTGCCCGCTCCCACAGGTACCGCGCATTTTCTGAGCTCCGCGCCAAACCTGTGGGAGCGGGCAAGCCCGCGAAGGGCCGCAAAGCGGCCCAATTTGCCTAACTGACCGGGATTAGGGTTCACCCGCTCCCACAGGGGCCTGCGTTCAGTCAGGCGATTCAGAAGGTACCGGGGAACGCCCCACCATCGATCAACAGGTTCTGCCCGGTGATGTACCCGGCATGCGCACTGCACAGGAACGCGCAGTAAGCGCCGAACTCGCCGGCACTGCCAAAGCGAGCCGCCGGGATGGCCTTGCGTCGCGACTGGGCGGTGGCTTCCACATCGCCACCTGCCGCCTTCAAGGTCTTCTGCAGGCGCGCCGTGTCGAACGCCCCAGGCAGCAAGTTATTCAGCGTCACGTTGCTGCCCGCCAGGCGCTGCTGACGGGCCAGGCCGGCGATGAAGCCGGTCAGGCCACTGCGCGCACCATTGGACAAGCCAAGAATATCGATCGGCGCCTTCACCGCGCCGGAGGTGATGTTCACCACCCGGCCGAACCCGCGCTCGGCCATGCCATCGACCACCGCCTTGATCAGCTCGATGGGGGTAAGCATGTTGGCGTCCAGTGCCTTCAGCCAGTCCTCGCGGCCCCAGTCGCGGAAGTCGCCCGGGGGCGGGCCACCGGCATTGTTGACCAGGATGTCCACCTGCGGGCAGGCTGCCAGCAGCGCCTGGCGCACCTCGGCGTCGGCGACATCACCGGCCACGGTGCGCACCTCGATGCCCGGGCAGGCCGCGCGCAACTCGGCGGCGGTCTGCTCCAGGGTGGCCTGGGTGCGGGCATTGATGACCAGGTTGACGCCTTCTTTGCCCAGCGCCTCGGCGCAGCCTTTGCCCAGGCCCTGGCTGGCCGCGCAGACGATGGCCCAGCGGCCGGTAATGCCTAGATCCATTGGGTTGCTCCTTGATGCAATGCAGTTACAGGGTCACTGGATCGGCGAAAACGCGGCAGGCATCAACAGCTTCGATTCCATCCGCACCAGCATCGGGAAGGCCACGGGGATGAAGCGCTCCAGCCAGTCCGCATCGCGGTACAGGGCGGCGCGGCGCTCGATGCGGTCGTCAAGGCTCTCGTAGGCCCAGATGTGCACCACCTGGTTCAGTTCGCCAATCTCGGTGTACCACCAGCCCACCAGCTTGGCGTAGCGCGAGATCACCGGCAAGCCTTCCTTTTCGAAGTGCTCCAGGTACTGCTTCATCTTGCCGATGTGCAGGGTGTAGGTACGCATTTCATAGAACATGGTCGTGGTTCCGTAAGAGATTCAGAGGTTGCCGTGGTAGGCGTCGGTGATCAGGCGCTCGACATCACGCGCGGTGGTCAGGCGTGGGTTGACCAGCACGTTGCCGCTGCGCATCGAGTCGCTGACCATCTGCGGCAGGAACTCCAGGTCCACGCCCAGTTCACGGATGGTCGAGGGAATGCCGATGGCCTGGTTCAGGGCCACCACCGCATCCACCGTGCGGGCCGCGGCCTGCTCCACGCTGAGCCCGGTCACATCGGCGCCCAGGGCAATGGCGATGTCGCGGAAGCGCTCCGGGCAGGCCGGCAGGTTGAACTTGATCACGTAAGGCAGCAGGGCGGCATTGGCGATGCCATGGGGAATGTTGAACACCCCGCCGAAGGTGTGGGAAATGGCATGCACGTTGCCCAGCTTGGATTGCGAGAACGCCACCCCGGCCAGGAACGAGCCCAGCAGCATCTGCTCGCGGGCCGCCATGTCGGTGCCGACGAAGTAGGTTTTTTCCAGGCTGCCGGCAATCATGCGAATGGCCTGCAGGGCCATGGCCTGGCTGATCGGGTTGGCCTGGCGCGACACATACGACTCGATGGCATGGGTCAGGGCATCCATGCCGGTGGCGGCGGTGATGGCCGCGGGCAGCTTCAGGGTCAGTGCCGGGTCGAGGATGGCCAGGCGCGGGAACAGCCGCGGGCTGACGATCACCGTCTTGAACAGCGTGCGCTTGTTGGTGAACACGGTCGACGCCGTGCATTCGCTGCCGGTACCGGAGGTGGTCGGGATGGCGAAGATCGGCAGCGGCGGCTGGGTCAGTTTGTCGTAGCCCTCGTAGTCGAGGATGTTGCCAGGGTTGGTGGCCATCGCCGCCACGCCCTTGGCGGTGTCGATGCTGCTGCCGCCGCCCACGCCGATCACGGCGGTGCAGTTGCGCTCTTTCAGCAGCGCCACGGCAGCGTCGAGCACGTCGGTGCTGGGGTTGGCTTCAACGGCGGAGAACAGCTGGTAGTCTATGCCCGCCTGCTCCAGCGAGGCGAAGAAGCCGGCCAGGATGCCAGCGTCGATCAGGCCCTGGTCGGTGACCACCAGCAGGGTGCCGTCCACGTACGGCTTGAGCAGCGCACCGGCCTGGTCGGCCAGGCCCGCGCCACATTTAGCAATGGTGGGGAAATGGAACTGGAATTGGCTCATGAGGGGTCCTCAGGCAACTGCGTTGTTCTTGTTGTGCCCGCCGTGACGCTGGCGGGCCGTGCCGGGGCAATCTAGAGCGCGGGCCAGGGCCGCCGATAATGAAAAGAGCTGATCCGCCNNGGCGGATCAGCTCTTTTCATTACCTGCACTGCCGGCAGCGCTCCAACAATCGGCCTGCGTAGTTGCTACGCCTCCCGATAATCACAACAACGAGCTCCTGCGATGAAGACCATCCCCTCCCCGGCCGACCTGGCGCTGCCCGCTGCGGCCCCGATGACCACGGTGCGCTGGCGCATCTTCCTGATCCTGTTGCTGCTGACCGCAATCAACTACATCGACCGCGCCTCGCTGTCGGTGGCGCTGCCGCTGATCGCCCCCGAATTCAACCTGACGCCGGCCATGGAAGGGCTGATGCTCAGTGCGTTCTTCTGGTCCTATGCCTTGATGCAGATCCCTGGCGGCATGCTGCTGGACCGCTTCCACACCCGCGGCATCATTGGCGCGGCAACCGTGGCCTGGGGCCTGTTCCAGGCACTGGGCGCGGCCTCGCACAACTGGCTGGTACTGCTGCTGACGCGCATTGGCCTGGGCGTGGCCGAGTCGCCGATCATGCCCGCCGGGGCCAAGCTCAATGGCGCCTGGCTGACGCCTAACGAACGTGGCCGTGGCGCGGTGCTGGTGGATGGCGGCGCGCCGCTGGGCAGCGCCCTGGGGGCGATCCTGATTTCCGGGCTGATCGCCTGGCTGGGTTCGTGGCGGTTGGCCTTCGTGGTGGCCGGGGTCGGCACCGTATTGGCCGGCATCCTGGCGTGGAAGTACATCCGCAACCACCCCAGTGAGCACCCGGGGGTGAACGAGGCCGAGCTGCGCCACATCACCGAAGGCAACGCCAGCGCCCATGCCGCGGCAGCCAAGGCCAGCCTGCCGCTGCGCGAGCTGCTCAAGGACCGTTCGATCTTTGCCATGTTCGCCGGCTACAGCTGCATCCTGGCAGTGTTCTACGGCCTGCTGACCTGGATGCCGAGCTACCTGCACAAGGCCCATGGCCTGAACATTTCGGCCATGGGCGGGGCGACCTTCCTGATCTTCATGTGCGGGTTTGTCGGCGAACTGATCGGCGGCTGGATCGGTGACCGCTGGCGGGCCAGCGGTGCCTCGCCGAACCTGGTGATGCGCACCATGTTCAGCGGTTCGGCGCTGGTGGCGGCGCTGTGCATCCTGGCGGCAGCCTATGTGGGCGAGACCGTCGCGGTGATCAGCCTGCTGTGCGTGGCGATGTTCTTCATCCGTTGGTGCGGGATGTACTGGTGCCTGCCGACGATCATCGGCGGGCCGTCGCGCACCGGCGTGCTGGGTGGCACCATGAACTTCTGCGGCAACATGGCCGGGGTGCTGGTGCCGATCGTGATCGGGCTGATCGTGCAGTTCACCGGGGATTACTTCTTTGCGCTGATCTTCTTTGTGGTGGCTGCGGTGTTGATTGCGGTGTTTTCCAGCTTGATCGATTACCGCGAGCGGCAGTTCTGAGATCGAGATTGCGATATATCTATGTGGCTTCAGCCGCGAACACCGGCGTAGCCGGTGCCATACATCGCGTCGCCTGCTTCGCGGGCATGCCCGCTCCCACAGGTACGGCGCAGGCTTCGGGCTCGCGCTGTACCTGTGGGAGCGGCCGTGGCCGCGAACACCGGCGCAGCCGGTGCCATCCACCGCGTCGCCTGCTTCGCGGGCATGCCCGCTCCCACAGGTACGGCGCAGGCTTCGGG
>NZ_DKHD01000002.1:196588-335055 GCF_002453565.1 Pseudomonas sp. UBA6753 | reverse complement strand
GGAGCGGCCTTGTGTCGCAAAAGGGGGGCGAAGCACCCCCGGCGATCTCAACCCTTGCGCATCCCGATATGCGGAATGTCATCCTCAAGGTATTCCTCGCCCACCACCGCGAACCCATGCCGGGCATAGAACGCCTGCAAGTGCGCCTGCGCCGACAGATAGACCGGCACCCCCGGCCAGCAATGCTCCGCTGCCTCCAAGCCCTTGAGCAGCAGGGGGTGCCCCAGCTTCAGCTCGCGCGCCGCAGGTGCAGTCACCACCCGCCCGATCACCACATCCCCACCCTGGGATTGCGGGTCGAGCAGGCGTAGATAGGCCACCAGCCTGTCATCCTGCCAGCCCATCAGGTGCAGGGTATCGCCGGTCAGGTCCTGGCCATCGACTTCCTGGTAGGCGCAGCGCTGCTCGACCACGAACACTTCAGTGCGTAATTGCAGAATGGCGTAGAGCTGGTCCTTGCTGAGATCGGTGTGGTGCTTGCAGAGCCAGTCGATGGACATTGGCGCGAACTCCTTGAGTGGGCCGTCGATCATCGCATGATGTATGGGCCACGGCCAAAATAGAGGCTAAATGACACTATTGGCCGCTGCCCTCGGCGACGGCTTTGTGTAATCTCGTCGGCAGTGTGTGCCCTCCATTGCGAAAGGACGTGAGCATGCAGCCACTGCTTTGTGTTCTGGGGTTGCTGGCAATGATGCTTGCAACACCCGCCCCGGGTTACGAAAAGCTACGCCTGGTGGCTGACAATTGGCCGCCGTTCACCGATGCCAGCATGCCGGGCGGTGGCCTGGCGACCAGCATCGTCACCACGGCGCTGGCCCGGGCCGGCTACACCAGTGGGGTCGAAGAGGCACCTTGGGCGCGGGCTCTGCTGGGGGTGAGCGAGGGGCGTTACGACGTGCTGATCAACGCCTGGTACAACGACTCGCGCGCCAGCATCGGGCAGTTTTCCGAAGCCTACCTGGTCAACCGCATTCGCCTGTTGCAACGCAAGGGCGAGGCGTTTCGCTACAAGCGCCAGTCAGACTTATACCCCTACAGCATCGCTGTGGTGCGTGATTACGCCTATTCCCCCGAGTTCGACCGCGACACCCACCTGCACAAGGTGGCGGTGCGCAACTTTCTCTCTGCGGTACGCATGCTGGCGGCGGGGCGGGTGGACCTGGCGGTGGAAGACGAGTACGTGGCCCGTTACAACTTGCAGCGCGAACTGCCGGAGGTACGCGATGGGGTGATGCTGGTGGAGCCGCCGTTGGGGGAGAACACCCTGCATATCCTGGTCAGCCTGAAAAACCCGGAGCATGCGCGGATCGTCGAGCGGTTCGAGCAGGCGATTGCAGCGATGAAGGCGGATGGCAGCTATGCGCGGCTCATGCGGCAGCATGGCTTCTGATCTTTAACCCCTGTTCTGGCTTCTTCGCGGGCATGCCCGCTCCCACAGGTATCTCACAGGACTTGAGGTTTGTGATGTTCCTGTGGGAGCGGGCGTGCCCGCGAAGAGGCCAGAGCAGGTAACAATGCATTCAGGCCGGTGCACCTTCCTTGATCAAATGCGCTGCCAAGGTCCGCAGCGGCCCCAGCTGCCGGCAGATCAACGCCAGCTGCGTCTGCACCAGCCGCTGGTGCTCATCCAGCTCTTCCGGCATCTGCTCCAAGGCATTGGCCAGCGCTTCTTCGGCATCACTGTGAATCGCCACCGGCAGCCGCGCGGCCAGACCGTTGGCAATCTCGTCCAGGCTGCTGGCCAGGCTTTGCCCAGCACCTTCGATCAACTGTTCCTGCACCTCCGCCGGCAAGGCCGTGTCGCGGTGCGCGCCCAGCCCCGAGAGGTAGCTGAGCAAGGTATGCGACAGCACCAGGAAGCGGAAGCCGACGTCGGCCTCCTTCCGGAAATGCCCCGGCTCCATCAGCATGTTGGCCAGGGTGGTGGACAGCGCCGCGTCGGCGTTGTGGGCGTTGCGCCGGGCCAGGCGGTAGGCCAGGTCATCGCGCTTGCCGTGGGCATACTGCTGCATGATCTGCCGCAGGTACACGCTGGCGCAGGCCAGGGTATTGGCCAGCGCCTTGTTCAGCCGCCGCCCCTGCCAGTCGGGGAGGAACAGGAACACCGCGAGGATGGCGATCAGGCTGCCGACCAGGGTATCGAACAGGCGCGGCAGGAACAGGCCATAGCCATCGCCGATCTGGTTGAAGCAGAACAGCACCATCAGGGTGATCGCGGCCGTGGCCAAGGTGTAGCGGGTGGTGCGGTTGACGAAGAACACCACCCCGGCGACCACGGCGAACAACGATTGGATGACCGGGTTGGGGAACAGGTCGAACAATGCCCAGCCCACCGTCAGGCCGACGGCGGTGCCGGCTATCCGCTGCACCAGCTTGCGCCGGGTCGCACCGTAGTTGGGCTGGCACACGAACAGCGTGGTGAGGATGATCCAGTAGCCCTGGGTGGGGTGGATCAGGTGCACCATGCCATAGCCGATCGACAGCGCCAGCGGCAGGCGCAGGGCATGGCGGAACAGCAGCGAAGTCGGCGTCAATTGGGTACGCAGGCGGGTCCACACATCCTTCAGCGAGCGTGGCGAGCGGTCGAGCAGGCTGCTATCGCTTGTGTCGGCCAGGCTGTCCGGGTTGCTGGCGGCGCTGAGCAGGCGGTCGAGCGTCGCCAGGTTGGCCGCCAGCGCCCGCAACGAGCGAAGCAGGCTACGCCAGGCCGGGTTGTTCTGCATGCGCAGGTGTTCCAGCGAGGCGTTGAGGTCTTCGAGGGCTTCGGGATAACCGCTGGCCAGCACGAACGGCTGGCGCAGGCGGATCGAGCGGGCCAGTTCCTGGCAGGACGAGCCCTGCTTGCGCAGCAGGCGTTGGCAGCGGAACATCACGTCGCTGTGGAAAAAAGCCTCGGTCAGGGCGTTGTAGGGATAGTGCGAGGCACTGACCCGTTCATGGATGTCCTGGGCCAGGAAGTACAGCTTGAGGTAGCGGCTGACCTTGGAGTTCGGCTGGCTGTTGCCCACCCGGTGCAGGATGATTTCCTTGGCCGCGTTGAGCGCCGCTACCACCTTGCCGTTCTGCTGGGCCAGCTCCAGGCGCCGGGCTTCGACGTCAAGGGTACGGATGGGTTCGAACAGGCTGGCCTTGAGCTTGAGGTAGCTGCCCAGCTCGAAAAACAGCTTGGCCAGGCTCTGCTGCACCGGCTGGTTGGAAAACAGCGCCTGCCACAGCACCGACAGCAGCCCGTACCAGGCCGCACCTGCCACCAGCAGCAATGGTTCGTGCCAGAAGTCGGTGACCTGGCCGCCGCGCTGGTCCACGCCGATCATGGTGTACACCGCAGTGATAAGGGTCGCTGAAGCGATGGCGCCATAGCGCTCGCCCAGGGCACCGAGCATGGTCAGGCCGAAGGCCGCCAAGGCCAGGGCAATGACGAATGCCCACGGGTAGGGGAACAGCAGTTCGACCGCCAGTGCGGCGATGGCAAAACACACCAGGGTGACGGCCAGGGCGCTGAGGCGACCCTGCCAGCTGTCATCGGTTTCGGCCAGGGCGCTGGCGATGATGCCGAGGAACAGCGGAATCAGCAGGGCCATTTCGTTCTGGTACCAGCACAGGGCCAGGCTGCCGGTGAGGGCGATGGTGACCCGGATGCTGTAGCTGAACTTGTCTTGACCCCACAGGCGACGCAGTGACTGACGGAACGAGCTCGATGACATGATGGCCTGCTAGGCAGTGATCAGAGAAATACCTTTCAGAGACGGTTACCGGGGCCGCTTCGCGCCCCTTCGCGGGCACGCCCGCTCCCACAGGGGATACGCGGAACTCTGTGGGAGCGGGCGTGCCCGCGAAGGGGCGCGAAGCGGCCCAAATTCCGACACTGAGCACGGGCCAGCAAGAAGCGTTCCGTGCTGCTGAATGGATTCTACTCTACACGAACTGCGCCGCGGCGTTGGCGGAGGCCCAGGCCCACTGGAAATTGAAACCGCCCAGGTGGCCGGTCACATCCAGCACTTCACCAATGAAATACAGCCCGGGGCTCTTCAGCGATTCCATGGTCTTGGACGACACCTCGCGGGTATCCACGCCACCCAGGGTCACTTCAGCAGTGCGATAGCCCTCGGTGCCGGCCGGCACCACTTGCCAGTTCGCCAGCTTTTCGGCGATCTGTGCCAGTTCCGCCGGGGTGTACTGCTTCATCGGCCTGGACTCGAACCACTGCTCGGCCAGCAGGTTGGCCAGCTTGCGGGTAAACACCTCGCCCAGCACGGTCTTCAGCTCGGCGTTGGCGCGTTCGGCCTGCATCTGTTGCAGCCAGGTCAGTGCATCACGGTCGGGCAGCAGGTTGATCTCGACCGTGTCACCGGCTTCCCAGAACGACGAGATCTGCAAAATTGCCGGGCCGCTGAGGCCGCGGTGGGTAAACAGCAGGTTCTCGCGGAAGCTGGTGCCGTTGCAGCTGGCGGTGCAATCCAGCGAGGTGCCGGACAACTCGGTGCACAGTGCCTTCAGTTGGGGCTCGGTGATGGTGAACGGCACCAGCCCGGCGCGGGTTGGCAGCAGGGTATGGCCGAACTGGCGGGCCACCTGGTAGCCGAAGCCGGTGGCACCCAGGGTCGGGATCGACAGGCCGCCGGTGGCGATCACCAGCGACTGGCAGGCGAACTGGCCGCCGCTGGTCTGTAGCAGGTAGCCGCCTTCGGTCTTCTCGATCTGCTCGATGCTGGTGTGCATGCGGATCTCGGCGCCGGCCTCATCGCATTCGGCCAGCAGCATGTCGAGGATGTCACTGGCCTTGTTGTCGCAAAACAGCTGGCCGAGCTTCTTCTCGTGGTAGGCCACGCCGTGCTTGCACACCAGCTCGATGAAGTCCCACTGGGTGTAGCGGGCAAGGGCCGACTTGCAGAAGTGCGCATTCTGCGAGAGGAAGTTGCCCGGCTCGGTATACATGTTGGTGAAGTTGCAGCGGCCGCCGCCGGACATGAGGATCTTCTTGCCCGGTTTGTTGGCGTGGTCGAGCACCAGTACCCGGCGGCCACGGCGGGCGCTGAGCTGGGCGCACATCAGGCCGGCGGCGCCGGCGCCGAGGATGATCACGTCGGTGGAGTGCACGGTGTTACCTCATTGTTAGCTGGGGCCGCTGAGCGGCCCATCGCCGGCAAGCCAGCTCCCACAGGTACAGCACAAGCCTGGGGCCTGTGGTAATCCTGTGGGAGCTGGCTTGCCGGCGATGGGCTGCAGAGCAGCCCCAAAAATCATCAGACGATACGGACTCTCAGGGAGCGCCCCTTGATCTTGCCGCTGTTCAGGCGCTGCATGGCCTGCTTGGCCAGCGGTCGCTCCACGGCCACGAACGCCTGGAAATCGAAGATCGCAATCTTGCCCACCTGCTTGCCGGGGATGCCGGCGTCACCGGTCAGCGCCCCGAGGATGTCACCCGGGCGCAGCTTGTCCTTGCGCCCGGCGGCGATGCACAGGGTGCTCATCAGCGGCAGCAGCGGCTCGCCTCCCTTGTGCTTCAGGCTGTCCAGCTGGTCCCAGCGCAGCGGGCTCTTCTGCAGGTCTTCGATGGCCTGGGCGCGGTGGCCTTCGGCCGGTGCCACCAGGCTGACCGCAATACCTTTCTCGCCGGCACGGCCGGTACGGCCCACACGGTGCACATGGATTTCCGCATCACGTGCCAGTTCGACGTTGATGACCATGTCCAGGCCATCGATGTCCAGGCCGCGCGCGGCCACATCGGTAGCCACCAGCACCGAGCTGCTGCGGTTGGCGAACATGGTCAGCACCTGGTCGCGGTCGCGCTGCTCCAGGTCGCCATGCAGGGCCTGGGCAACGATGCCCTTGGCGGTCAGGTGGGCGACCACATCCTCGCACTGCTGCTTGGTGAAGCAGAACGCCACGCAGGACTGCGGGCGGTAGTGGCCGAGCACGCGGGTGACGGCCTCGAGGCGCTGTTGCGGGTCGATCTCGATGAAGCGCTGCTCGATCTGGTTGTCGGCGTGCAGGCTCTCGACCTTGACCTGTTGCGGGTTGCGCATGAAGTCGGCGGCCAGTTGCTTGATGCCGGCCGGGTAGGTGGCCGAGAACAGCAGGGTCTGGCGGCGCGACGGGGTCTTGCCGATGATGCTGGCGATGGCATCGAAGAAGCCCATGTCGAGCATGCGGTCGGCTTCGTCCAATACCAGGGTGTTCAGCCCGTCGAGCACCAGGGTGCCCTTGTCCAGGTGCTGCTGGATGCGCCCTGGGGTGCCGACGATGATGTGTGCGCCGTGCTCCAGCGAAGCGATCTGCGGGCCCAGCGAAACGCCGCCGCACAGGGTCAGGATCTTGATGTTGTCCTCGGCGCGGGCCAGGCGGCGCAGCTCCTTGGCCACCTGGTCGGCGAGCTCGCGGGTAGGGCACAGCACCAGCGCCTGGCAACCGAAGTAGCGCGGGTTGATCGGGTTGAGCAGGCCGATGCCGAAGGCGGCGGTCTTGCCGCTGCCGGTCTTGGCCTGGGCGATCAGGTCCTGCCCCTTGAGGATGACCGGCAGGCTCTGGGCCTGGATTGGTGTCATCGAGGCATAGCCGAGGGCGTCCAGGTTGGCCAGCATGGCAGTGGACAGCGGCAAGGTGGCAAAGGCGGTGGATTCGGTGGTCACGAGGCGGGCCTGCGTTGCGAAGCGAAAAATGCCGCACAGTCTACCAGCCTCGTGGCCATTCGCCCTACGACTCCATGTGTTGTTCCGGACGACGGGCACGCCTTCCGTCCGTCGGCGACAGTTGCAGGAAGATCGCCGCCGCCAGCATGGCCATCACGCCGATGGTGACGAAGGTCAGCTGGAATGCGCCCAAGGTGGTTTCCACGCCGTCGGCGCTGCCGGCTGCGGTAAAGCCGCCGAGCAATGCACCCGCACACGCCACGCCCAGGCTCAGGGCCAGCTGCGCGACCACCGACAGCAGGCTGTTGCCGCTGCTGGCGCTGGCGTCGTCGAGGTCGATCAGGGTTACCGTGTTCATCGCGGTGAACTGCATCGAGTTGACCGCGCCGAGCAGGCCCAGCTGAATCAGCAGCACGGCATAGGGCGTCTGTTCGTCGACCAGACCGAGGCTGGCCAGCAGCAGGCCCAGCAGCAGGGTGTTGCCGGTGAGGATGATGCGGTAGCCAAAGCGTTCGATCAGTGGTCGGGCAATGGACTTGGCCAGCATCGCCGCAGCCGCCAGCGGGATCATGCTCATGCCGGCCTGGGCCGGCGAGTAGCCCAGCGCCACTTGCAGCAGCAACGGCACCAGGAACGGCAGGGCACCGCTGCCCAGGCGGGCGAACAGGTTGCCGAGGATACCGATGGCAAAGGTGCGCACGCGGAACAGGCTGGGCGAGAACAGCGGCTCCGGGTCGCGCCCGGCGCGCAGCCAGTAGGCCGCCAGGCAGGCCATGCCGGCGAACAGCAGCAACATTACCCGCAGGTGCGGCAGGTGCAGTTCGCCCAGGCCTTCCATGGCGATGGTGATCAATACCATCGCTGCGCCAAACAGCAGGAACCCGGGGCCGTCGAACGAGGTGCGCTCGGCGCCGCGCAGGTCGGGGATGAACTTCCACACGGCGTAGCAGCCGATCAGGCCGACCGGCAGGTTGAGCAGGAAGATCCAGTGCCAGCTCAGTATTTCCACCAACCAGCCGCCAACCGTAGGGCCCAGTAGCGGCCCGAGCAGGCCGGGGATGGTGATGAAACTCATGATGCGCACCAGCTCTGTGCGCGGGTAGGCGCGCAGGACCACCAGCCGACCGACCGGCAGCATCAGCGCACCGCCCAGCCCTTGCACGACACGGGCAAAGATCAGGAAACCGAGGCTGTTGGCGGCGGCGCACAGCAGCGAGCCGAAGCTGAACAGCAGGATGGCGCTGAAGAAGATGCGCTTGGTGCCGAAGCGGTCGGCGATCCAGCCTGAGGCGGGGATCAGCAGGGCCACGGTGAGCATGTAGGCAATGATCACGCCCTGCATGCGCAGCGGGTCTTCGGCCAGCGAGCGGGCCATGGCTGGCAGTGCAGTGTTGAGGATGGTGCCGTCCAGGGACTGCATGAAGAAGGCGATGGCCACCACCCAAGGGATCCAGCGGGCGGTGACAGGGTCCAGCGGGGTGCGTTCGGGCATGACTTCCTCGTTTGTCAGTGCCGGCCCTTTCGCGGGCACGCCCGCTCCCACGATGATGTTGCAATACCTGTGGGAGCGGGCGTGCCCGCGAAGAGGCCGGTAATGCCTATCACAGTGTCAGGGTCAGGCCTTTGACCAGTGCACCTGGCAAATGACTCGATCCGGTACTGCGCTGTCCATAGGTACTGGTCGACAGAATCATCTCGCGCTCCAGCGTCAGGTCCTCCAGTTGGCTACCTAGCAAGCTGTACAGGCTGTCATCGAAGCGCATGGTGCTCACCGGGCCCTGGATCTGCCCGTTCTCCACCCAGAAAGTGGCGAAGCGGGTCAGCCCGGTCATGCGTGCCGCCGGCAAGTCGGAATAGTTCAGGTACCACAGGTTGCTGATGTACAGCCCGGTACCGAGCCGCTCCAGGATCTGCTCGCTCGGCAGGTTACCTGCTGCCAGGCCCAGCGCACACGGCGACTCGTAACTATCGGCGCCATTGGCCAGCAGCTCGAACTCGGCCGCACTGCGCGCACTGATCAATCGCTGCCGGGCCTCGCCTTGCTGGATCAACGGCACATCCAGGCGCGGCGAGCCTTCATCGGAAAACGCCGGGCTCAGCGAACCGCTGACCTGCTCGGTAAAGCTCACCAGCGGGCTCAGCCGCGCATCGCCGTTGTACAGGCGCTGCAGGGCGCTGTTGCCAGTGGCCAGGGCCTGTGCGGAAAAGCCGCCCCAGCACAGCATGCCGGCTATTTCGTCCATGGCCGCCGGGGCCAGGTAGGCGCGGTAGCTGCCAGGTTTCAGCGTGACGGCAGGGCGGCCAAGGAAACCCAGCTGCTCCCGCGCCTGGCGCAGGCGTGCAGTGAAGTCGTCGGCGCTCCACACTTGCCCGGCATAATTGGCCTTCACCGCCTCGCCGTTTTCGTGGAACAGGCTCCAGTCGAAGTTGAAACTGTTGGCCTGGTGCCAGCCAAAAGCCCCGAACGAGCTGGCGAAGCCCCGGCAGATGGGGCCGGCGGCGTAGATGCCGACAAGGTCCAGGTCGCCGGCTTCGCGCTCGAGCAAGGTCAGCACATCGCTCAGTTCGGGCAGCGGCTGCTCCTGCTGGCTTTGGCTGTGCCAGGCGATTTCGTCCAGGCGCAGGTACGGATCGACTGCCAGCAGTGGCAAGGTCTGGCGCAGTTGCTCCAGGGCCGTGACCAGGCGCTGGCTATCCAGTTGCGTGTCACCACTCAAGGTCACCTGTTGCTCTGCCTGGCGGCCATCGCGGATCAGCCGCAGTTGCGCGCCGGCCTGGTTCACGGTGCCGGCCTGGCGCACCTTGGCATGGTTGAAACGCACGAATTGCGACTGTTCGGCGCTGTAGCCGAGGGTGAACTGTTCGCCCGTCTGCAGGGCTTTGCGCACATCCCCGACCAGGGTTTCGAAAGCGTGTTTCATCAGGCGTCTCCTCCGAATACGTCGATCTGGCGGAACACGCAGGCCGGCGAGGCGTGGCCGACCCGCACCACCTGGTTGGGTTCGCCCTTGCCGCAGTTGGGCGTGCCCAGCACCTGGAAGGTACTGCTGTCGCCGACCGCCGCCAGGTTGCGCCAGAACTGCGCGGAGATGCCGCGGTAGTTGGGGTTCTTGACGATGCCCTTGAGCTCGCCGTTTTCGATCAACTGCCCCCACTCACAGCCGAACTGGAACTTGTTGCGCGCATCGTCGATGGACCAGGAACGGTTGGTGCGCATCAGGATGCCGTGCTCGATGCCCTTCACCAGCTGATCCAGGCTCTGGCCGCCCGGCTCGATGTTGAGGTTGGCCATGCGGTCGATCGGCGCACGGTTCCAGCCGCAGGCGCGGCTGTTGGCCACGCCGTCGAGGCCGGAGCGGAACTGCGACAGCGCACCACCCAGCGGGCGCAGCAGCAGGCCATCGCGGATCAGGAACTGCTTGCTGGCCGGGGTGCCGTCATCATCGAAGCTGTAGCTGGCCAGCTCTTCGCCGATGGTCGGGTCGAAGGTCACGTTGAGCAGCGCGGAGCCGTACTGCAGGTGGCCGAAGTCACCGGCCTTGACGAAGCTGGTGCCGGCGTAGTTGCGCTCGTCGCCGAGAATGCGGTCCATCTCCAGCGGGTGGCCGATGGATTCGTGAATCTGCAGCATCATCTGGTCCGGCATCAACAGCAGGTCGCGCGGGCCGCTGGGGGTGTTCGGTGCCAGCAACAGTTGCAGCGCCTCGTCGGCCACCCGGCGGGCAGCCCCGACCAGGCCACAGCGCTCGATGATCTCGAAGCCGCCCTGCTGGCCGAAGTTGTCGCGGCCCAGGCTGCGGCTCTGGCTGTCCTGGCCATCGCTGGCGGTCACGCCCAGGCCCGGGAACAGGAAGCGCTGGGCGTGGCGCAGCTCGGCGCCGGCCGAGTTCAGGTAGGTCTGCTCGACCAGGCTCAGGCCCAGGCTGGCCTGCCAGTCCACCAGGCGGCTGTCCTTGGGCACGCTGGCCGATTCGGCAGCGAGCAGGCCAAGGCAGTCGGCGAGGTTGGGCACGGGTTGGTCGAAGTTGGGCGAAATGTGGTCGTGGCGTGCGCTGGTCACCGGTTGCTCGCGCAGGTCCAGCAGGTTGTATCGGGCGATCTGCCGGGCCAGCGCTTCGGCGTGCTCCAGGGCGCGCTGCAGGCCGGCCTGGGACAGGTCGGCGGTGGCGGCATAGGCTTCCACGCCATTCACCCGCACGGTGAGCATGGCGCCCTCGTCCTGGCTGAAGAAGGGTGGTTCCGCGACGTTGCGGCGAACCGACAGCGCCTGGTGCGACTGTTTCACATGGCGCAGGGAAAACAACTCGGCCGTACTGCGCAGCGCGGCAAAGCGCTGGCGCAGCAGGGCGCTGGTATCGAACATGTGGAAGCCTCCGTGTACACGGTGGCTCCCCCTTAGAACCACTCGTCCCGCATGGTGAGGCAAGTGTCGTCGCGTGCCTCGAGCAATGCCAGCTCATTATGGCAGCCAGGTACTTCCCAGGTCAGGAAATAACGTGCGGCCTGCAGCTTGCCAAGGTAGAAGTCGCGGTCGGCGGGGTTGCCCTTGAGCAGTCCGAGTTCGGCATGAATCGCCTGTTCCAGCCAGCGCCAGCCGATCACGCAGTGGCCGAAGGCCTTGAGGTACAGGGCCGAGTTGGCCAGGGTTCCGGCGACTTTGCCCTGGGCCAGGTCACCCAGCAAGGCCAGGGTCACACCTTGCAGGCGGTTGACCAGTTGCTCCAGCGGCTGGCGCAGCGGGTCGAGGTTCGGATGGTGGCTGGCGCGCTCGCCGGTGGCCGCGATCGACCGGATCAACTGCTTGAGGCCGGCGCCATTGTTCTGCGCCAGCTTGCGGCCCAGCAGGTCGAGCGACTGGATGCCCTCGGTGCCTTCATGGATCGGGTTCAGGCGGTTGTCGCGGTAGTACTGTTCAACCGGGTATTCGCGGGTGTAGCCGTGGCCGCCGAGGATCTGGATCGCCAGTTCATTGGCCTTGAGGCAGAACGTCGACGGCCACGATTTGACGATCGGGGTCAGCAGGTCGAGCAGTTCCTGCGCCTGCTTGCGGGCGCTGTCGTCGCTGGCAGTCTGGGTGTCGTCGAACAGGCGCGCGGCAAACAGGCCCAGGTCGAAGGCGCCCTCCACGTAGGTCTTCTGTGCCAGCAGCATGCGTTTCACATCGCTGTGCTCGATGATCGGCACCGCGGGGCTGTGCGGGTCTTTGTTGTCCGGCAACCGACCCTGCGGGCGCTGGCGGGCGTACTCCAGCGAATACAGGTAGCCGGCGTAGCCGAGCATCACTGCGCCCATGCCGACACCGATGCGTGCCTCGTTCATCATCTGGAACATGCAGGCCAGGCCCTGGTGTGGCTGGCCGACCAGGTAGCCGACGCACTGGCCGTTGTCGCCGAAATTCAGCGCGGTGGAGGTGGTACCGCGCCAGCCCATCTTGTGGAACAACCCGGCCAGCAGCACATCGTTGCGCGGGCCACGGCTGCCATCTTCGTTGACCAGGTACTTGGGCACGATGAACAGCGAGATGCCCTTCACGCCGGGCGGCGCATCCGGCAGTTTGGCCAGCACCATGTGCACGATGTTTTCCGACAGCTCGTGATCACCGCCGGAGATGAAAATCTTGTTGCCCTTGAGCCGGTAGCTGCCGTCACCGGCAGGTTCGGCGCGGGTGCGGATATCGGCCAGCGACGAGCCAGCGTGGGGTTCGGTCAGGGCCATGGTGCCGAAGTAGCGGCCTTCGATCATCGGCTGCAGAAACAGGTGTTTCTGTTCATCGCTGCCGAAGCTCTCGATCAGGTTGGCCGCGCCCATGGTCAGGAACGGGTAGGCCGTGGTGCCGGCGTTGGCCGCCTGAAAGTGGGCGAAGCAGGCCTGCGAGACCAGGCTCGGCAGCTGCATGCCGCCGACTTCGAAGTCGCGGTTGGCGTTGAGGAAGCCGGCTTCGAGAAAGGCGTCGACGGCGGGTTTCACTTCGGGGATCAGTTCGGCGCGGCCATCCACGTAGCGCGGCTCGTTTTCGTCGGCCTTGCGGTTGTGCGGGGCGAAGAACTTTTCGGCGATGGTGCGGGCAGTTGATAGCGCCGCATCGAAGGTTTCGCGGCTGTGCTCGGCGAAGCGCGGGCGTTGGGTCAGGGCCTCGGCGTTGAGGACTTCGTAGAGTTCGAAGGCGAGGTTGCGAGAGCTGAGTAAAGTCTCGTCCATGTCGGCAGTCCTGGGATACGGTAATTCAGCTTGATACTGTATCGGTACTGGCGACAAGGACGATTGATCGAGGTGATGATCAAGATGAGTTACCGCAAATATCGCACTATGTGCCTACCTAGGAACCAAACGTAAAAACATCCTGCTCTGGGTAGTGAATTTGTTTAATTTGATGGAGCTTTCAGGGCTTGGTGTCGATTTTGATCTCAGTGAGTACGTAGGGCGAAACGGTTTCATCGGTGGTGGCGACGATTTGATAAGCGTCGTTGTATGCGGTTGTCACGAGAGCTGTGTGTAATGCCTTCATGACGGTTTTGTCCCTGACGATGCAGGACCGAACATTGCCTGCGGCGTTATAAAGATTGGTGCTAACCTGGTCTTGCTCGGCAAAGAGGCTTATTTTTTCAACATTGAATTCGGCCATGGCGGCATTCCTTCCTGAAATGGTTCAAGGTCTTTTAGATGAATTTTGCTCTGCGCAAAGTATGGCGAGCTTCGTCGAGTCTCGGGTGACTTAGGGGTCAGTTCGAGAAATCACCGATCCTGATTTTTTCCAGCAGTTGTGGATGGCCACTGGTTGTGATCGTGGCGAAAACCTTCAGTGGCTTGCCGGGCTGGAGCACAGACTTTGCGGTGTGAACGGCATCCATTACGTTTGTATCCCGAACCACACAGCTTTGGAGCGGCTCGTCAGGTGAGTGAAGGTTGGTCCAGATTTCACCCGCATATTGTTCTTTGGCAAAGATTGTGATGCCGGTAACTTCTATTTCTTTTTTCATTCTTTTCTCGCTGCAAGTTATTTGAAGTGGTGCGAGGCAAATGATGGCTCTTTGAGCGAAGCGGTAAAACTAGCACTTGTGCTAGGTTGAGAAACCTTGGGTGATAGAGACGAGGACACACTGTGCGCGGTATATTCGTCTGCTAGGAATTTATCCATGGAAATAAAAAAGGAGAGCCGAAGCTCTCCTTTTTTCGTTAACAACCCTCAGCGTTAGCCAATGGTCATCAGGCTGGCATTACCACCGGCAGCAGCAGTGTTCACACTCACTGCCCGCTCGATCACCAGACGCTCCAACGCAATCTGGTGGTCGCCGCTGGACAGCCCGTGTACACCCACGATCGCCCCGGCACGCTTGGCCACCTGCTGGCACACGCCGCGCAGTTGATCCGAGTCGCCATGGTGGATCACGGCGTCGAACGCCACTTCATCCTTGTTCCAGTCCGCCACCAGCTTGACCTTGGCCTGCAGCTCTCGCGGCAGGCGGGCACGCAGGGCTTTGCCCGGCTCGCCGTCCGCCCATACCGCCGAGCTGCCAACGGCCAGCACTGCGGCGAACTGCGCCAGCAGGTCGGCTTCGTTGTCGGCCAGGCACAGCACGTGCTCACGTGGCAGGATGGTGTAGCTGTTGCGCTCGCCGGTCGGGCCTGGCAACAGGCGGGCGATGCCGCTCTGCGACTGGCTGGCGAACTGGCTGCACAGCGCGGCCAGGTCGGACAGCTGGTTGCTCTCGGCCCAGGCCTTCAGGCCATGCAGTGGCTTGATCAGCTGTTCGTGCAGGGCACGGTCAGGCTTGCCTTCGCCGTCCTGCTGCTGGAAGTGGCGGCCAATCGCGTCGGCCGGGCGGGTCGACAACAGGCGGTACAGGTACAGCGGGCCGCCGGCTTTCGGGCCGGTGCCGGACAGGCCTTCACCACCGAACGGCTGCACACCTACCACTGCACCAACAATGTTGCGGTTGACGTACATGTTGCCGGCGTTGGCGGTTTCCACCACTTTGGCGATGGTCTCGTCGATGCGGGTGTGCACGCCGAGGGTCAGGCCGTAGCCGGAGTTGTTGATCTGCTCGATCAGCTGGTCCAGGTTACGACGGTTGTAGCGCACCACGTGCAGCACCGGGCCGAAGATTTCACGCTTGAGCTCGTCGAAGCTTTCCAGCTCGATCAGGGTCGGCATGACGAAGGTGCCGCGCTTGAGCTCGGCAGCATCGGCAATGGCCACCTGGTAGACCGAGCGACCTTTCTCGCGCATGCCCTGGATGTGCTTCTCGATGCCGGCCTTGGCTTCGGCGTCGATCACCGGGCCAATGTCCACGGCAAGGCGGTCCGGGCAGCCCAGGCGGCTTTCGGCCATGGCGCCCTTGAGCATTTCGATCACGCGGTCGGCGGAGTCTTCCTGCAGGCACAGCACGCGCAGTGCCGAGCAACGCTGGCCGGCGCTGTCGAAGGCCGAGGACACCACATCGATCACTACCTGCTCGGTCAGTGCCGAGGAGTCGACGATCATCGCGTTCTGGCCACCGGTTTCGGCGATCAGCGGGATCGGGCGGCCCTGGTTGTCCAGGCGGCCGGCAACGTTGCGCTGCAGCAGGCGGGCCACTTCGGTGGAACCGGTGAACATCACGCCCTTGACGCGCTCGTCACCCACCAGGCCGGCACCGACGGTTTCACCGCGGCCTGGCAGCAGTTGCAGCACGCCTTCAGGGATACCGGCTTCCAGCAGCAGGCGCACGGCCTGGGCGGCGATCAGCGGGGTTTGCTCGGCCGGCTTGGCCAGTACCGGGTTGCCGGCGGCGAGCGCTGCGGCTACCTGGCCGGTGAAGATCGCCAGCGGGAAGTTCCACGGGCTGATGCACACCACCGGGCCCAGCGGGCGGTGGGCGTCGTTGCTGAAGTCGTTGCGTGCCTGCACCGCGTAGTAGCGCAGGAAGTCCACGGCTTCACGCACTTCGGCGATGGCGTTGGCGAAGGTCTTGCCGGCTTCACGGATGAGCAAGCCCATCAGCGGCTGGATTTCGGCCTCCATCAGGTCGGCGGTGCGCTCCAGAATGGCAGCGCGCTCGGCCGGCGGGGTGGCCTGCCAGATCGGTGCTGCATTCAGTGCGCACTGGATGGCGTTGTCGACGTCGGCGACAGTGGCTTCCTGAACATGGCCGACCACGTCGCGGTGGTCCGCCGGGTTCAGCACCGGTGCGGCTGCGCCTTCGCTGGCAGCGCAGGCAAGCAGTGGCGTGGCTTTCCAGTCGTTATGAGCGGTGGCCAGCATGGCGCAGGACAGCGATGCCAGGCGGTGTTCGTTGGCCATGTCGATGCCGGCCGAGTTGGCCCGCTCGCTGCCATACAGTTCACGCGGCAGCGGGATGCGTGGGTGCGGCAGGCCGATGCTGCCTTCCTGGGTGCCCATGCGCTCGATGCTGGCGACCGGGTCGGCGACCAGTTCCTGGATGGAGATCGAGTGGTCGGCGATGCGATTGACGAACGAGGTGTTGGCGCCGTTTTCCAGCAGGCGACGCACCAGGTAGGCCAGCAGCGTTTCGTGGGTGCCGACCGGTGCATAGACGCGGCACGGACGGTTCAGCTTGCCTTCGGAAATCTTGCCGACCACCTGCTCGTACAGTGGCTCGCCCATGCCGTGCAGGCACTGGAACTCGTACTGGCCCGGGTAATAGTTCTGACCGGCAATGTGGTAGATGGCCGACAGGGTGTGGGCGTTGTGGGTGGCGAACTGCGGGTAGATGGCTTCTGGCACGGCCAGCAGCTTGCGGGCGCAGGCAACGTAGGACACGTCGGTGTACACCTTGCGGGTGTAGACCGGGTAGCCTTCCAGGCCTTCGACCTGGGCGCGCTTGATTTCGCTGTCCCAGTAGGCGCCTTTCACCAGGCGGATCATCAGGCGGTGGCGGCTGCGCTTGGCCAGGTCGATGACATAGTCGATCACATACGGGCAGCGCTTCTGGTAGGCCTGGATGACGAAGCCGATACCGTTCCAGCCGGCCAGCGAAGGCTCGAAGCACAGGCGCTCGAGCAGGTCGAGCGACAGCTCCAGGCGGTCGGCTTCTTCGGCGTCGATGTTCAGGCCGATGTCGTACTGCTTGGCCAGCAGGGTCAGCGACAGCAGGCGCGGGTAAAGCTCTTCCATCACGCGCTCGTACTGGGCGCGGCTGTAGCGCGGGTGCAGTGCCGACAGCTTGATCGAGATGCCCGGGCCTTCATAGATGCCACGGCCATGGGAGGCCTTGCCGATCGAGTGGATGGCCTGCTCGTAGGACGCCAAGTACTTCTGTGCGTCGTGCTCGGTCAGTGCGGCTTCGCCGAGCATGTCGTAGGAATAGCGGAAGCCCTTGGACTCGAAGCGGCTGGCATTGGCCAGGGCTTCGGCGATGGTTTCGCCGGTGACGAACTGCTCGCCCATCAGGCGCATGGCCATGTCGACGCCCTTGCGGATCATCGGCTCGCCGCTCTTGCCGATGATGCGGGTGAGCGAGGAGGTGAGGCCGGATTCGTTGTGGGTGGACACCAGCTTGCCGGTCAGCAGCAGGCCCCAGGTGGCGGCGTTGACGAACAGCGACGGGCTGTTGCCCAAGTGCGGCTGCCAGTTCCCAGTGCTGATCTTGTCGCGGATCAGCGCGTCACGGGTGCCCTTGTCGGGGATGCGCAGCAGGGCTTCGGCCAGGCACATCAGTGCCACGCCTTCCTGGGACGACAGCGAGAATTCCTGCAGCAGGCCCTGGACGATACCGGCACGACCGCCAGCGCTCTTCTGGTTACGCAGTTTTTCGGCGATGCCGGCGGCCATCTTGTTGGTCGCTTCGGCCAGCGGGGCGCTCAGGCGCGCCTGCTCCAGCAGCATCGGTACCACTTCCTGCTCGGGGCGGCGGTAGGCGGCGGTGATCGCCGAGCGCAGCACCGACTGCGGCAGGATGCTCTCGGCGAACTCGAGGAAGCACTGGTGGCTGTGGTCGGGTTGGACTTCACCGGCGTCGTCGGCCAGGTTGCTGGCATGGCCGTTGAGTTCGGTCAGGGTGGCACCACCCTCGAGCTTCTCCAGGTAGTTGAAGATCGCTTGCTTGATCAACCAGTGCGGGGTGCGGTCAATCGACTGCGCAGCTGCCTTGAGTCGCTCACGGGTCGGGTCATCGAGTTTGACCCCAAGGGTGGTCGTCGCCATTTCTTATCCTCGTTATTGCCACGGTTGTGGCCTAAGCTGACGCCAAGAGTAGCTGTAGGACAATTCGGGTGCAACCAGGTGCAACCCGAATTTTTCACGGAAAAGGTGCAACTCGTCCGGCAACCATTTCCACAGCCTTGAAAGGGTCCGCTTCGGTGCGTTTTATTCTTGAAAGCGGGCTTTTTGCTCCCAAAAGGAGCAAAAAATCAGATTTTTCGGAAATTGCACGAGGAGGTGCAACTTGCAAATGAAAAATGGTTGCACCCACTTTGCGTTGTTGCATACGATTCGCGGCCTGGGTGCAACCGCCATGGCTGCGGTTGTGCATGACATAAAAACAAACGCCAGGGCACACGCATGGGCAATCCTCTAACGATCACTTTCGTGGTCTATATCGCCGCAATGGTGCTGATCGGCTTCGCCGCCTATCGCTCCACCAATAACCTTTCCGACTACATCCTCGGCGGTCGCAGCCTGGGTAGCGTGGTTACCGCGCTTTCCGCCGGCGCTTCCGACATGAGCGGCTGGCTGCTGATGGGCCTGCCGGGCGCCATCTACTTCTCCGGCTTGTCCGAAGCCTGGATTGCCATCGGCCTGACCGTCGGCGCCTACCTGAACTGGCTGTTCGTCGCTGGTCGTCTGCGCGTGCAGACCGAGCACAACGGCGATGCACTGACCCTGCCGGACTACTTCTCCAGCCGCTTCGAAGACAACAGCGGCCTGCTGCGGATCATCTCGGCCATCGTGATCCTGGTGTTCTTCACCATCTACTGCGCCTCCGGCATCGTGGCCGGTGCCCGTCTGTTCGAGAGCACCTTCGGCATGCCGTACGAAACCGCCCTGTGGGCCGGTGCTGCTGCGACCATCGCCTACACCTTCATCGGTGGTTTCCTGGCGGTGAGCTGGACCGATACCGTGCAGGCTTCGCTGATGATCTTTGCGCTGATCCTCACTCCGGTGATCGTGCTGATCTCCACTGGCGGCTTCGATACCACCTTCGCTGCCATCGATGCGGTCAACCCGGCCCACTTCGACATGTTCAAGGGCGCCACTTTCATTGGCATCATCTCGCTGATGGGCTGGGGGCTGGGCTACTTCGGCCAGCCGCACATCCTGGCGCGTTTCATGGCCGCCGACTCGGTGAAGTCGATCGCCAACGCCCGTCGTATCTCCATGACCTGGATGATCCTGTGCCTGGTCGGTACCTGTGCCGTGGGCTTCTTCGGCATCGCCTACTTCTCGGCGCATCCTGACCTGGCAGGCCCGGTCAGCGAGAACCACGAGCGTGTGTTCATCGAGCTGGCCAAGATCCTGTTCAACCCATGGGTTGCCGGTGTGCTGCTGTCGGCCATCCTCGCGGCGGTAATGAGTACCCTGAGCTGCCAGCTGCTGGTGTGCTCCAGTGCCCTGACCGAAGACTTCTACAAGGCGTTCCTGCGCAAGAATGCTTCGCAGGTCGAGCTGGTGTGGGTCGGCCGCCTGATGGTGCTGGCCGTCGCCCTGATCGCCATCGCCATGGCCGCAAACCCGGAAAACCGCGTGCTGGGCCTGGTAGCTTACGCCTGGGCCGGCTTCGGTGCTGCCTTTGGTCCGGTGGTGCTGATTTCGGTACTGTGGAAAGGCATGACCCGTAACGGCGCATTGGCCGGTATCGTGGTGGGCGCACTGACCGTGATCCTGTGGAAGAACTTCGACACCCTCGGGCTGTACGAAATCATCCCGGGCTTCCTGTTCGCCAGCATCGCCATCTTCGTGGTGAGCAAGCTGGGCAGCCCGTCGCAGGCAATGGTCAAGCGCTTCGAGACTGCTGATGCGGCGTATCACGCTGACAAGTAATACCGGCTGATTCGGTGTTGCCTTCTTCGCGGGCTTGCCCGCTCCCACGGGTACTCCACAGGGTCTGAGATCTGTGCAGGCCCTGTGGGAGCGGGTTTGCCCGCGAAGAGGTCACCGCCGATCAGCAGCCAGGCCTGACTCCGCCTGCAAGGCAAGGTAAACTTGCCACCCCCGCAGGAGTTGCCATGAACTATCGTCACGCCTTCCACGCCGGCAACCACGCCGACGTCCTCAAACATATCGTGCTGACCCGCCTCATCGCCCTGATGTCGCGCAAGGAGCAGCCGTTCGCCTATATCGATACCCATGCAGGGCTTGGCCTTTACGACCTGCAGGGCGACCAGGCAACCCGCACCGGCGAGTACCTGGAAGGTGTCGCCCGCCTGTGGAATCGCGATGACCTGCCGGCCATGGCCGACGACTATCTGCGTATCATCAAGCGCCTGAATGCCGATGGCGAGCTGCGCTACTACCCCGGTTCGCCCGAGCTGGCCCGCCGCCTGATGCGCCAGCAGGACCGCGCCCTGCTCAACGAGAAGCATCCCGAGGACGGGCCGCTGCTCAAAGAGAACATGAAGAAAGACCCACGCGTGGTCGTTCATCTGGGCGAAGGCTGGCATGTGCCGCGGGCCTTGCTGCCCGTGCAGGAAAAGCGCGCGATCATGCTGATCGACCCGCCGTTCGAGCAGGCTGACGAGCTCAAGCGCTGCACTACCGCCATGAAAGAGGCGATCAGTCGCATGCGCCAGACCGTCGCGGCCATCTGGTACCCGATCAAGGACCAGCGCTCGCTGACCCGCTTCTACCAGGACCTGACCAGCACCGGCGCACCGAAACTGTTGCGGGTCGAGTTGTATGTGCACCACCAGGACAGCCCGCAGGGGCTCAATGGCTCCGGTCTGGCCATCGCCAACCCGCCGTGGGGGCTGGAAGAAGAACTCAAGGAGCTGCTGCCATGGCTGGCCAAAGAGCTGGCGCAAACCGCCGGCAGCTTCCGCATGGACTGGCTGATCGCCGAATAGGCAGTTGCCTTGGGGCATCTGTGGGAGCGGGCGTGCCCGCGAAGCAGGCGCTGCGGTGCATGGCACCGGCTTTGCCGGTGTTCGCGGGCGCGCCCGCTCCCACAGGTTAATGCAGTGCCTATCCTGATGTTTGCGTTATAATCCCGCCCTTTAGCCGCCACCCGCCCAAGAGGCCGCTGGCGCATTTCTACCGAATGAAGAGGCTAATCCCTTGGCATTGACGATTCTTGGCCTGTCCGGCGCCCTTAGCCATGACCCTTCCGCGGCCTTGTACATTGACGGCAAACTGATTGCCGCCGCCGAAGAAGAGCGCTTCGTGCGTGACAAGCATGCGAAGAACCGCATGCCCTACGAGTCGGCGAAGTTCTGCCTGGAACAGGCAGGCATCAAGCCATCCGACGTCGACGTGGTAGCCATCCCGTTCGCCCCGATCAGCCTGTTCGGCAAAGCGCGCTGGCACTATGCCAAGCGCTACTGGTACGCCCCGGACCGTGCCCTCGACGCCATCCTGATGGGCAACCGTCGCTACAAGCGCTACCGCAAGAAGATTGTCTGGTGCCTGGAGCAACTGGGCTTCGACCCGAAAAAGGTCAAGATCGAGCCGGTCGAGCACCACCTGGCCCACGCCTCCAGTGCCTACCACTGCTCGGGCTTCAAGGAAAAAACCGCAATCCTCGGCATCGACGGTAAAGGCGAATACGCCACCACCTTCTTTGGCTACGGCGAAAACGGCAAGATCCACAAGATCAAGGAGTTCTTCGACCCGGACTCGCTGGGCGGCCTGTACGGCGCAATCACCGAATTCCTCGGCTTCGAGATGCTCGATGGCGAGTTCAAGGTCATGGGCATGGCGCCGTATGGCGACGCCAGCAAGTACGACTTCTCGCGCCTGGCCAGCTTCGAAAACGGCGAACTGGTGATCAACACCGAATACGCCAACGTCATTGGCCTGCGCCGATATAAAGAGAAGGGCAAGGGCTTCTACTTCTCGCCGAAGCTGATCGAATGGCTGGGCCCCAAGCGCGAAGGCGACATCGCCGACGAGCCGTACATCCATTACGCGGCCAGCATGCAGGCGCTGTTCGAGAAGATCGCCCTGCAGATGATCGATCACTACCTGGGCGACGTCCTGCGTGAAACCGGCAAGCTGGCCTTTGCCGGCGGTTGCGCGCTGAACGTCAAGCTCAACCAGAAGATCATCGCCCGCCCAGACCTGAAAGAGCTGTTCGTCCAGCCTGCTTCCGGTGACGCCGGTACCGCGGTGGGTGCTGCCGCCTACGTTTCCCACGCCCGTGGCGTGCCGGTCGAGAAGATGGAACACGTCTACCTCGGCCCTTCGTACTCCAACGAAGACGTGATCGCTGCCTGCACCCGTCACCCGAACGCGCCGAAGTGGCGCAAGCTCGACGACATGCCGCAGCGCATCGCCAAAATCATGGTCGATGGCAACCCGGTGGCCTGGTTCCAGGGCCGCATGGAGTTCGGTCCTCGTGCCCTGGGCGGCCGTTCGATCATTGGTTGCCCGAGCGTGCCTGGCGTAGCCGACCGCATCAACGAGCAGATCAAGTTCCGCGAACGCTGGAGACCTTTCTGCCCGTCGATGCTCGACACCGTCGCCCCGCAGATGATCAAGGTCGACCACCCGGCGCCGTTCATGACCTTCACCTTCGAAGTGGCTGAAGAGTGGAAGACCCGCGTGCCGGAAGTGGTCCACGAGGACGGCACTTCGCGTGCCCAGGTGCTCAAGCGCGAGTACAACCCGCGCTACTACGACATGATGAAGGCGCTGGAAGACCTGACCGGCAACGGCGTGTCGTTGAACACCTCGCTGAACCGCCGTGGTGAACCGATGATCTGCTCGCCGACCGACGCCCTGAACATGTTCTTCGGCTCGGACCTGCAGTACCTGATCATGGAAGACATCCTGGTTGTGAAGGACGGCGCGGCCCCGTATGACCAGCCGCTCTGAACCGCGCATCCTGCAGTTCTGCCATGGCTATGACGGGCCGTTCCTGGACTGCGCCCGTCAGTACGCCAGCCTGTTCCAGGGGCGTGGCTACCAGGTCACCACGGTGTTCCTCACCGGCGCCGCCGACCCGCAGGTAGCGGCTGGCTGCGCGTCGGACGAGGTGCTGTTCCTGGAGTTCAGCTCCAAGGCCGTGCGCGGCCTGAAACTCGGCGCCATCCGTGCATTGCGGCGGATTGCGGCCGAGCGCAATTTCGCCTTCTGCATTGCCCACCGCTTCAAGCCGATCTACGTGGCGTTGCTGGGCACCGGCTTGCCGGTGATCGGCGTGCACCATGCTTTCGGTGATTACGAGCGCAAGGGGCGACGCATCTTCGCCAACCTGTTCAGCAAACGCCTGAGCTTGCTGGGCGTGTCGGATGCAGTGCGTGACGACATGCGCCGCTGTCTGCCGCAGTGGCCGGCAGAGCGTATCCAGACCTTGTACAACCGCATCGACATCGACGCCCTGCAAGCGGCCTTGGTGCCACGCGCCGAGGCCCGCCAAGCCTTGGGCCTGGATGCGCAGGCGTGGATTGTCGGTAACGTCGGGCGCCTGCACCCGGACAAGGACCAGGCCACCCTGCTGCGTGGCTTTGCCGAAGCGCTACCGGGGCTGCCAGCTGGCGCCCGCCTGGCAATTCTTGGCAAGGGGCGCCTGGAAGCCAAGCTCAAGGCCCTGGCCGCCGAGCTGGGCATTGCCGGGCAAGTGGACTTCCTTGGCCAGGTGCCGGATGCACGCCGTTACTTCCAGGCGTTCGATGTATTCGCACTGAGCTCCGACCATGAGCCGTTCGGCATGGTCCTGCTCGAAGCCATGGTCGCCGGTGTGCCGGTACTGGCCACGGCCTGTGGCGGTGCCCGCGAAGTGGTCGAGGGTGTTGGCGTGCTGTTCCCGCTGGGCGATGCCGGGCAACTGGCCCAGGGCCTGAAGCACATGGCTGTGCTCGATGGGCAGCAGCGCCAAGCCTGTGCCGAGCACATGCTGCAGCGCCTGCGTGAACGCTTCTCCGACCAGGCGGTGCGCGAGGCCTTCTGGCAGCTGCCGCAAGTCCGCGCGTTGGTGGGGCAGGCCTGATGCTCAACCGTATCCAGGCCTTCCGCGAACGCGGTTGGCAAGTTATCGACGCCAAGGCCTACGCCGAGGCATGGGCCCGCTTTGGTGGCAGTGTCGCCACCCATCCTTTGGTGGTCGAGCAACTGGCGGACCTGGCACAGATCCCGGTGCGTTACCTGGGCTGGCACCAGGCCGGCGAGCTGAAGGCCGCCATCCCCACCTGGGGGCGTCACCTTGCGCTGTCCAAGGATGTGCTCAAGCGTGCCGGCAAAAAGGCCCTGTTCGACCTGGGCAACGCCGAGATCATCCTGCCGGCGGCGGCCGATGCCGCTGCACCGTTGCGCCATGCCGCGCGCTACCTGTCCGAACTGAACCAGGGCCGCTTCAGCGACCTCAAGGCGCAGAAGGAACAGCTGGCCATGGCCCGTGCCCACGAAGACTTGTCGAAGAAGTTCCGCTACAACCAGCGCCGCGAGCTGCGCCTGCTGGAAGAGGCGGGCGGTGTGGTGCGCCCGATCAGCGACTTCAGCGCGCAGGAAATCGCCAGCATGTACTGCGATCTGTTCCTGCGCCGCTGGGGCTTCCCTGCCACCGGCGCCGAGCGCATGGCCGATGTGCTGGAACGCCTGCGCGAGCTGCTGATCGGCTCGGTGCTGCTACTGGACGGCAAGCCGATTGCCATTCAGCTGGTATACCGTGTCGAAGCGCCGGAATGGATCAGCGTCGAGTACATCAATGGCGGTGTCGACCCTGAAACCAAGGCTTTCAGCCCCGGCAGCGTGCTGAGCTTCCTCAATACCCAGGCCGCCTGGGAAGACGCCCGTGCGCGCAACAAGCCGCTGCGGTTCTCGTTCGGCCGTGCCGACCGCGAGTACAAGGACCGCTGGTGCAACCCCGTGCCGGTGTATCAGGCGTGAGTCGCAAGCAGCAGTTGCTCAAGCGCCACCGGCGCAACAAGCGCCTGGGCCTGCTGGCGGGCCTGGTCGCGCTGGTGGCCGTAGGTGTGTTCAGCTGGTGGTGGTTGCCACTGTTGCTGTTGCCGCTGCTGTGGGCAGCCCATGAAGCCTGGTTTGCCGACCACCTGTTCTATGCGCCTGGCGAGGACTACGCCTACGACTTCGGCGAGCAGACCCGGGAGGCTCCTGCCAGCCTGAGCGGCGGCTTGCTCAAGGCTGACTGCGTGCTGCAGGGCAACGAAACCCTGATTCTCGAACTGCGGGTAAAAAGCAGCTGGCTGGGGCGCTTCCTCGACCCGCAGGTCGAGCTGGTGGCTGGCGAGCAGGCCGACCGGCAAACCTTCGAGCGCGGCGTCGATGGCGTGCGCTTCCTCAACTTGACCGGCCTCGCCGCACCTCTGCAGGCTGGCGCGTTGCGCCTGCGTGGCCGGCATTGCCGGCTGTCGGGCCAGCCACGCTTGTGGATAACCCCGGCGGTCGAGCTGCAACGGCGCCGGGTGATGGTGATCGCGCCGCATGCCGATGATGCCGAGCTGGCCGCTTACGGTCTCTACAGTCAGGCCGACGAAACCTGGGTAGTGACCCTGACCGCCGGTGAGATCGAGGCCGAACACTATCAGCAGATGGGCCTGGCAAAGGCCGAAGCCGCGCGCCTGAAGGGCCGCCTGCGGGCTTGGGACAGTATCGCCGTGCCGCGCTGGGCCGGTGTGGCGGAATCGCGTTGCGTGCAGCTGGGCTACTTCTGCCTGCAGCTGCCTGCCATGCAGGCTGCGCCAGACCAGCCGGCCGCGTCCCGTGAGGCCGACCTCGCCGACATTCGCGTCTTCCGCCGCTTCAACCCGTTCCCGCTGCCGGCCGACGGCGATGGCGCGCCGACCTGGCGTAACCTGCTGGCCGACCTGCGGGCCTTGCTGGAAATGGCCAGGCCAGAGGTGCTGGTGATGCCGCACCCGCAGCTCGACCCGCACCCCGACCACATATGTGCCCAGGCAGCGGTGCTGGAAGCCTTGCAAGGCCTGGCTTGGCAGCCGCAAACCCTGCTGTGCTACGCCAACCACCTGCATGACAACGACCGCTGGCCGATGGGCGACAGTGGTGATGGCGTGGCCTTGCCACCGCAGCTGAGCGCTGCCCAGGCGTGGGCACCTTGCAGCCTGATACTGGACCTGGCAACCCAGCGCGACAAGGCCATGGCCCTGGGCATGATGCACGACCTGCAGCCGCCGGCGCCGTTCAAGCGCCGCCTGCGCCGCTTGTTGCAGCGCTGGCTGGCCGGGCGGCGGCCGTCGCCTTACGGCGAGAATGAATTCTTCCGCAAGGCCGTGCGCCGACATGAACTGTTCTGGCGGCGTGAGCTGTAGCCGCGCCCCATGGTTGACCGCGATGGCGCAGAGCGCCCAAGGAACCCAATGAAAGTCCTATTTCTGGTGCAGAAGGAACAGCGGGCGATTCTCGACCGCCTGTACGATGGCGTCGCGGCCAACTGCGAGTGCGACCTGCGCTGGTTGACCAGCGAAGACCAGCGCAACCTGCGCCGCTATTTCAAGCGTGAAGTGCAGGTCGAGCGCTATGACCGCATTGTCTTCTTCCTGCGTTTCAAGCAGGAAATCCGCCAGGCGGCGTTCATCCGTACCGTGCCGAACCTGGTCATCCTCGAGCACGATGCCTACCAGAACTACATCCCGTGCAAATACACCGGCAAGTTCAGCGCCCATTACCGCAAGCTGCCCTGGGCGCGGGTGATCAGCTCCGGCTACATGGTCAGCGAGCGCCTGCGCCAGGAAGGTTTCGACGCCGTGTTCGTGCCCAAGGGCTACGACGAGCAGTTGCTGGCCGACCAGGGGCGTGAGCGCGACATCGAACTGGCCTTCGTCGGCAGCACCAACAGCGTGGCCTACAGCGGCCGCAAGGCATTGCTGGACGAGCTGGGCCGGGTCGAGAACCTGGTGGTGACCCGTACCAAGTCGGGTGAGGACTACTGCAACACGCTCAACCGGATCCGCTTCTTCGTCAGTGCCGACGTCGGCATGGGCGAATACATGATCAAGAACTTTGAAGCCATGGCCTGTGGCTGTGTGTTGCTGGCGTATGACCAGGGCGAGGAAGAGAACCGCGCGCTGGGCCTGCAGGACATGCACAACGTGGTGTTCTATGACAGTATCCCGACCCTCCAGGAAAAGCTTCGCCGCTTGCGTGCGGAACCTGAACTGGCCCGGCAGATTGCAGAAAACGGCCGCCATCTGGCGGTTTCCCGTTTCAGTTTCGGGGCGGTTGGACGTAGCATCGTCGATCATATGCGCCCAGCGCTCAGGCCTCATCCGCCGTTGTCTGCATGGCAGCGATTGCGCCTGAAGCTAGGGATCTAACCGAGTAATTCTCGGTCCTAGGGAGCGAAGTCGGCTATCGCAATGCGGAGGGAGTCCGGTGCGCTTTTCAAATGAGAGTGACGTCACGCTTGTCGTGACCAGTTGTGGGCGGTTCGATCTGCTCAAAAATACCCTTGAGAGTTTCGATCGCTACAATACCGCGCCCATTCGCGAAGTGTTCATCACCGAAGATTCCGGTGACGATGCCGTGCATGCCGCTGTGCCGGAGCACTGGAAACCGCACTGCAAGGTGTTCGTCAACCGGCCCAAGCTGGGCCAGTTGCCGTCTATCGACCTGGCCTACAGCCACGTCAAGACGCCCTACATCTTCCATTGCGAGGACGACTGGCACTTCTATCGCCAGGGCTTCGTCGAAGACTCCCGAGCCATCCTGGACGCCAGTCCCGACCTGTTGCAGGTGTGGCTGCGCAGCCATGCTCATGACCTGGCCATTCACAGCCCATACATCCACCTGGGCGATCGCCAGGTGATCGCCGGGGTGCCTTGTTACCCGCTGCTGTCCGACAAGGCCGAGTGGCAGGCGTTTTCGCTCAACCCGGGGCTGCGTCGTTTGAGCGATTACCAGCGTTGCGCGCCATTTGCCGCCTATGCTGGAGAGAAGGCACTTTCCCGGCGCTACGCTGAGTTAAATCTGACAGCGGTCACCTTGGAGGGTGACGCAGTATTGCACACCGGATTTGGTAATCACGTGACCTTGCCCATCGAAGTGGAGCGCAAGGCCAAACGTCGTAGACGTGATCGGATAAAGTTGACATTGACGCTGGTGGCGGGTGCCGTGATTGGCATGGGAATCACCATTTTTGTTCAATGAAGTCGCTGTCCCACCTGACATGAGCGGGAGAGGGCCCATGAACATCGTCAATATGATGTGGGCGGGTGGAACGCCATACATGTCCATCCACAAGGTGCATCGGCAGGTACTGTCGCACGCGGGTGCCGATGCCCGGATCAGCAACTGGCTGCTGCTGGGTAGCGGGCTCAGTTGTGGGCTTGGTTCGACCCGGGAGTGGCATATGCCGTCACGGGCGCTGAAAGGGCGGCACTTCTGGCGGCTGTTGCGCCCATGGTTGCGCATGCGCTTGCGCAAGGCGCTGAACGAGGCCAAGGCTGAAGTCGTGCTGCTCGACGGTGTCGGTGTGGCGCGGTTGGTGTTGCCGTTGTTGCAGCAGGTTCCGCAGGTGCGTGCCAAACTGCTGTTCCACGGCAAGACGCGCCTGAGTGCCAGGGATATTCGCTTGCTGCGCATGTTCCCGGCCGAGCGGCTGAGCATCGCCGCCGTTTCGCAGACGCTTGCAACGTCACTCGAACACGAGCTTGGCAGGCCGGTGCAAACCTTGCGCATGGCCCTCGACCCGCTGGCTTTCGCCGAGCCGTTGTTGAACCGGGAGGCGGCCAGGCAGTCCCTGCAGTTGCCGCAGGTAACCGGGGTAATGCTGGGCGCGGTCGGGCGGCTGGTGGAAAGCAAAGGTTTCGAAATGCTGATCGAGGCGTTCGCCAAGGCCAGTGCGCACCAGCCGGGCCTGCAGTTGGCAATCATCGGCGAAGGCCCTCTGCGTGAGGTGCTGCAAGCCCGTATCGACGCGCTGGGCCTGGCCGGGCGTGTTCACCTGAGTGGTCATCGCGACGACCTGCAGCAACTGTACCGTGCGTTCGACTGGCTATTGGTGCCTTCGCGCTCCGAAGGCCTGGGGCTGGTGGTGCAGGAGGCGGTCATTGCCGGCGTGCCGGTGGTGTGCAGCGACCTGCAGGTGTTCCGCGAGCAGTTGCAGGACACCGGTGGCTACCTGCCCGTTGCCAATGAAAATGCCTGGGCCGAAGCAATCGAGCGTTGCTCGGTACTCGGTGCCGCGGAGGTAGCTGCCCGGCAGCGCCAGGCGCTGGCCCCGGAGAAGGCCTGGCAGGCATTCTGCAATGGGTCGCAAAGCCTGCTGCGCAGCTGACACTCAGCGTGCCAGCAGGGCTGCCTCGAAGGCGCCAAGGGGGAACCGATCGCCCAGGTTCTCCCGCTCGATGTAGCGCACCATATGCTGCACATTCCGCCGAATCATGCGCGCCGACAGTGGCGGGCGCAGGAAGCGCATGTCGGCCACGTCGATCAGGCCCAGTTGCTGGTCGGGGGTGACCACCACATTACCCAGGTGCAACGAGCGGAAGTACACGCCGCTGCGGTGCAGTTGACGGATCAGTTCGATCAGGCGCGGCAGGTAGGTGTCCCAGCTGAAACCCTCATCGCGCGACATCTGCAGCAAGGTGCGCCCTGGCAGCGGGCGGTACAGCACGGCGGTACGGCCTGGCAGGTCGAGCTTGTGCTGGCTGATTACTTCCAGTGTAGGGATGCCCAGTTGTGCAAGGCGTGCGGCGTTATCGACGAAGCGCTGCGAGTACGGGCGCAGCAGCGCAGATGAAATCAGCCGCTTCCTACGAAAAACCTTGAGGAAATTACCATCCGCGAGCAGGTAGACTTTGGCGCCATGGCTGTCTGCCTCAAGCACCTGTGCGCCGTGTGTCAGCTGATCGAAGTCGACCTGGGGGAGCCGGGAGCATTGCATGAATAGAGCCTTGTCGTCGGGCGAACGGAATGACCGGCAATAATGCCGAAAATAATGTTGTAGCACCATTCAATGGTGTCTTTGATTCAACGGGGGAAGGGATGTTGTATCAAAAAAACTGGGCGCGAGCCTGGTTGGGGTTTGGTCTGGTCTGGTTCCTGTCAGCGATCGCCCTGGCACCGAGCAACAAGGTCTATCAGCAAGGTCTGGTGCTGTTCCTGTGGCTGCCGACGCTGGTAATGGCGTGGTCCGCAAGGCAAGTAATAATGCAGGCCTGGCGGCGTCAGCCGGCCTTGTGGGGGAGCGTGCTGTTGCTGCTTGTGTGGAGCGGGCTCAGCCTGGTCTGGTCGAGCGCAGAAAACCCAGGGCGCGAGGCCAAGCGCCTTCTCTACATCCTGCTGTTCCTTTTGGCGTTTCCGCTGCTGGCCCAGCTTGGCCTGGCCCGTGTCCGCCAATTACTGGTGGTCGGTAGTGCCTTGCTGGCGGTGGCGGCGCTGATCTCGGTCATTCATTTCTATGGCCTGGAGGGCAAGCCTTGGCTGGTCCGCCTGGAGGGCATCGGCGAAATATCGCACCCTATTCTCGGTGCCTATGTCATCGGTTCGGCAGTGCTTTTCCTGGTTTACCAGCCGCCGCAGCAGCGTGGCCTGCAGTTGGCGTGGCTGGCAGCACTGGTTTGTCTGGGTGTGTTCGTAATGCTTAGCCAGAGTCGCGGGGCGTTGCTGGCCTTGGTGTTTACCGTGGTCCTGGGCCCGCTCTGGTTCCGCGACCGTCATAGCCGGGTTTTTTCCATCCTGGCCGCCATCGCCACCGGCCTGGCCTTCTATTTCGTTTATGACCTGATCACCCACCGCGGTTCGTCCTACCGGCCGGAGATCTTCCATGCCGTAGTCGACATGATTGCTGCTGCTCCCTGGTCCGGCCTTGGCCTGGGGGCAGCCTACGACGTGACTGTTGGGAACAGGCATTTTGACCACACCCACAATATGTTCACCCATGTCGCTGTGGAGATGGGCTTGCCTGGCATGCTGCTGTGGATATTGGTGTGGTTGTATACCTTGGGCGAAATCGTCCGCGCACGCGGCACGCTGTTCGGCAAGATCCTGCTCGGTTTCTGGGTGTACTCCACCCTGGCCATGCAATTCGATGCCGCCAGCCTTACTGGTACGCCACGTGCCGAATGGTTCATCAGCTGGCTGCCTGTGGGCCTGGCCATGTTGCTGCCATGGGGGAGTGCCGAAAATGATGCCTGTGGTAAAATTTCCGGTTCAACCTGAACAGCGAGCTTGATAATGGCCGAAACACCGCGACCGGCGGAACACACCTCCAGCCTGAAGATCTACTTTCGGCTGCTGAGCTATGTGAAACCCTATGTCGGCATTTTCCTGCTGAGCATCATCGGTTTCGTGATCTTTGCCTCGACCCAGCCAATGCTGGCCGGGATCCTGAAGTATTTCGTCGATGGGCTGAGCAACCCCGAAGCGGTGTTGTTCCCCAACGTCCCCTATCTGCGCGACCTGCAACTGCTGCAGGCGGTGCCGCTGCTGATCATCCTGATCGCTGCGTGGCAGGGCCTGGGCTCGTTCCTCGGCAACTACTTCCTGGCCAAGGTTTCCCTGTGCCTGGTGCACGACCTGCGTGTGGAACTGTTCAACAAGCTGCTGGTGCTGCCTAACCGCTACTTCGACAACCACAACTCCGGGCATCTGATTTCGCGCATCACCTTCAACGTGACCATGGTCACCGGTGCCGCCACCGATGCGATCAAGGTGGTGATCCGCGAAGGCCTGACTGTGGTTTTCCTGTTCGGCTATCTGCTGTGGATGAACTGGCACCTGACACTGGTGATGGTCGCCATCCTGCCGGTGATCGCAGTAATGGTCAGCGTCGCCAGCAAGAAATTCCGCAAGCAGAGCAAGAAGATCCAGGTGGCCATGGGCGACGTCACCCACGTTGCCTCGGAAACCATCCAGGGCTATCGCGTGGTGCGCAGCTTTGGCGGTGAGGCCTACGAAGAGCAGCGTTTCGGCAAGGCCAGCCAGAGCAACACCGACAAGCAGCTGCAAATGACCAAGACCGGCTCGCTGTACACGCCGATGCTGCAACTGGTGATCTACACCGCCATGGCTGCGCTGATGTTCCTGGTGCTGTTCCTGCGCGGTGATTCCACTGCCGGTGATCTGGTGGCTTACATTACGGCCGCCGGCCTGTTGCCCAAGCCGATTCGTCAGCTTTCGGAAGTCAGCTCGACCATCCAGAAGGGCCTGGCCGGTGCCGAGAGCATCTTCGAGCAACTGGACGAAGCACCTGAAGTGGACAGCGGTACCGTCGAGAAGGAGCGAGTGAAAGGGCACCTGGAAGTGCGCAACCTCAGCTTCACCTACCCGGGTACCGAGCGTGAGGTGCTGAGCGATATCAGCTTCGTCGCCGAGCCAGGGCAGATGATCGCACTGGTCGGCCGCTCTGGCAGCGGCAAGTCGACCCTGGCAGCGCTGATTCCGCGCTTCTATCACCACGACCAGGGGCAGATCCTGCTCGATGGCGTGGAGATCGAGAACTATCGCCTGCGCAACCTGCGTCGCCACGTTTCGCAGGTGACCCAGCATGTCACCCTGTTCAACGATACCGTGGCCAACAACATCGCCTATGGCGACCTGGCCGGTGCCCCCCGCGCCGACATAGAAGCCGCTGCGGCTGATGCCTACGCCAAGGAGTTCATCGACCGGCTGCCGAAAGGCTTCGATACCGAAGTGGGTGAAAACGGCGTGCTGCTCTCCGGCGGCCAGCGCCAGCGCCTGGCCATCGCCCGGGCACTGCTGAAGAACGCGCCGCTGCTGATCCTCGACGAGGCTACCTCGGCGCTGGATACCGAGTCCGAGCGGCATATCCAGGCTGCTCTGGACCATGTGATGCAGGGCCGTACCACGCTGGTGATCGCCCACCGCCTGTCGACCATCGAGAAGGCCGATCAGATCCTGGTCATGGACCAGGGCCGCCTGGTCGAGCGCGGCACCCATGCCGAGCTGCTCGCGGCCAATGGCCATTATGCCCGCCTGCATGCCATGGGCCTGGATGAACCGGCCAAGGCCGATATCACCTGACCCCTCGCTGATCGGGGCCATCGCGGCCCCGATTGTCACGGGAATTTTCCTGGGGTGATCTGGCCATAAAGCCGTCGTCTACCCTGTGCTAATATCCTGCCCCTGTTCATTATTTCCATATGGGTTGCCCATGAAGTTGTCCATGCCGCGTTTCGATCAAGCCCCGGTACTGGTGGTCGGCGATGTCATGCTCGACCGCTACTGGCATGGCGGTACTTCGCGTATCTCGCCTGAAGCGCCAGTCCCGGTGGTCAAGGTCGATCAGATCGAGGATCGCCCCGGCGGCGCGGCCAACGTTGCCTTGAACATCGCCGCCCTGGGCGCGCCGGCTTCGCTGATTGGCGTCACCGGCCAGGACGAGGCCGCCGACAGCCTGGCCAACAGCCTGCAGGCTGCAGGCGTGCGCTCGGTGTTCCAGCGCATCGCGCACCAGCCGACCATCGTCAAGCTGCGGGTCATGAGCCGTCACCAGCAGTTGCTGCGCATCGATTTCGAAGAACCGTTCGCCACCGACCCGCTGTCGCTGGGTGCGGAAGTCGACAGCCTGCTCGAGGGCGTCAAGGTGCTGGTCCTGTCCGACTACGGCAAGGGTGCACTGAAAAACCACCAGAGCCTGATCCAGGCGGCGCGGGCCAAGGGCATTCCGGTGCTGGCCGACCCCAAGGGCAAGGACTTTTCCATCTATCGTGGCGCCAGCCTGATCACCCCCAACCTCAGCGAGTTCGAGACCATCGTCGGCCGTTGCGTCGATGAGGCCGAGCTGGTCGCCAAGGGCCTGCAACTGCTGCAGGACCTGGACCTTGGCGCCTTGCTGGTGACCCGTGGCGAGCACGGCATGACCCTGCTGCGCGTCGGCCAGCCGGCGCTGCACCTGCCGGCGCGGGCGCGTGAAGTGTTCGATGTGACCGGTGCCGGTGATACCGTCATCTCCACCCTCGCCGCGGCCATCGCTGCCGGCGAGGACCTGCCCCACGCGGTGGCCCTGGCCAACCTGGCGGCGGGTATCGTGGTCGGCAAGCTGGGTACGGCTGCGATCAGCGCCCCCGAGCTGCGCCGGGCGATCCAGCGTGAGGAAGGCTCCGAGCGCGGCGTGCTGGGCCTGGAGCAACTGCTGCTGGCCATCGACGACGCGCGGGCGCACAAAGAGAAGATCGTCTTCACCAACGGCTGCTTCGACATCCTGCATGCCGGGCATGTCACCTACCTGGAACAGGCGCGGGCCCAGGGCGATCGTCTGATCGTCGCGGTCAATGACGATGCCTCGGTCAGCCGCCTGAAAGGGCCGGGCCGGCCGATCAACAGCGTCGACCGGCGCATGGCCGTACTGGCCGGGCTGGGGGCAGTGGATTGGGTCATCAGCTTCCCCGAGGGCACGCCGGAGAACCTGCTGAGCCAGGTCAAGCCGGACGTGCTGGTCAAGGGTGGCGACTATGGCATCGACCAGGTGGTGGGTGCCGATATCGTCAAGGCCTATGGCGGTACCGTGAAGGTGCTGGGGCTGGTCGAGAACAGCTCGACCACGGCGATCGTCGAGAAGATTCGCAAGAACTGATGCTTTGGGGCTGCTGTGCAGCCCTTCGCGGGCGTGCCCGCTCCCACAAGTACGGCGCAGGATTGAGGATTACACCGCTCCTGTGGGAGCGGGCATGCCCGCGAAGGGCCGCCTGGCGGCCCCAATCATCATTTATGCAGTGAAGTACGCGCCCGCTCCAGCAGTTCCCGCGCCTTGTCGCCAAACCGCTGCAGGTGCGATGCCCGCACCGGCTTGTTCTCCACCAACCCCTGCTGCTTCACCCAATCCTTCCAGCGCACCCGCTCGTCCGTGACCACCCAGCCTTCCTGCCGGGCAAAACTTTCGGCCAGGTACAGCCCGCGTGTGCTCGCCGGCACCAGTTCATCCTTCTTCACGGTATACAGCTCAGCCAGTGGCTGGCCGTCCTTCAGTGGCATCAGGTACAGGTCTGGCCGTTTGCGGTTTAGCCGCGCCACCAGTTGGTCGCCCTCCAGCCGCTCATCAACGTGGAACAGGCTGAGCTTCTTGGCGTCCCGGGGTACCTGCAGGCGCATGTCGTAGATCAGTTGCAGCGAGGCGGTGGGCAGGTGCACATACGCCCGTGGCCGCTCCAGCAGCATCAGCTTGCCGCAGTGCACCGGGCGCGCGGCACCGGACTCCGGGGCCAGCACGAAGTGCGGCGTTTCGCGGTAGTGCAGGGCGGCAGCGTAGGGCACCGGCAACCAGGTGTCGTTGAAGCGCCCGCCCAGCCAGCCTTCCGGGGTTTCCAGCAGGCATTCCTCGGCCACTTCCTGCACGGCCGTGTGCAATGGCAGGTTCAGCTCCTGCGCCGGCACATAGCCGGAAATCAGCTTCAGCACCACATCGCCACGGTCTTGCCGGCGCTGACGTACCAGCACCCAATAATCGCGGTTCTGCCAATGCAGGGTAAGCCGTACCGACACGCCCAGGTTGGCCAGTTCGATCACGAAGCGCTGCACGTCGGGCAACTGGATGGCCTTGCGCCGTTGTTGGATCTGGGCAAAGTTCAGCGGCATGCCGATGCTCTGATAGATCAGCCCTTCGGGCGTGGCCTCGACATGCAGCGGCAGTGTCTTGAAGTTGCTCGGATTCTTGCGGATCAGCGTTCGCGCCACGAGGCTCCTCCTTGCGTCGGGTCAGTCCAGGCCCGGGGGCCTGGGGCAACTCAATGCTGGCCCAGGATACGGGCGACGGTGGCCACGTTGTGGGCCAGGTGCAACGGATTGATGGTGCCGACGATAGCACTGCTGACGCCCGGGTGGGCGAACAGCAGCTCGAAGCTGGCCTGCACCGGGTCAACGCCCGGGGCCAGGCAGATATGCCCGCTGGCCAGGGCCTTCTTCACCAGGATGGCCTTGCCGTGTTCGGCAGCGTAGTCCAGCACCGGGCGTTCTGCCTGTTCGTTGAGGTTGTAGGTGACCATGGCGCAGTCGCCTTGCTCCAGCGCCTTCAGGCCGCCGGCGACGGTCTTGCCGGACAGGCCGAAGCCGAGGATCTTGCCCTCCTGCTTGAGCTCGGCAAGGGTCTGGTAGACCTCCTGCTGTTCCAGGATCGCCAGGTCGTTGCCGTCGGAATGCACCAGCACCAGCTCGATGCGGTCGGTTTCCAGGCGCCGCAGGCTGCGCTCCACCGAGCGGCGGGTGTGGGCGGCGCTGAAATCGAAGTGCGATTGGCCATTGTCGAATTCTTCACCAACCTTGCTGACGATCACCCATTCATCGCGCTGGCCGCGCAGCAGCGGGCCCAGGCGCTCTTCGCTGCGGCCGTAGGCCGGGGCGGTGTCGATCAGGTTGATGCCCAGCTCGCGGGCCTGGGCCAGCAGCAGGCGGGCTTCGTCATCGCCGGGGATGGTAAAGCCGGTGGGGTACTTCACGCCCTGGTCGCGGCCCAGCTTGACCGTGCCCAGGCCCAGCGGCGAAACCTTGAAGCCGGTGCTGCCCAAGGGGCGATGGAAGTCGTGCAGGGTCGGCAGGCTCATGGCAGCAGTTGCTCCCAGGCCGGTACGCCCAGCGGTGGGCGTGGCAGGTCGGCCAGGTCGGCCTGCGCCTGTGGGTGGATACCGTCGCGCTCCAGGTGGCTGATGACCCGGTCGCTGAAGTCCGGTGCCAGGGCCAGCTTGGTCGGCCAGCCGACCAGCAGGCGTTGCTGGTCGGCGAGGAAGGCGTTGTCCGGGCGTACCAGGCCCGATTGCGCCGGCTCCGCACGGTTGACCCGCAGGGTGGCCCAGCGCACTTGGCTCTGGTCAACCCATGGCAGCAGGCTGGCGATTTCTTTCTGTGCCGCGGCGATTTGCGCAGCCGGCTCGCGGGCAACGCCTTCGGCTTCGGCCAGGTCGCCGCCCAGGTACCAGACCCACTGGCCATCGGCGGCCGGGTGGGTGGTAACCGTCACCCGTGGCTTTGGCCCGCCACCCAGGCAATGGGCGTAAAGCGGTTTCAGGTTGGCACCCTTGGCCATCACCATATGTAGCGGGCGTGTCTGCATGGCTGGCTGGTTCAGGCCCAGGGCATGCAGCAGCTCTTCGGTGCCGGCGCCGGCGCTGAGCACGATGCGCTGTGCGCGGATGTCGCGCCCGTCGACGCGCAGGCCGACCAGGTCGTCGCCCTCGCGCAGTGGCTCGATGCGCTCACCGGCCAACAGGCTGTCGCCTGCCAGTTCGGCCAGGTTGGCCAGCAGGCTGGGTACGTCGATGACCAGTTCGGCCAGGCGATAGACCTTGCCCTTGAAGGCGCGGTCCTGCAGCGCCGGCGGCAGTTGCTCGCCCTTCACCTGGTCGACCCGGCCGCGCACGGCCTTGCTGGCGAAGAAGCTGGTGAGGTTGCCGGCCAGGGTGCCTGGTGACCACAGGTAGTGGGCGTCGGACAGCAGGCGGGTGCGGGTCAGGTCCAGCTCGCCGCTGCCGCTCAGCGCTTCGCGCCAGCGTCGCGGCATGTCGGCGATGGCTTCCGAGGCGCCGGTCAGGGCACCGTGCAGGGCGTACTTGGTGCCGCCATGGATGATGCCCTGGGACTTGATGGTCTGCTCGCCGCCAAGGCTGGCGCGTTCCACTAGTACTGTCGAGTAGCCCAGCCGGCGCAGGCGGGCATTGAGCCAGAGGCCTGCGACCCCGGCGCCGACGATCAGCACGTCAGTGGAAATGGCGGATGGCATGGCGGTACCTCGAAGACTGGGACAGCTGGCAAGTATACAGGGTATACCTGTGATGGCCCTATCGCCGGCAAGCCAGCTCCCACAGGTATGGCGTTGACCCTGCGGCCTGTATCAACTCTGTGGGAGCTGGCTTGCCGGCGATGAGGCCCGTACAGGCTGCCTCAATGCCCAGCAGTCTTCGAAAACAGCTGAATTACCACCACCCCACCCACGATCATGGCCATCCCCAGCATCGCTGGCACATCCAGCTTCTGCCCATAGATCACCAGCGCCGCCACGCTGATCAGTACAATCCCCAGCCCTGACCAGATGGCATAGGCGATCCCCACCGGAATGCTGCGCACCACCAGGGTCAGCATCCAGAACGCAATGCCATAGCCAACCACCATCAGCAGCAACGGCACGGGCGTGCTCAAGCCTTTCACCGCTTTCATGGAAGCGGTGGCGATGACTTCGGCGCAGATGGCGATGGCGAGGTAGGTGTAGGCATTCATGGCGGGATCCTCCGGTAACTGGTCGGGCATTCTAGACGTAACCTGGATGGGGTAAAGTCATTACCTATCACTATTGGAGATAGGTCGATGGCCGAGCAGTGGAACCTTGAACAGTTGCGTACCTTCCTGCGTGTTGCCGAACTGCGCTCGTTCTCTGCCGTGGCCCGCGAGCAGCGCAAGGCCCAGTCGGCGATCAGCAGCGCGATCGCCCTGCTCGAAACCGACCTGGGGGTTACCTTGTTCGAGCGCAGCAGTGGCCGGCAACCCAAGCTGACCGAGAACGGCAGCGCCCTGCTGGAAGATGCCCGCGAACTGTTGCGCCAGTGCGAGCGCCTGGATGGTCGTGCGTTGGCGCTGATGCGCGGGCAGGAGGCCTTGTTGCGGGTCGCCCAGGACGAAGCCATGCCCTACCAGCCGGTCATCGACAGCCTCGACGAGCTTGCCAGCCGCTACCCATTCCTGGAGGTGCAGTTGGCCAGCGGTGCCCAGGGCGATGTGGCGCGCAAGCTGGTGGAACGGCGCGCCGATCTTGGCCTGTTCTTCCACCACGAGAGCATCCCGGCCTCGCTGGAACGGCGCGCCCTGGGCAGTGTGGAAATGGTCACGGTGTGCGCGGTCGGCCACCCGCTTGCCGGCGAAGGCCGGGTTACTCGGCAGCAATTGGCGCGCCACCGACAATTGCTGATTGCCCCGCAGCAAAGCGGCTACCCCGGCGGCGAAGCGATCAGCCCGCAGGTATGGCGCGCCGACAGCTTCTATGCCATGGCCGAACTGCTGATGCGCGGCCTGGGCTGGGCCTGGTTGCCGCGGCACGTGGTGCAGTATCCGACCTATCAGGCGCACATGGTCGAGCTGGACAGCGAATGGCGGCCACCGGCCTTGGTGGTGGAACTGGCCTGGCGCCGCGACGAGCCACTGGGGCCTGCCGCGCAGTGGCTGGCCGAGCGCTTTGCGGTGCACCTGCGCGCGATCGGGTAAACTCCGCGGCCATGAACAGAACTCTCTATACCTTGTTGTTTCACCTGGGCTTGCCGCTGGTTGCGCTGCGCCTGTACCTGCGCGCGCGCAAGGCGCCGGCCTATGGCCAACGCATCGGCGAGCGCTTTGCTTTCAGGCTGCCGGCCATGCGCCGGGGCGGCATCTGGGTACATGCGGTATCGGTGGGCGAGAGCATTGCGGCGGCACCGATGGTGCGCGCCTTGCTCAAGGCCTACCCGGAATTGCCGATCACGCTTACCTGCATGACCCCGACCGGTTCAGAGCGCATTCGCGCCATGTTCGCTGACGAACCTCGCGTGCAGCATTGCTACCTGCCCTACGACCTGCCTTGGGCGGCAGGGCGCTTTCTCGACCATGTGCAGCCGAAGTTGGGCATCATCATGGAAACCGAGCTGTGGCCCAACCACATCCACCAGTGTGCGAAGCGCGGTATTCCAGTAGCGCTGGCCAACGCACGCTTGTCTGAGCGCTCGGCCCGTGGCTATGGGCGCTTTGCCGGGCTGACCCGGCCGATGCTGGCCGATATGAGCCTGATTGCCGTGCAGACCGAAACCGAGGCCCAGCGTTTTCGTGACCTGGGCGCGCGTCCGGAGTGCGTGCAGGTCACCGGTTCGATCAAGTTCGACCTGAAGATCGATGAGCAACTGTTGCCGCGCGCAAGGGCATTGCGTGAACAGTGGGGGGCTGCACAGCGCCCGGTGTGGATCGCCGCCAGCACCCACGAAGGTGAAGATGCGTTGATCCTGCAGGCACATCGGCAGTTGTTGCAGGTGCATGGCGATGCCCTGCTGATCCTGGTGCCGCGCCACCCCGAGCGATTCGCAGCGGTGCATACGCTGTGCAGCGAACAGTTCACCACCGTGCGGCGCTCTGCCGGCGCGCCGGTCGATGCGCAGACTCGCGTATTGCTCGGCGATACCATGGGCGAACTGCTGTTCCTCTATGCCCTGGCCGACATTGCCTTCGTCGGTGGCAGCCTGGTAACGACCGGTGGGCACAACCCGCTGGAGCCCGCGGCGCTGGCCTTGCCGGTGCTGATGGGGCCGCATGTGTTCAACTTCCTCGAAATCAGCGCGATGCTGCGCGAGGCGGGGGCGTTGCAGCAGGTGGACGATGCCGACGGGCTGGCTGAAGCGGTGCGGCGGCTGGTCGAGTTGCCGCAGGACGCGCAGCGCATGGGCGAGGCGGGCAGGGCGGTAATGCGGGCCAATCAGGGCGCGTTGCAGCGCTTGCTCGATGGCCTGGGTGCACTTATCCGCTGAGTTCTGTGTTGGGTTTTCTGGCCTCATCGCCGGCAAGCCAGCTCCCACAGGTACTGCACAAGGCTTAAGGCCAGTGGAGAACCTGTGGGAGCTGGCTTGCCGGCGATGAGGCCATCAAAAGCAACCCACCCTGCGGAAAATCCACCTCTATCTCAGGGGCGACGCTCGAAGTTCTTCGCCGCTGCAGCCGCCAGGTCCGGTGGCAGAAAGTCCTTGTCCGGGTTGTAGTCTGGCTTCAGGTACCGCTTGAGGTCCTGCAGGTCCTGCGGGCTCAAGGTGCCGGCTGCCTGCTTCAGGCTCAGGTTGTCGAGGATGTAGTCATAGCGGCTGTTGTTGTAATCGCGTACCGAGGTGTACAGCTGACGTTGGGCGTCAAGCACGTCGACGATATTGCGGGTACCCACCTGGTAGCCGATCTCGGTGGCTTCCAGCGCGCTCTGGTTGGAGATGATCGACTGCTTGCGCGCCTGCACCTGTTCCACGTCGGTGTTTACCGCGCGGTGCAGGTTGCGGGTGTTTTCCACCACCTGGCGGCGCAGGCTTTCACGCTGCTGCTCGCTCTGGCTCAGGCGCTGGTAGGCCTCGCGCACCTGCGAACTGGTCAGGCCGCCGCTGTAGATCGGGATGTTCAACTGCAGGCCGATGCTGGTCTGCTCGACGTCGCCGCTATAGCGCGTGACGGGGGCCGGTGCGGGGTTGGTGAAACCGAAGTTGTCGTTGTCACCCTTCTGGTACTTGGCAACTGCGTCCAGGGTCGGCGCGTGGCCGGCCTTGCGCTGGCGCAGGGTTTCCTCGGCAGCGACGACCGCGTGGTTGGTGGCCAGCAGGTTGAGGTTCTGGCGCCCGGCGGTTTCGACCCAGGCCTTGGCATCGTTGGGCGTAGGGACCTGCACCGGCAGGGTATGGACCACGCCTTGAATCGATGTGTATTCCCGGTTGGTCAGGGTCACCAGGGCCTCGAAGGCATCCTGTACCTGGCGCTCGGCAATGATCCGGTTGGCCCGGGCCGTGTCGTAGCTGGCCTGGGATTGCAGCACGTCGGTCTTGTCGGAGAGGCCGACGTCGAATCGTTCGTTGGACTGGTCCAGCTGGCGCTTGAAGGCAGCTTCCTCGGCCTTGGTCGCGGCCAGGTTGTCCTGGGCACGGAGCACGGCGAAGTAATTCTGCGCGGTTTGCAGGATCAGGTTCTGTTCGGTCGCCGACAGCTCCAGCGCTGCCTGTTCGTTGACCGCCTCGGCCGCCTGCAACTGGAACCAGCGGTCAGCGCGGAAGATAGGCTGCGCCAGGGTCGCGCTCCAGGTATTGCCGCTGCGGTTGCTGGTGGCCGATGGTTCGTCCAGCTTGGTGCGGGTGTTCAGCATTTCGGCACCGGCCGAAAGGTTGGGCAGCAACCCGGCGCGAGCCTGCGGTACCACTTCACGGCGGGCGCCGTAATCGGCGCGGGCCGCAGCCAGGTCAGCGTTGTTGTCGACCGCTTCCTGATAGACGCTGACCAGGTCGGTTTTCACTGTAGTGGGCACGTCCGCTGCCCAGACCACTCCGTTGGACGCACAAGACACGGCTATTGCCAGTGAGAGTTTGCGCAGCATAGAGGCAATCCTTGTACGAAATTGAATTACTGAACTGTTGAGTATCGAGCGATGGGCCAGTGTAGTGCCATGCGCACCCGGCAACAATCGCTCGGGGTGCCTTTCATCATCCGCGCATTTACCTGCTTGGCTTTGCCGACCACTCCAGTCTAGACTGCGCATGTTCTTGTCGGGGTGCCTTGAAGCAAAGGCTGAGATCGCAAAGTTGCGGATCCCGTTGAACCTGATCAGGTTAGCGCCTGCGTAGGGAACAAGATTGCTCGCCTTCCCGGGGAGCCTCTTGTGCCAGGTCCGGGAATGTCGCAGCTGCATGCAGCTTCAGGCACCCCCATATCCGGCACTGCACCCATCAAGGGTGCGTCCGCGCCTTTCAGGTTCACCCCGACATTCCACTGCTAGGAAGCCGTCTGGAGAGCCTGTGATGACCAAACAAGAAAAAGCGATCAACCTCAGCGAATCGGCACAAGTCGATCAGCAGTCCGTGCAACCGTTCCCGCGTTCGCGCAAGGTGTATGTCGAAGGCTCGCGCCCGGACATCCGCGTGCCCATGCGTGAAATCAGCCTGGACGACACCCCGACCGATTTCGGTGGCGAGTCCAATGCCCCGGTGCTGGTCTACGATACTTCCGGCCCGTACACCGACCCCAACGTTGTCATCGACGTGCGCAAGGGCCTGGCCGACGTGCGTTCGGCGTGGATCGAGGCACGCGGTGACACCGAGCGCCTGGCTGGCCTTAGCTCCGACTTCGGCCAGCAGCGCCTGAACGATGCCGAACTGGCCAAGCTGCGTTTCGCCCACGTGCGCAACCCGCGCCGTGCCAAGGCGGGCGCCAACGTCTCGCAGATGCACTATGCCCGCCAGGGCATCATCACCGCCGAGATGGAATACGTGGCCATCCGCGAAAACATGAAGCTGCAAGAGGCACGCGCCGCCGGCCTGCTCGACGAGCAGCACGCCGGCCACAGCTTCGGGGCCAACATCCCGAAAGAAATCACCCCCGAGTTCGTTCGCCAGGAAATCGCCCGTGGCCGCGCGATCATCCCGGCCAACATCAACCACCCGGAAGTGGAGCCGATGATCATCGGCCGCAACTTCCTGGTGAAGATCAACGGCAACATCGGCAACAGCGCCCTGGGTTCCTCGATCGAGGAAGAAGTGGCCAAGCTGACCTGGGGCATCCGCTGGGGTTCGGACACGGTCATGGACCTGTCCACCGGCAAGCACATTCACGAAACCCGTGAGTGGATCATCCGCAACTCGCCGGTGCCGATTGGCACCGTGCCGATCTACCAGGCCCTGGAAAAGGTCAACGGCGTGGCCGAAGACCTGACCTGGGAGCTGTTCCGCGACACCCTGATCGAGCAGGCCGAGCAGGGTGTGGACTACTTCACCATCCATGCCGGCGTACTGCTGCGTTATGTGCCGCTGACTGCCAAGCGTGTCACCGGTATCGTCAGCCGTGGTGGCTCGATCATGGCCAAGTGGTGCCTGGCACACCACAAGGAAAACTTCCTGTACACCCACTTCGAAGAAATCTGCGAAATCATGAAGGCCTACGACGTCAGCTTCTCGCTGGGCGACGGCCTGCGCCCCGGCTCGATTGCCGACGCCAACGATGCCGCGCAGTTCGGTGAACTGGAGACCCTCGGCGAGCTGACCAAGATCGCCTGGAAGCACGACGTGCAGTGCATGATCGAAGGCCCCGGCCACGTGCCGATGCAACTGATCAAGGAGAACATGGACAAGCAGCTGGAATGCTGCGACGAGGCGCCGTTCTACACCCTCGGCCCGCTGACCACCGATATCGCTCCTGGCTACGACCACATCACCTCGGGCATTGGTGCGGCTATGATCGGCTGGTTCGGTTGCGCGATGCTCTGCTACGTCACGCCCAAGGAGCACCTGGGCCTGCCGAACAAGGATGACGTGAAGACCGGCATCATCACCTACAAGATCGCCGCTCATGCCGCCGACCTTGCCAAGGGCCACCCAGGTGCGCAGATTCGTGACAACGCCTTGTCCAAGGCACGCTTCGAGTTCCGTTGGGAAGACCAGTTCAACCTCGGCCTGGACCCGGACACTGCCCGTGCCTACCACGACGAGACCCTGCCGAAGGAGTCGGCCAAGGTCGCGCACTTCTGCTCGATGTGCGGGCCGAAGTTCTGCTCGATGAAGATCACCCAGGAAGTGCGTGAATACGCCGCCAAGATCGAAACCGTGGATGTGACGGTCGAGCAAGGCATGCGTGAGCAGGCCGAGCGGTTCCGCCAGGAAGGCAGCCAGCTGTATCACAAAGTCTAAGACGCAGCCTTACCCTGTGGGAGCGGGCGTGCCCGCGAACAAGGGCGAAGCCCTTGCCATGCACCGCGGTGCCTGCTTCGCGGGCACGCCCGCTCCCACAGAATGCTGTGTGCAATTCCTAATTCTTCCGGCGAACATAACAATGACTACCCCCAGCCAATTCTCCCCCGACCACCCTGTCCCCACCGCCCAGCGCATCTTCGGCGCGCGCGACCTGTTCTCGCTATGGTTCTCCCTCGGCATCGGCCTGATGGTGCTGCAGGTCGGCGCCATGCTGGCCCCTGGCCTGGGCCTTGCTGGCGCGGTGCTGGCTATCGCCCTGGGCACCGGTGTGGGTGTGCTGCTGCTGGGGGCTGCCGGTGTCATCGGCAGCGATACCGGCCTGTCGGCCATGGGCACGCTGAAACTGAGCCTGGGCGGCCACGGCGCGCGTTTGCCGGCGCTGCTCAACCTGCTGCAACTGGTGGGCTGGGGCGCGTTCGAGATCATCGTCATGCGCGATGCCGCCAGCCTGCTGGGCGCGCGGGCGTTCGGCGAAGCCAGCGCCTGGAACAGCCCTGTGCTCTGGACCCTGTGCTTCGGCGCCCTGGCCACCCTGCTCGCGGTCGGTGGGCCGCTGGCGTTCGTGCGCAAGGTGCTGCGCACCTGGGGCATCTGGCTGCTGCTGGGCGCTTGCCTGTGGCTGACCTGGAACCTGTTCGCCAAGGCCGACCTGGCGGCACTGTGGGACCGTGCCGGTGACGGTTCGATGTCGCTGGCCGTGGGCTTCGACATCGCCATCGCCATGCCGCTGTCGTGGTTGCCGCTGATCGCCGACTACTCGCGTTTTGCCCGTAACGGCAAACATGTATTCGGCGGTACGGTGGTGGGCTACTTCATCGGCAACACCTGGCTGATGAGCCTGGGCGTGGGCTACACCTTGGCCTTCGCCGGCAGTGGCGAAGCCAACGCCCTGCTGCTGGCCCTGGCGGGCGCCGGCATGGGCATTCCACTGCTGCTGATTCTGCTGGACGAGTCGGAAAAGGCTTTTGCCGACATTCACTCGGCGGCCGTTTCCACCGGTGTGCTGGTGCGCCTGAAGGTCGAGCACCTGGCGCTGGCCATTGGCGTGCTGTGCACGCTGATTGCCTTGCTGGCGCCACTGGCACAGTACGAGAACTTCCTGCTGCTGATCGGCTCGGTGTTTGCACCGTTGTTCGGTGTGGTATTGATGGATCATTACGTGATCCGTCGCCGCCGCTTGCCGGCACAGGTGCATGGCTTGCACTGGCAGGCACTGCTGGCCTGGGCGGTGGGCGTTGCCGCGTACCATCTGATCGCCGCGCAAGCGCCCGACCTGGGTGCGACCCTGCCGGCATTGCTGCTGGCAGGGCTACTGCACGGGCTGTTGAGCTTCAGCCGCGGCCGGGAAACAGCTCGGGCTTGAGCACGCCATTCAGGCGTGGGTACGGGATCTTCAATTCCACGTGGCCCATGGAGTAGGGCGCGATGGAATAGACCTCGTACTTGACCACCACCGCGCCGTACGTCAGGGCGATGTGCGGCGACTGCTTGAACGGCCAGGTCTTGATGAACTCGGCGTCCTTGTCCATGCCTACGCTGATCAGCCAGGCGCGGTGCGACTCCTCGACGGTTTTCCAGAAGGTGTCTTCCTGGCCAGGCACCAGCATGTCCTGCAGGGTCAGCACCTTGTCCAGCTTGCGCGAATAGTTGATGAAACCACGCCCGGGCATGCCATGGGCGCCGCCGCTGTCCAGGTAGCTGGACAGTTCGATGATCACCAGTCCGTCATGCTGCTCGCGTACCTTGGCCTGAAGGTAGCTGCTGTTGCGCTTGTCGGCACTGGCCAGGTAATGCTGCTCGTAGGCTTGCAGGCTGGTCGGTGCGTTGCCGCGCTGGTTGTCTTCGGTCAGTTGCAGCAGGCGTTTCTCGACGATGCCATCGAGCTTGGGCAAGGCCGGGAAGTGGATCATGTCGATGTTCACCAGCGGGCAGTCGCTTTCGCTGCAGCCGGGTTTGACATGCTCCCAGGCATCACGCTTGACCTCGAGCGGCGCCCGGTAGTTGGGCGTGAACAGGCTTTGGCAGGCACCCAGGGCCAGGGCCAGCACAGCCACGGAAGTCAGTTTGACAAGTGTCATGAGGATCCTTGCAGAACAGGGAAAAGTCGGCCTTTGACCGTCTGCGCGGCCTTCAGTTCGCCACTAAGCTAACAGAGAGAAGGCGCGCTGTCCCGAGTGCGCGAACGGTTGCTGGAAAGGGGTGAAACCGGCAGGCGTGCAGAGTAGGATGGCGCGATGCGGTATTCGAGGTAATGAGGATTTCCATGTCAGACGCGTTGAACTCAGTGCCCAAGGGCTTCGAAATCATTGAGCGGGCCAACTGCTTCCAGGGCTTTTACAAGCTCGACAAGCTACGTCTGCGCCACGAGTTGTTTGCCGGGGGCATGGGCCGCGAGATCAGCCGCGAACTGTTCGTGCGCCATGATGCGGTGTGCGTGCTGCCGTACGACCCGTTGCGCGATGAAGTGGTGCTGATCGAGCAGTTCCGCGTCGGTGCTCTGGACAAGGTCGACAACCCCTGGCTGATCGAGATGGTGGCCGGGCTGATCGACAAGGACGAGCAACCCGAGGAAGTCGCCCACCGCGAAGCCGAAGAAGAAGCCGGCCTGGCCTTCAGCGCCCTGTGGCCGATGACCCGTTACTTCCCGTCGCCCGGCGGCAGTGACGAATACGTTCACCTGTTCCTCGGCCGTTGCAGCAGCGAAGGGGCGGGCGGCCTGCATGGCCTGGAAGAAGAGGGCGAGGACATTCGCGTGCGCGTGTGGTCGTTCGAGGATGCCATGCAGGCGGTGCGCGACGGGCGCATCTGCAACGCGGCGACCATCATCGGCCTGCAATGGCTGGCGCTGAACCGTGACGAAGTACGAGGTATGTGGAAGTGAACCTGCTGCGCGAGCGTTATCGGGTCGACCTGGTCGGGCTGCAGGCAGCCTGCGAGGCCAACTACGCCCGGCTGATGCGCCTGTTGCCCGACATGCGCACCACCCAGAGCTCGCGCCGCATCGGCATGACCCAGGGCGACCAGATGCTCGGCGTGCTGGTACTCGACGTGGTGCTGGCCTGCCCGTATACCACCACCCTGCACGTGCGCCAGGAGCACAGCCTGCCATGGTTGCCGGTGCCGCACCTGGAAGTGCAGGTGTACCACGATGCGCGCATGGCCGAAGTGGTCAGTGCCGAACACACCCGGCGCCTGCGCAGCATCTACCCGTATCCGAACGAGGCCATGCACCAGCCGGACGAAAAGGCCCAGCTCAACCTGTTCCTCGGTGAATGGCTGAGCCACTGCCTGGCTTGTGGTCACGAACTGGCGAGCGTTCGCTGAAGTGTGACGCAGGTCGTTCGTGGGTGTTTGCTCGCACCCGTTGTGCAGCCATAATTCGCGCTGAATCCGTTCGAGGAGACGGCCGTTGCCGCAGCCAGACCAATCGCGCCCCGTGCATGTGGTGCAACTGACCGATGCCCACCTGTTCGCCGACCCGGCCGGCAGCATGCTGGGCCTCAATACCCGTGACAGCCTGCGCCATGTAGTGGCCCAGGTACGGCGGGAGCAACCGCTTGTCGACCTGCTGCTGTGCACTGGCGACCTGTCCCAGGACGCCAGCGTGGCGTCCTATGAAGCGTTCCGTGAGCTGACCGAGCCGTTTGCCGTGCCCACCCGCTGGTTGCCTGGCAACCATGACGAGGCCCGAGTCATGGCGCAAGTGGCGCCGGAACTGGTACAGGCGGTGACCGATATCGGTGCGTGGCGCATCGTCATGCTCAACACGGCCGTACCCGGGGCGACGCATGGGCTGTTGGAGGGTGATCAGCTGGCAGTGCTGGAAGCGGCCTTGCGAGAGGCGGGTGAACGGCATTGCCTGGTGTGCTTCCACCATCAGCCGGTGGATATCGGCTGTGCCTGGATCGCGCCGATCGGCTTGCGCAACGCCCAGGCGCTGTTCGATATCGTCGAGGGTTATCCACAGGTGCGGGCGCTGCTGTGGGGGCATGTGCACCAGGAATGGGATGAAGTGCGCGACGGCCGTCGCCTGCTGGCCACGCCGTCGACCTGCATCCAGTTCGCGGCGCGCAGCGAGGACTTCAAGGTGAGCGAGGAGCAGCCTGGATACCGCTGGCTGCGCCTGCACGCCGACGGGCGGTTGGAGACCAGGGTAGAGCGGGCACTGGATTTCCAGGTGAAGCTCGACTTCGATAGCCCTGGTTATTGAGGATTTTGGGGCTGCTGCGCACCCCTATCGCGACACAAGGCCGCTCCCACAGGAGATCGCGTACCCCTGTGGGAGCGGCCTTGTGTCGCGATAGGGGCGCAAAGCGCCCCCGGCACTCTCAAAGCTGTTGAAGAATTTGTTGCTAAAACCCCTGTGCGGCGCCAAAACCCGGCGAACGCGCTACACTGCGCGTCCCTGCGCCCATATCACCGGGCGCGAAGCCACAGATTCCGGGGGCAGCATGTCGGGTTCCATCCTCTATATCCATGGCTTCAACAGCTCGCCACTTTCGACCAAGGCGCGCCAACTCGAGGCCGTGATGCAGCAACTGGGCCTGTCGGCCCAATTGCGGGTGCCCGCCTTGCACCACCACCCACGGCAGGCCATCGCCCAGCTCGAAGCGGCCATCGCCGAGCTGGGCGCGCCACTGCTGGTGGGCAGTTCGCTCGGCGGCTACTATGCCACCTGTCTGGCCGAGCGCCACGGCCTCAAGGCCCTGCTGGTGAACCCGGCGGTAACACCGCACAAGCATTTCGACGGCTACCTGGGCACCCAGCACAATCACTACACCGGTGAAGCCTGGGAGCTGACCCACGATCATGTGCAGGCCCTGGCCGAGCTGGAAGTACCAGCGCCGGTGGACGCCAGCCGCTATCAAGTGTGGCTGCAGACCGCCGATGAAACCCTGGACTATCGCCACGCCGAGCGCTATTACCGTGCTTGTGCGCTGCGCATCCAGGCCGGTGGCGACCACAGCTTCCAGGGCTTCGCCGAGCGCCTGCCGGCACTGCTGGCCTTTGCCGGCATTGCCCGTGGGCAGTACGCAGCGCTCGATTTTTCTGTATTTTGACTTTTTTGCATTCACCAGACTGACGACGAGACCCTATGGCCACTCCCAGCGCTAGCGCCTATAACGCAGACGCCATCGAAGTCCTCTCGGGCCTTGACCCGGTCCGCAAGCGGCCGGGCATGTACACCGATACCAGCCGCCCCAACCACCTGGCCCAGGAAGTCATCGACAACAGTGTCGACGAAGCCCTGGCCGGTCACGCCCGTTCGGTGCAGGTCATCCTCCATGCCGACCACTCGCTGGAAGTCAGCGACGATGGCCGCGGCATGCCGGTGGACATCCACCCGGAAGAGGGCGTGTCCGGGGTCGAGCTGATCCTCACCAAGCTGCACGCCGGCGGCAAGTTCTCCAACAAGAACTACCAGTTCTCCGGTGGCCTTCACGGCGTGGGCATCTCGGTAGTAAACGCCCTGTCGACCCAGGTGCGCGTGCGCGTCAAACGTGACGGCAACGAATACCAGATGACCTTCGCCGATGGCTTCAAGGCCAGCGAGCTGGAAGTGGTCGGCTCGGTCGGCAAGCGCAACACCGGTACCAGCGTGTACTTCAGCCCCGACCCCAAGTACTTCGATTCGCCGAAGTTCTCCATCAGCCGCCTCAAGCACGTGCTCAAGGCCAAGGCCGTGCTGTGCCCGGGCCTGCTGGTCAGCTTCGAGGACAAGGCCAGCGGCGAGAAGGTCGAATGGCACTACGAGGACGGCCTGCGCTCATACCTGGTGGACTCGGTAAACGAGTTCCAGCGTCTGCCTGACGAGCCGTTCTGCGGCAGCCTGGCCGGTAACAAGGAGGCGGTGGACTGGGCCTTGCTGTGGCTGCCAGAAGGCGGCGACAGCATCCAGGAAAGCTACGTCAACCTGATCCCTACCGCCCAGGGCGGCACCCACGTCAACGGCCTGCGCCAGGGCCTGCTGGATGCCATGCGCGAATTCTGCGAGTTCCGCAACCTGCTGCCGCGCGGCGTGAAGCTGGCGCCGGAAGACGTCTGGGAACGCATCACCTTCGTGCTGTCGATGAAGATGCAGGACCCGCAGTTCTCCGGGCAGACCAAGGAGCGCCTGTCGTCGCGCGAGGCGGCTGCCTTCGTTTCCGGCGTGGTCAAGGACGCCTTCAGCCTGTGGCTCAACGCCCACCCCGAGCTGGGCATGCAGCTGGCGGAGCTGGCCATCAGCAACGCCGGGCGCCGCCTGAAGGCCAGCAAGAAGGTCGAACGCAAACGCATCACCCAGGGCCCGGCACTCCCCGGCAAACTGGCCGATTGCGCCGGCCAGGACCCGATGCGCGCCGAACTGTTCCTGGTCGAGGGTGACTCGGCCGGTGGCTCGGCCAAGCAGGCTCGCGACAAGGAATTTCAGGCGATCCTGCCGCTGCGCGGCAAGATCCTCAACACCTGGGAAGTGGACGGTGGCGAAGTCCTGGCCAGCCAGGAAGTGCACAACATCGCCGTGGCCATTGGCGTCGACCCGGGGGCCACTGACCTTGCGCAGCTGCGCTACGGCAAGATCTGCATCCTTGCCGACGCCGACTCCGACGGCCTGCACATCGCCACGCTGCTGTGCGCGCTGTTCGTCCAGCACTTCCGCGCGCTGGTCGAGGCCGGGCATGTGTACGTGGCCATGCCGCCGCTGTACCGCATCGACCTGGGCAAGGAAATCTACTACGCCCTCGACGAGGCCGAGCGTGACGGTATCCTCGATCGCCTGGTGGCCGAGAAGAAACGCGGCAAGCCACAGGTCACCCGCTTCAAGGGCCTGGGCGAGATGAACCCGCCACAGCTGCGCGAGACCACCATGGACCCGAACACCCGGCGCCTGGTGCAGCTGACCCTGGACGATGTGCAGGCCACCTGCGAGCTGATGGACAAGCTGCTGGCCAAGAAGCGCGCGGGTGACCGCAAGAGCTGGCTGGAAACCAAGGGTAACCTGGCCGAGGTCATGGTTTGATTCGGCGGCTTCTGGCTGCCTGTCTGGCGCTGGTTGCCCTGCCGAGCCTGGCGGGCAACTGGCCAGAGTTGAAGCTGAGCGCCGAGCACCCGATCGAAGGCATGCGCGGTGGCAACCTGTCTGGCCTGGTGGAATGCCGGGGCGGGCTGTGGGGCGTGTCCGACCGCGACGACGACCGTATCTACCGCTTCGACCAGCAAAACCCGACCTGGCGCGCGCAGCCGCTCACCTTCACCCCGCCAGCGGTGCCGGAAAGTGGCTTGCCGTGGGGCCTGAAGTCGCGCAACTGGGCGGCGTCGTATATTCGTGGTGGCGAGCTGGATTTCGAAGGCATCAGCTGTGACCAGGCGGGTAACCTGTACCTGGTCAGCGAGGCGCATGCCGCGGTGCTGCAACTGGCGCTGGAAGGCGAAGCGGACTGGTTGAAGATCGACCCGGCCATGGTTCGTCAGGCCCGTGCCAGCGGCATGCTGCTGAACTTCAACGCCTTGTTCGAAGGCCTGGCGATCAACCCGGCGGGCGACCGCCTGTGGCTGGCCGCCGAGCGCGAGCGGCGGGGCCTGGTGGCCATCGAGCGCCAGCAATCGGTGTGGACCTGTGGCCGCAGCTGCGTGCTGCTGAGCGAGGCTGGCGTCGAAATGCAGCCGGCGCAGATGCCCAATGCCCAGGCACTGTCGCGCGACTTCGCTGACCTTGCCTGGTTCGAAGGCAAGCTGTTCACCCTCGAACGCAACGCATACCGGGTGTGCCGTCGGGATACCGACAGTGGCAAGGTCGAGCGCTGCTGGTCGTTCGCTGCCGATGCCCTGGTCGAGTCGCGCCGCTATCAACAGCCGTTTGGCCTGGCCGAGGCTCTGGTGATCGATGCCAAGGGCGCCTGGATCGGTGTGGACAACAACAACGGTGCCCGCGCCGATGGCGAGGCACGCCCGATCGTCTGGCGCTTCGATGCGCCGGAAGGCGGATGGAGCGCCAAGCCATGAGCCAGGCACCGGGCAAGCGGGCTGGCAAGGTATTGATGATCGTCGCCTGGGCGGCGGCGCTGTTCCTTGCCACGCGTTTCTTCGGCCAATGGGAAGACAGCCAGCGCAACCCCAATGCCCAGGTGCAGTCGTCGCATGGCGAAGGCTTTATCGAGGTGCGCCTGCTGGGCAACGGCCAGGGCCACTTCGTGATGGATGGCGCGATCAACGGCCAGGCGGTGCATTTCATGCTCGACACAGGTGCCACCGACGTGGCCATCCCCGAGGCGCTGGGCCGCGAGCTGGGCCTGGAGCGTGGCAGCCCGGTGCAGCTCAGTACCGCCAACGGCCGTACCGAAGGCTACCGCACGCGCCTGGCCAGCCTGCAGCTGGGGGATATCCGCCTGCAGGACGTACGCGCCATCGTGGTGCCGGGCCTGGATGGGCAGACCGTATTGCTGGGCATGAGTGCCCTGAAACAACTTGAATTTACCCAGCGCGGCGGCACCATGCTGCTGCGCCAGAACCTGAAATGACGAGGCCCGCATGAGCGACTCACTGGAACTCAGCCTGGACGGCGTGGAACGCCGCTCGCTGGCTGACTTCACCGAACAGGCCTACCTCAACTACTCCATGTACGTGATCATGGACCGCGCCCTGCCGCACATCGGCGATGGCCTGAAGCCGGTGCAGCGACGCATCGTCTACGCCATGAGCGAGTTGGGGCTCGATGCCGATGCCAAGCACAAGAAGTCGGCGCGTACCGTCGGTGACGTGCTCGGCAAGTTCCACCCCCACGGCGACTCGGCCTGCTACGAGGCCATGGTGCTGATGGCGCAGCCGTTCAGCTACCGCTATACCCTGGTCGACGGCCAGGGCAACTGGGGTGCGCCGGACGATCCGAAGTCGTTCGCCGCAATGCGTTATACCGAAGCGCGTCTTTCGCGCTACGCCGAAGTGCTGCTCAGCGAAGTCGGCCAGGGCACCGTGGACTGGGTGCCCAACTTCGACGGCACCCTGCAGGAGCCGGCCGTGCTGCCGGCGCGCCTGCCCAACATCCTGCTCAACGGCACCACTGGTATCGCTGTGGGCATGGCCACCGACGTGCCGCCGCACAACCTGCGTGAGGTGGCCACGGCCTGTGTGCGCCTGCTCGACGAACCCAAGGCCACCATCGAGCAGCTGTGCGAGCACATTCAGGGGCCGGACTACCCGACCGAGGCCGAGATCGTCACGCCGCGGGCAGAAATCCTTAAGATGTACGAAAGCGGCCGCGGCTCCATCCGTATGCGCGCCGTGTACCGCGTCGAGGATGGCGACATCGTCGTCACCGCGCTGCCGCACCAGGTCTCCGGGGCCAAGGTGCTGGAGCAGATCGCCGCGCAGATGCAGGCCAAGAAGCTGCCAATGGTCGCCGACCTGCGTGACGAGTCGGACCACGAGAACCCGTGCCGCATCGTCATCATCCCGCGCTCCAACCGCGTGGATGCCGATGAACTGATGCAGCACCTGTTTGCCACCACCGACCTGGAAAGCAGCTATCGGGTCAACGTCAACATCATCGGCCTGGACGGCCGGCCACAGCTGAAGAACCTGCGAGCGCTGCTGCTGGAGTGGCTGGAGTTCCGTACCACTACCGTCCGTCGCCGCCTGCAGCACCGCCTGGACAAGGTGGAGAAGCGCCTGCACCTGTTGGAAGGTTTGCTGACCGCGTTCCTCAACCTGGATGAAGTTATCCACATCATCCGTACCGAGGACCAGCCCAAGCAAGCCCTGATCGCCCGTTTCGACCTGACCGAAATCCAGGCCGACTACATCCTCGAGACCCGCCTGCGGCAGCTGGCGCGCCTGGAAGAGATGAAGATCCGTGGCGAGCAGGACGAGCTGCTGAAAGAGCAGGCCAAACTGCTCGCCCTGCTGGGCAGCGATGCCAAGCTGCGCAAACTGGTACGCAGCGAGCTGATCAAGGATGCCGAAACCTATGGCGACGACCGCCGCTCGCCGATCGTCGAGCGTGCCGAGGCCAAGGCGCTGTCGGAAAACGAACTGATGCCGACCGAGCCGGTCACCGTGGTGCTGTCGGAGAAGGGCTGGGTGCGCTGCGCCAAGGGCCACGACATCGATGCCACCGGCCTGTCGTACAAGGCCGGCGATGGCTTCAAGGCCGCCGCCGCCGGGCGCTCCAACCAGTTTGCCGTGCTCATCGACTCCACTGGCCGCAGCTACTCGCTAGCCGCTCACAGCCTGCCGTCGGCGCGTGGTCAGGGCGAACCGCTGACCGGCCGCCTGACGCCACCACCGGGGGCCACCTTCGAGTGCGTGCTGTTGCCGGACGACGATGCGCTGTACGTGGTGGCTTCGGACGCCGGCTATGGCTTCGTGGTCAAGGGTGAAGACCTGCAGGCCAAGAACAAGGCCGGCAAGGGCTTGCTCAGCCTGCCCAACGGTGCCAAGGTCATGACCCCGCGCCCGGTGGCCAACCGCGAGCAGGACTGGCTGGCGGCGGTGACTACTGAAGGCCGTCTGCTGGTGTTCAAGGTCAGCGACCTGCCTCAGCTGGGCAAAGGCAAGGGCAACAAGATCATCGGGGTGCCGGGCGACCGGGTAGCCAGCCGTGAAGAATTTGTTACCGATTTGGCTGTGATTGCCGATGGCGCGACACTTGTATTGCAAGCCGGCAAGCGTACCCTATCTCTGAAAGCGGACGACCTGGAGCATTACAAGGGCGAGCGCGGAAGGCGCGGCAGCAAGCTGCCACGCGGGTTCCAGCGGGTCGATGGGTTGCAGGTGGAAGTGCCGGCGTAACCGGTTGAAATGTCTGGAACGGCAATTTCAGCGTCGTTCCGGGCAGAAATGCTGGAGTCGGACGGTTATTTCGCGGATGATATGGCCCTTGCGGTGCCGGCGTGGCCGTGTGCCCGTTTGAATCTATGTGTATCACTGCGGTTGGCCTTTTGGCGACCGCCTGGATGGGATGATGAAATTTCTGCGCCTTCCATTTGCGCTGTTGATGACTGGCCTGCTGGGCCTTGGCGGGTGCACCATGCACCAGCCGGTTGCCCTGTACCAGCTCGACAGTGGTGATCCTGGCCAGCCTTCGCAGAGTGCGGGCATGGCCGTGGTGCTCGGCCCGGTATCGGTTGCCGATTACCTGCAACGTGAAACCTTCCTGCAGCGTCAGGCCGATGGCAGCCTGAGTTCGGCGACCGACGGTCGTTGGGCCGGCAGCCTTTCGTCGGATATCGACCAGCTGCTGGTGCGCCAACTCGCCTGGCGCCTGGACAGCCAGCGCGTGGTGCTGGCCCCGGCGGCGACCGGTTTCAACCCCGATGTACAAGTACTGCTGTCGATTACTCGCCTGGACTCGGGCAAGGACCAGCCGGCCGTCCTGGATGCCCAGTGGCGCTTGTTGGACCGCCGTGGCCATGTGCGTGACAACCGCATCGTTCACCTCGAGCAGCCACACGCGGGCAGCGAAGCGTCGCAGGTACAGGCCCAGGGCCAGTTGCTGCAGAAGCTGGCCGAACAGCTGAGCACTGCGGTCAAGCCGCTGGCCAACCAGCCGGCGATTGCCGAAGAGTCGCCAAAAAAGCCGGCTGCTCCGGTGCAGGTGAAAAAGACGCCGGAGAAATCCAAGATCCCGATGGCTGCGCCGATTCGAACCGATATGGAAGTCTACCGGTTCTGATCCAACGGCCAGATACGAAAAAGCCCGCAACGATGCGGGCTTTTTCGTATCTGCTGTAAACCATACCCCACTGATTTTGCCGGGGCGTGTGGGAGCAGGGATGCCCTAATGTCGGCCAGTTAAGCAAATTGGGGCCGCTTTGCGACCCTTCGCTGGCTTGCCCGCTCCCACAGGTTTAGCGCGAGGCCCAGAAAATTCGCGGTTCCTGTGGGAGCCGGCATGCCCTAATGTCGGTCAGTTAAGCAAATTGGGGCCGCTTTGCGGCCCTTCGCGGGCTTGCCCGCTCCCAGGTTTAGCGCGAGGCCCAGAAAATGCGCGGTTCCTGTGGGAGCGGGCGTGCCCGCGAACACCGGCGTAGCCGGTGCCATACACCGCGGGCTTAATTCGCGGGCTTGCCCGCTCCCACAGGGGGCTGTATCAGGCCCGGCGTTCGTGCATCCGCGCCAACTGCCGCTCCAGCATCGACGGGTAGGGCTCCATCAGGCGCTCCACGCAGCAGGCGCCCTCAGGGCTGGCAATCGGGCGAATGCGGGCGCGCTGGCGAATCAGCGTGTCATCGCTGATCTGCCGCTCCACCAGCAACAGGTTGCGGCTGTGCTGCGACAGCGCCAGAGCGTCCTGGGCCTTTTCGGCCATCAGCAGGTCTACCAGCTCCAGCCCTTGCAGGTCGTTGCCCAGGGCCAGGCCCAGTTGCAGCTGCAGGGTGATGCCGCTGTCCGCCACCTCGATCTGCAGGGCATGGCCCAGGGCGCGCAACAGCTCGCCGCAGCAGATGGCGTTGGTCAGGTAGTCCTCGCCGCAGTCGCGGCTGTGGAACAGCACCAGGGTACTTCCGTCGTTGAGCGTGTGGGTTTCGCCCTCGTAGAGCGAGGCGGCGTGCTCCAGGCAATCGCGGTAGCGCTCGGTCAGTTCGGTCAGGCGCGTGCGCGGCAGGCGACGCAGCTGCTCCTGCGAACCCAGTTGCACGGCAAGCACGGCGCTGTACTGCGGCTCGTCGGATTCGACCACGGCGGCCTTGGGCGCGCTTTCGTCATCCAGCAGGCCGGCGAAGGCTTCATCGTCATCCTCGTCCGCCTGGGCGGCAAGCTTGGTGCGCGGCGCAGCCTTGGCTGCCGGGGCGGCGTCGTGCAGGTCGTCGAACTGCTCGTCGTCCTCTTCTTCGGGCTCCGGCTCAGGTGGCGGCGGCGGGGCCAGGCGCGCGTGCAGCTGGCGGGCGATGTCGCCGATCTCGTCCTGTCGGTCGGTGGCCGGGGTATAGGGTTGCGGGTCGCGCAGCCACACCCGCAGCTGCAGCAGCGGCAGGGTGATGAAGCGGCCCTGGCGCAGGCTCAGGGTCAGTGCCAGTACCAGCAGGATGGCGGCAAGGATGCCCATGCTCTGCAGGCTGATCAGCATCGGCTGCTGGAACTGGCTCATGTCCAGGCTGATACGCAGTTGCCCGGCGGTCACGTCCTGGAAGGTGATCTTGGTCTGGTACAGGCCTTCGGCCTCGCCCAGCAGGCTATTGCGCGGGCGCTGGCCGGCCTCGGCGAGGATACGGTTGTCCACGCTGTAGATCGCCGCATGGGCCACCAGCGGGTTTTTCACCAGGTTGCCGAGCAGCACGTTGAGGCTGAGGATGTCGTTGGCCACCAGCAGCTCGGTCGCCGAGGTGGCGGTCTGGGTGGTCAGGCTCTGGCCCAGGGCATCGGCCTGCTCGTGCATGGCCTGCTTGAACTGCAGGCCCATCACGCAGGCGTAGATCACCAACGCCAGCGCCACCAGGAAAATGTTGGTGCAGGCGATGCGCAGTGCCAGCGGCACGCGACGTTGACTCAGGGCGCGATAGATCATCAGGAAGAAGTTGTCTGCTTTGACGGGCGTGGGCCGGTTCACTGAGCTCGGCTCTTAATGGCATGAAAGTGTGGGGCAGTATAGCGAGCCGGGTTTTGTCGGCAAAGTATCGTTGGCGCCCGACGGTCACGGAAAATCGGTAGAATGCGCATTTTTCATCGAAGTCGGAGCCAGGTTGTGCGCGAAATCGTCCTGATCAACATCACCGGTGAGGACCGTCCCGGTCTCACTGCGGCTATCACCGGCGTCCTGCTGCAGGGCGGTGTGAGCATCCTCGACATTGGCCTGGCAGTCATGCACGGTACCTTGTCGTTCGGCATCCTGGTCGATATCCCGGACAACGAAGTGGCCACCTCCCTGCTGCAGAGCGTGCAGGCCAAGGCCCACGAACTGAACCTGCAGGCCCGCTACACGCCGATTTCCGAGGCGGACTACCAGCACTGGGCCGATGGCCACGGCGAGGCGCGCCACATCGTCACCTTGCTCAGCCGCAAGATCACCCCCGAGCAGCTGCAGCGGGTGAGTGCGGTGATCAGCCAGTACGGCCTGACCATCGAGCGCATCGAGCGCCTGTCGGCCCGTGTGGCGCTGGATGCCGAGACCGACAAGGGCAAGGCGGCCATCGAGATTTCCGTGCGCGGCGTGCCGAGCGATGCCCAGGCGCTGCGTGCCGACTTCTTCGCCTTGGCTGAAGAGCTGAGCATCGACATCGCCTTCCAGAAGGACGACCTGTTCCGCCGCAACCGCCGCCTGGCGGTGTTCGACATGGACTCGACGCTGATCGAAGCCGAAGTCATCGACGAACTGGCCAAGGCCGCTGGCGTGGGTGAGCAGGTAGCCGCGATCACCGAGCGCGCGATGCGTGGCGAGCTGGACTTCCGCGCCAGCTTCAAGGAGCGCATGGCGCTGCTCAAGGGCCTGGATGTGGGCGTGCTGGACGAGATCGGTGCGTCGCTGCGCCTGACCGAGGGTGCCGAGAACCTGTTTGCCGAGCTCAAGCGCCTGGGTTACAAGACGGCGATCCTGTCCGGTGGCTTCACTTACTTTGCCCGCCAGGTGCAGGCGCGCCTGGGCATCGACTATGTGTTCGCCAACGAGCTGGAAGTGGTCGATGGCAAGGTGACCGGCGTGGCTGTGGAGCCGATCGTCGATGCCCAGCGCAAGGCCGAGCTGCTGCAGAAGCTGGCCAGCGAAGAAGGCTTGCAGCTGGAGCAGACCATTGCCGTGGGTGATGGTGCCAACGACCTGCCGATGCTGTCGCTGGCCGGCCTGGGCGTGGCGTTCCGCGCCAAGCCGCTGGTGCGCCAGTCGGCCAAGCAGGCGATTTCTACCCTGGGGCTGGATGGGGTGTTGTATCTGCTGGGCCTGCGGGACCGCGACGCGCGCGGCTGATCTGCAAATTTGGGGCTGCTTCGCAGCCCTTCGCGGGCACGCCCGCTCCCACAGAGAGAGCCGCGCTTACCCTGTGGGAGCGGGCGTGCCCGCGAAGGGCCGCACAGCGGCCCCAATAAAAAGGCCCTGCAGTGCAGGGCCTTTTCATACTGCTCGAATCAAGCCTGCACAGGCACCGCCAACTGCTGGCCCATGCGCACCGCGGAACCAGCACCCAGGGTCTCCGCCCACTTCACCTGCTCCGGCCCGAACAGCACGATAGCAGTCGACCCAAGCTTGAAACGGCCCAGTTCGGCGCCTTTCTCCAGGTGGATCGGCGCGCGGCTGGCTTCGTCGTAGCGGAAGGTCTTCAGTTCACGCTTGGGTGGCGTCACCAGCCCGGCCCACACGGTTTCGATCGAAGCGACGATCATCGCGCCAACCAGCACCACGGCCATCGGCCCGCGCTCGGTATCGAACAGGCAGACCACACGCTCGTTGCGGGCGAACAGCTCGGGGACGTTCTCTGCGGTGGTCTGGTTGACCGAGAACAGGCGGCCCGGCACGTAGACCATTTCACGCAGGGTACCGGCCAGCGGCATGTGCACGCGGTGGTAATCCTTGGGCGACAGGTAGATGGTGGCGAACTCGCCGCCCATGAACGGCGCGGCCATGGCCGGGTCACCGCCCAGCAGCTCCTGCGCGCTGAAACCGTGGCCCTTGGCCTGGAAGATGCGGCCGTGCTCGATCGGGCCAAGCTGGCTGACGGCACCGTCGGCCGGGCACAGGATGGCGCCCGGGGTCTCGTCCAGCGGGCGGGCACCCGGCTTCAGGGCGCGGGTGAAGAATGCATTGAAGTGCTCGTAGGCGCTCAGGTCCTCGACCAGCGCTTCGCTCATGTTGACCTGGTAACGCTTGGCGAACCAGGCGGTGAAGGCGTTCTTGAACCAGCGCACGCGGCACTCGGCGATGCAGCCGGCCAGCCGCGACAGCAGGTGGTGCGGCAGCAGGTACTGGCTGATGATGAACAAACGGGATTTCATGCAGGTTCCTTAGACTTCTACAGGCGTGTCCGGGTGGTTGCCCCATTCGCTCCACGAGCCGGCGTAGGCCTTGACGCGCGGGTAGCCGAGGGCCTTGGCCACCAGGTAGGTGAAACCGGAGCGGCGGTGGGTCTGGCAGTGGGTGATCACTTCCTTGTCGGGGGTGATGCCCAGTTTCTGCAGGACTTCGGCGATGTCCTGGCGAATGCGCAGGTGGTCGTTGAGGTCCATGCCGGCGGTCCACTCGAAGTTGATCGCGCCGGGGATGTGGCCGCCCTTGGCTGCCAGCACTTTCTCGCCGCTGAATTCCTGCGGGCCACGGGCGTCCCAGATGACCAGGTCGTCGGCGCCCAGGCGGCTTTGCAGGTACTCGCGGGTGGCGGTGGGCGAACTGTCGATGCGCAGGTGCACCGGCGTGTTGCCGCTGGCGGGCACTTCTGTGGAGAGCTTGTCGGCGGGCCAGGCCTGGATGCCGCCATTGAGGTAGTGGTAACGCTTGTGGCCGATCACGTCGAGCAGCCAGATGAAGCGCCCGGCCCAGCCGCCGCCCTCATCGTCATACACCACATACACGGCATCGTCGCGGTGGCCGAGTTCGCTGAACAGTTTTTCCAGCTCGCCCAGGGCCGGCAGCAGGCCGGGCGCGGGGGGCTGGCCGAGCTGGGTACGCTTGCCTTCGACGAAGCGTGCGCCGGGGATATGCCCGCTGACATAGCGGTTGGCGCTGCTCAGGTCGACCAGGATCAGCTGTGGCGAATCCAGGCGCGGCAGCAGGTCCGCGGCTTCGATCACCAGGGGCAGGCCGGAAAAGTCAGTCATCCACGGTCTCCAGTGTGGAAAGAGGGGCGATTGTAGCGCAAGGCTCAGGCCTTGCGGTTGGCAAACACCGACAGCGCCCGTTCGGTGCACTGTGCGGTCTTGCCGAAGGCTTGCACGCTGATATCGGTCAGCGGCCGGCAGCCCTGGTCAGCCACCATCAGCATCAGCACCTGGTCCGTCACCGCCAGCGAGCGCAGCAGCACGTGCTCGCTGCGGAACAAGGCACGCAGCGGGGCCGGCAGCAGGGCCGAGAACTGGCTGTGGTTTTCCGGGGTGATACGCAATTGCCCGGCCTTGGCCAGCAGCTTTTGCAGCAGTTTGTTCTGCGCCACCGGCAGTACCAGCGCCCCGGCTTCCTTGGGCAGGCCGGCCATCTGCTGCACGCGCAGCTCGTTTTTGACCTTGTCCAGGCTCAGCAGCAGGATCCGCTGCATGCCAGAGGCCAGAAGGGCCTCGATAACCTGCGTGGCCAGGTGCACGCTGTTGGTGAACGGGCTGGGCTGGACCAGAAGGTCCTGGCACAGCTTGCGCCAGCGCGCCAGTTCGTCGCTGGTGGGCGGTGGCGGAGCCAGCATGTCTGGGTGCGGGCGGCGCTGGTGCCAGGGCCAGATCAGCGCTTCGGCCGGGTGGAACAGGGCATGCTGGGCATGGCGGCGGGCGCTGGCCGCAGCCTGCTGGTGCACCTGCTGCTGCACGTCTTCCAGCGAGGTCTGCAGGTACAGTGCGGTCAACAGCTGCCAGCGCAGCAGGTGCGGGTTGTCCCAGCCCACCTGTGCCGCCAGGGCCAGGTTGTTGGCCAGCAGCACGGTGTTGGCCGGCTGGTTGAACCAGCGGCGCAGGCCTGGCTCGGCGTCCAGGCGGTGTTGCTGGCTGAGCAGGTCCGGGTCGCGGGCGATACTGAGCACCTGGGCCAGTTGTTCGCGTTCTTCCAGCAACAGGCGGTAACCCTGGGTCACCCATTGTGGCAGGCGCCAGTACTCCGCCATGGTCTGGCAAAGCTCCATGATGCGCACGCCAAACAGTTCTTCCTCGACATGGGCGGCGTCTTCGCCCTTGTGGATAACCCGCAGCTCCCAGGTATCGAGCAGCTTGGGGTAGGCCAGCGCCAGCGGCCAGAGCGGCGACAGGAACAACAGGCTGCCCCAGTGGATTTCCTGCCACAGCCGTGCCAGGCGGCTGGCGAACAGGCCGCTGGCCTGCTGCGAGGCGTGCTGGCTGATCAGCTGGAACTGGCACAGTACCGGTGGGATTTCTTCGACGGGCACAGCTGGCAGGCGTTTGAGCAGCTGTTCGCTGCGCTCCAGGCCCAGGCGGTTGAGGGCGACTTCCAGGCTTTCGGCAGGCTCTGCCAGGCTGGCATTGGTGGGGTGATTGGCTTCGCGCATCACCGACAGCACCAGTGCCGGGCTATCCTGCATCAGTTCGGCGATATCGCGCAGCGAGCGGCGGTTATCGTGGATGGCGGCCATGACCCGGTCGTAGCTGTGCTTCGGCACGGGGATGCGAACACTCTCGAGCAGCTTTACCCAGGCCTCTAGCGTACGTGGAGCCTGAGCGGGCACCTTGGTTTCAATTGGCATTTTGACATCAGTCCGAACTGGCTTTTCGCATTGAGTGGCTATAGTCTGGCGCAGTTCTGCCGATAAGTAGAAGAAGAGTTTTAAAGCTCCCGTCTCTTCCCCTGACCACGACAGCAAGTGCTTTGAACCTATGGCTAAAATTATCGGCATCATCGTCGTATTCGCGAGCGTGCTCGGCGGATACGTGCTTTCCCACGGCAAGATCGCGGCGCTGATCCAGCCGTTCGAAGTACTGATCATCGGCGGTGCGGCCTTTGGTGCATTCCTGCAGGCCAACCCTGGCCACATGACCATGCACGTCATCAAGAAGTCGATGAAGATGTTCGGCTCGCGCTTCACTCATGCCTTCTACCTGGAAGTGCTGGGCCTGGTGTACGAGATCCTCAACAAGAGCCGGCGCGAAGGCATGATGGCCATCGAGGCCGACATCGAGGATGCCGCCGCCAGCCCGATCTTCGCCAAGTACCCGACGGTGCTGGCCGATGAACGCATGACCGCGTTCGTTTGCGATTACCTGCGCATCATGTCCACCGGCAACATGGCCCCGCACGAACTCGAGGGCCTGTTCGACATGGAGCTGCTGAGCATGAAGGAAGAACTGGAGCACCCGTCCCATGCGGTGACCGGCATCGCCGACGGCATGCCCGGCTTCGGTATCGTTGCGGCGGTACTGGGTATCGTGGTGACCATGGCCTCGCTCGGCGACGGTGACCAGGCCTCCATCGGCCTCCATGTGGGTGCGGCACTGGTGGGTACCTTCTTCGGTATTCTGGCGGCCTACGGCTTCTTCGGCCCGTTGGCCAAGTGCCTGGAACACGATGCCAAGGAAGAGCTGAACCTCTACGAATCGATCAAGGCTTCGCTGGTGGCCTCGGCCTCGGGCATGCCGCCTTCGCTGGCGGTCGAGTTCGGGCGCAAGGTGCTGTACCCCAAGCACCGCCCAAGCTTCGCCGAACTGGAACAAGCGGTTCGCGGTCGCTGAGTCATGGAGAACAATCAGCCCATCATCGTCAAGCGCGTCAAGCGCTTTGGCGGCGGCCACCACGGCGGCGCCTGGAAAATCGCCTTCGCCGACTTCGCCACGGCGATGATGGCGTTCTTCCTGGTGCTGTGGCTGTTGTCCACGGCCACGCCGGAACAGAAGATCGCCATTGCCGGCTACTTCAAGGACCCGATCGGCTTCTCGGAAAGCGGAACGCCCTACGTCATCGACCTGGGCGGCTCGCCTCAGCTGGCGCCGGAAAAGACCATCAACCCCGAAGCCAAGTCGGAGCCGACGCCTGATACCAGCATCCAGCTGGACAAGGACCAGGTGGAGACCATGGCCGAGCAGGTCGAGCGTGAGCGCCTGGAGTTGCTGCTGCAGGAACTGCAGAACAAGGTGGAAGAGAACCCGCAGCTGCAGAAGTTCAAGGACCAGATCCTGTTCGAGATCACCCAGGACGGCCTGCGCATCCAGATCATGGACGCCGAGAACCGGCCGATGTTCGACATTGGCAGCGCGCGCCTGCAGCCGTACTTCGAGGACATCCTGCTGGCCATGGCCGACACCATCAAGGCGGTGCCGAACAAGATCAGCATCAGTGGCCACACCGACGCCAAGCCTTATGCCGGTAGTGGCGAGTTCGGCAACTGGGAACTGTCTGCCAACCGCGCCAACGCCGCGCGCCGTGCACTCGTGGCCGGCGGCTACCCGGATGACCAGGTGGCGCGGGTGGTGGGTTATGCCTCGTCGTCGCTGTTCGATCGCAAGGACCCGTTCAACCCGGTCAACCGCCGCATCGACATCATCGTGCTGACCAAAAAGGCCCAGCGCAATATCGAAGGCGAACAGGGCGCGCCGGAAGCACCGGCTGCCGAGCCTGCGCCGCCGGCCGCTGCGGCACCGGCGGCGCCAGGGGAGGCCGGGCAGGCCCCCATGCAGCCGCGTGAACTGCGCCAGAAGCTGAACATCTTCGAAGAAGGGACGCTGAAGATGGATGAGGCCAAGGACCAGTAAACCCTGCAGGATCGCGCTGTAGCTGAAGCCAGCGCGTACCCTGTGGGAGCGGGCTTGCCCGCGAACACGGGCGAAGCCCGTGCCAACCACCGAGGTGCCTGCTTCGCGGGCACGCCCGCTCCCACAGGATTGGCGTAGCCCTCGAGCCTTGTGCAGAGCCTGTGGCGCAAGTGGTCAGTAAGCGTCTTCCGGCAAACTGGCAATGATCGAGCGGTAGCTGTTCATCCGTTGCTGCTTGATACGCCCCTCGTCCAGCGCCTTGAGCAGCGCACAGCCCGGTTCGCGATCATGCTTGCAGTCGCGGAAGCGGCAGGTGCCGAACAGGTCGCGGAACTCGATGAAACCATCCTCCACATCACTGCGGCTGACATGACCCAGGCCGAACTCGCGGATGCCCGGCGAGTCGATCAGGTCGCCACCATTGGGGAAGTGGTACAACCGCGCGGTGGTGGTGGTGTGGGTGCCCTGGCCAGACCACTCCGACAGGTCGCCGACACGGGTGCCGGCGTCCGGCAGCAAGCTGTTGACCAACGACGACTTGCCCACCCCCGACTGGCCGACGAACACGCTGATGTGGCCGTCGAGCATCTGCTGCAGGCGTTGCATGCCGTCACCCTGGTGGGCCGAGACCTCCAGCAGCGGGTAGCCCAGCTCGCGGTAAACCTCCAGCAGCGCATGCAGGCCCGGGCCGTTCTCGTCGTTGATCAGGTCAGCCTTGTTCAGCAGCAGCAGCGGGCGAATGCCGGCGTGCTCCGCCGCCACCAGATAACGGTCGATGAGGTTGGGGTGCGGCTCGGGCGCGGGGGCGAAGACGATCACGATCAGGTCGACGTTGGCCGCCACCGGTTTCAGCTGGCCGTGGTTGTTTGGCCGGCACAGCTCGGTACTGCGCGGCATCTGCGCGACGATCACGCCAATGCCCTGGTTGCCCGAGCGCCATACCACGCGGTCGCCGGTAACCAACGCCGGCAGGTTGGCGCGCAAGTGGCAGCGGAACACCTGGCCTGCGGCTTCGCCGTCCTGGGCTTCCACTTCTACCTGCACACCGAAGTGCGCAATCACCAGGCCCAGCTGCTCCGGCCCCAGGTCGCCACCCTCCAGTTCCTGCAACACGTGCTGTTCGCGTTTGGCCGCACGCGCGGCGCGCTCGTTCTGGATTTTTTCGATGCGCCAGTTCTGGCGGCGATTGAGCTGGCGTTTGGCCATGAAGATTCCGTGCGTGGGGGCAGGTTGAAAACGGCAGGCAGTTTAGCACGCCAGGCGCCGGACCATTTGGCTTACCTTCGCGCCGTGAATGGGCGTGCCTTGGCCACTACGCTACTATGACGGCCTATACGAGGAGCCCCCGCATGCAAAACCCACAGAACCTGATCTGGATCGACCTGGAAATGACCGGCCTGGATCCGGACAGCGACGTCATCATCGAGATGGCCACCATCGTCACCGACAGCGAACTGAACACCCTGGCCGAAGGGCCGGTGATCGCCATCCACCACAGTGACGAAGTGCTGGCGCGCATGGACGAGTGGAACACCCGCACCCATGGCGCTTCGGGCCTGACCCAGCGCGTACGCGAGAGCAAGGTCGACATGGCCGCAGCCGAGGCGCAGACCATTGCCTTCCTCGAGCAGTGGGTACCGAAAGGCAAGTCGCCGATCTGCGGCAACAGCATCTGCCAGGACCGCCGCTTCCTCTACCGGCACATGCGCAACCTGGAAAACTACTTCCACTACCGCAACCTGGATGTCTCGACCCTGAAAGAGCTGGCTGCCCGCTGGGCGCCTGATGTGCGTGACAGCTTCAAGAAGGGCAACACCCACCTGGCGCTGGACGACATCCGCGAATCGATCGCCGAACTGCGCCACTATCGCGAGCACTTCATCAAGGTGTGAGCCGAAAAGGCGCAGATATTGTATCTGCGCCCTCTTTTGGTGCCATGGGCAACTGGTTAGACTGCGCGCCTTCTCGCCCGCCCGCACGGACCCCGCACCATGTTGTTGATGCTCTACCTCATCGCCATCACCGCCGAAGCCATGACCGGCGCGTTGTCTGCCGGCCGCCGCGGCATGGACTGGTTCGGCGTGGTGCTGATTGCCTGCGTCACCGCCTTGGGTGGCGGCTCGGTGCGTGACGTGCTGCTCGGGCATTACCCGCTGACCTGGGTGAAGCACCCGGAGTACCTGGTGCTGACCAGTTGTGCGGCGCTGCTGACCATCTTCATCGCGCCAATGATGCGCCGCCTGCGCTCGTTGTTCCTGGTGCTCGATGCCCTGGGGCTGGTGGCCTTTACCCTGATCGGTTGCATGACCGCACTGGAGATGGGGCAGGGCATGCTCGTGGCGTCGATCAGCGGGGTGATCACCGGGGTATTCGGCGGGATCTTGCGGGATATCTTCTGTAACGACATTCCCCTGGTATTCCGCCGCGAGCTGTACGCCAGCGTGTCGTTTGCCGCGGCTTGGTTCTACCTGGGCTGCGTGTATTTCAAGTTGCCGGCGGAGCAGGCGATGTTACTGACCTTGTTTGGCGGGTTCCTGGTGCGGTTGCTGGCGATTCGGTTCCATTGGGAAATGCCCAAGTTCCACTACAACGACCAGCAGTAACGCAGTTCCGGCACAACATGGCCCCTGTGGGAGATTGCCCAGCCCTTGGGGCTGCGCTGTCGCAAAGGGGACAATATTCGAGAGCATGTCACCTTCCTTGTGGGAGCGGGCGTGCCCGCGAAGCGGCCAACGCGGTGTATGGCACCGGCTCCGCCGGTGTTCGCGGCGGTTCGACGCCTCGACACGCCCGCTCCCACAAGGGTGGCGCAAGCTCTGGGGCTGGGTCGCTATTGAACGCCGTGCTGCGCCAGCGCCCACTCCACATGCTCCCTCACCAGCTCCGAGGCATCCTCGCGCCGCGCCTTCAGCGCTTCGATCACCGGGATCGTCGATGGCGCATTGCCAAGCCCCACCGCCAGGTTGCGCAACCAGCGCTCATACCCGGCCCGGCGCAATGGCCCGCCTTCGGTCTTGCGCAGGAAGGTCCTTTCATCCCACAGGAACATCTCCGCCAGCTCGGCATTCTCCAGCCCGTGCCGTGGCTGGAAGTCCTGTTCCTGGCTATGCCTGGCAAAGCGGTTCCATGGGCAGACGATCTGGCAGTCATCGCAACCGAACACCCGGTTGCCCATCTTCGAACGCAACTCGACGGGGATCGGCCCCCGCAGTTCGATGGTCAGGTAGGAGATGCAGCGCCGTGCATCCAGCACATACGGCCCGACGAAGGCCTGGGTCGGGCAGATGTCCAGGCAGGCCTGGCAGCGCCCGCAGTGTTCGCTGGTGGTGGCTTCGTCCACCGGCAGCGGCAGGTCGACGAACAGTTCGGCGAGGAAGAAGTAGCTGCCCGCCTTGCGGTTGAGCAGCAGGGTGTTCTTGCCGATCCAGCCCAGCCCGGCCTGCTCGGCCAGGGCCTTTTCCAGCACCGGAGCGCTGTCGACGAAGGCGCGGTAGCCGAATGGGCCGATGGCTTCCTGAATGCGATCGGCCAGGAACTGCACGCGCTTGCGCACCAGCTTGTGGTAGTCCCGGCCCAGGGCGTAGCGCGATACGTAGGCTTTTTCCGGCTGTGCCAGGCGCTGCGCCATCTGCGTGTCGCCGGGCAGGTAGTCCATGCGCAGCGATACCACGCGTACCGTGCCGGGGATCAGTTGCTCTGGGTGCGCTCGTTTGCTGCCGTGGGCGCCCAGGTAATCCATCTCGCCCTGGTAGCCGGCGTCGAGCCAGCGCTGCAGATGGTGTTCGTGTTCGCCAAGGTCGACTCCGGCTATGCCAACATGGGCAAAACCGAGTTCTTGGCCCCAAATCTTGATCGATTGGGCCAGTTGGGCGAGGTCAGGCGTACAGGCGGACATGGATGGGCAAGGCAATACGGGCTCAGGTGCGTATAATTCTGCCAGACATTGGAGCCTTTGACCCCATGCCGCAGACCAAACACCCCAGCCATACCCCTCAATTGCTCAGCAGCGTGACTGTCGCGCACCTGCCGGCACGGCATGCGCATGCCCATAAAGGCGACTTCGGCCATGTACTGGTGGTCGGTGGCGACCTCGGTACCGGCGGCGCCGTGCTGCTCAGTGCCGAGGCTGCCCTGCGCTGTGGCGCGGGGCTGGTCAGCGTGGCGACCCGGCCTGAACACGTGACTGCCAGCCTGGCGCGCCTGCCCGAGGTCATGTGCCTGGGCGCCACTTCGGCCAACCAGCTGATGGGCGTGCTGGAGCGCGCTTCGGTGCTGGTGGTCGGCCCTGGCCTGGGCCAGGCAGCCTGGGGTCGCAGCCTGCTGTCGGCGGTGGCCAATGCCGAGCGCCCACAGGTGTGGGACGCCGATGCCCTGAATTTGCTGGCGCGCACCCCGCTGGCCCTGCCCAGTGGCAGCATCCTTACCCCGCACCCCGGGGAGGCGGCGCGGCTGCTGGGCATTTCCACCGAGGCTGTGCAGGCGGACCGCGCGGGCGCCGCACGCAAGCTGGCGCGCCGTTACAACAGCGTCTGCGTGCTCAAGGGGGCTGGCACTCTGGTGGCCGACCCGGCCGGGCAGCTGCTGCTGTGCGAACGTGGCCACCCGGCCATGGCCGGTGCCGGCCTGGGCGATGTGCTGACCGGTGTATTGGCGGCGCTGCTGGCCCAGGGCCTGGATGCCTGGCATGCCGCGGGGCTGGGGGTATGGCTGCACGCCTGTGCCGGCGAGCGTCTGGGCGTTAAAGGTAGAGGCCTGGCTGCCAGCGATCTGGCGCCGGTCATTCGTGAGTTGTTGGAGGAGCATTCTGCGTGTCTGGCTTAAACCTGTTTCTGGCCGATGAAGCGGCCACGGTCAAATTCGGCGCACAACTGGCCGAGGTGACCGGCGGTCACGGCGTGATTTTTCTGGAAGGTGACCTGGGCGCGGGCAAAACCACGCTGTCGCGTGGCCTGATTCGTGGCCTGGGCCATACTGGTGCAGTGAAAAGCCCGACCTTCACCGTGGTCGAACCTTACGAGATCGGTGAGGTGCGGGCGTTCCATTTCGACCTGTATCGCCTGGTCGATCCGGAAGAGCTGGAGTTCATGGGCATTCGTGACTATTTCGAGGGCGACCCGCTGTGCCTGTTCGAGTGGCCACAAAAGGGTGCGGGCGTTTTGCCAAAGCCCGACCTGACCATTACCATAAGCCCCCAAGCGGGCGGACGCTCGCTGATCCTTTCGCCGCAGGGGGCTCGCGGCGAGGCCTGGTGCGTTGCACTGGCCGAACACCATAAACAGTAAGTGGGGTAGGTATGCGCATACGCGCACTGGTCGCCATCGTTGGGCTGCTGCTGACAACGGTGACCGTTGACGCTCTGGCCGTCACTCAAGTCAAGAGCATGCGCCTGTGGCGCGCGCCGGACAACACGCGGCTGGTCTTCGACCTGTCTGGCCCCGTGCAGCACAGCGTCTTCACCCTGAGCGCACCTGATCGCCTGGTTATCGACATCAATGGCGCGACCTTGGCCGCGCCACTGAACGTGGCTACCTCCAATACGCCGATCAGCAGCGTGCGTTCGGCTCAGCGCACCCCGACCGACCTGCGCGTGGTGGTCGATCTGAAAAAGTCGGTCACCCCAAAAAGCTTCACCCTGGCGCCCAACGCCCAGTACGGCAACCGCCTGGTGGTCGACCTGTACGACCAGGAGGCTGACGCCATCGCGGCCAGCGCGCCGGCTCCGGCCCCGACTCCGGCACCAACGCCTGCAACCACGCCAGCAGTGCCGGTGACCCCGGCCCAGCCTGCCATCAAGCTGCCGCCGGTTCCCAACGGCAAGCGTGACATCGTGGTTGCCATCGACGCCGGTCACGGCGGCGAAGACCCGGGTGCATCCGGGTCGCGTGGCCAGCATGAAAAAGACATCGTGCTGCAGATCGCCAAGGAACTGCAGCGCCAGATCAACAGCGAAAAAGGCTTCCGGGCCGAGCTGACCCGTACCGGCGACTACTTCATCCCGCTGCGCAAGCGCACGGAAATCGCCCGCAAGAAGGGCGCCGACCTGTTCATCTCGATCCACGCCGACGCCGCGCCGTCCCGCGCCGCCTTTGGCGCCTCGGTGTTCGCCCTGTCCGACCGCGGCGCTACCTCCGAGACCGCGCGCTGGCTGGCCGACACGGAAAACCGTTCCGACCTGATCGGTGGTGCCGGTAACGTCAGCCTCGACGACAAGGACCGCATGCTGGCCGGCGTGCTGCTCGACCTGTCGATGACCGCCACGCTCAGCTCCAGCCTCAATGTCGGGCAGAAGGTGTTGGGCAACATGGGCCGCATTACCTCGCTGCACAAGCAGCGGGTGGAACAGGCTGGCTTCATGGTGCTGAAGTCGCCGGATATTCCGTCGATCCTCGTTGAAACCGGGTTCATCTCGAACAACAACGAAGCCGCCAAGCTGGCCACCGCCAGCCATCAGCAGGCCCTGGCCCGTTCGATCCACACCGGTGTGCGCCAGTACTTCCAGCAGAACCCGCCGCCTGGCACCTACATCGCCTGGCTGCGCGACACCGGCAAGATCGCCGCTGGCCCGCGGGAGCACACCGTGCGCCCTGGCGAGACCCTGGCGATGCTTGCCGTGCGCTACCAGGTCAGCGTGACCAGCCTGCGCAGCACCAACAGCCTCAAGACCGATGAGCTGAAGGTCGGCCAGCGCCTCGATATCCCCGCTACCACGTTGGCCTCGCAATGAGTGGTGGTTCGCGCATCCAGCTGCTCAGCCCGCGGCTGGCCAACCAGATTGCCGCCGGTGAGGTTGTCGAGCGGCCGGCGTCTGTTGCCAAGGAGTTGCTTGAGAACAGCCTGGACTCCGGCGCCCGGCGTATCGACGTGGAAGTGGAGCAGGGCGGCGTCAAGCTGCTGCGGGTGCGTGACGATGGCAGCGGCATTTCCGCCGACGACCTGCCGCTGGCCCTGGCCCGTCACGCCACCAGCAAGATCCGCGAGCTGGAAGACCTGGAAGGGGTATTGAGCCTGGGCTTCCGTGGTGAGGCCCTGGCCTCGATCAGCTCGGTGGCGCGGCTGACCCTGACCTCGCGTACCGCCAGCGCGACCGAGGCCTGGCAGGTGGAAACCGAAGGCCGCGACATGACCCCGCGGGTGCAGCCGGCGGCGCACCCGGTGGGTACTTCGGTGGAAGTGCGCGACCTGTTCTTCAATACCCCGGCCCGGCGCAAGTTCCTCAAGGCCGAGAAAACCGAATTCGATCACCTGCAGGAAGTGATACGGCGCCTGGCGCTGGCGCGCTTCGATGTCGGCTTCCACCTGCGCCACAACGGCAAGAGCATCCTCAGCCTGCACGAGGCCCACGATGAAACCGCCCGTGCGCGGCGGGTGGGCGCCATCTGCGGCCCGGGCTTCATGGAGCAGGCGCTGCCGATCGACGTGGAGCGCAATGGCCTGCGCCTGTGGGGCTGGGTCGGCCTGCCGACCTTCTCGCGCAGCCAGGCAGACCTGCAGTATTTCTTCGTCAACGGCCGTGCGGTGCGCGACAAGCTGGTTGCCCACGCCGTGCGCCAGGCCTACCGCGACGTGCTGTTCAATGGTCGGCACCCGACCTTCGTGCTGTTCCTGGAGCTGGAGCCCAACGGCGTCGACGTCAACGTGCACCCGACCAAGCACGAAGTGCGTTTCCGCGAGGGGCGCTCGGTGCACGACTTCCTGTATGGCACCCTGCATCGCGCCCTGGCCGATGTACGCCCGGAAGACCAGTTGGCGGCGCCTGCTGCCGTGCCCGAAGTGGTCCGCCCCACGGGCCAGCAGGCCGGTGAGTTCGGCCCCCAGGGCGAAATGCGCCTGGCCTCGCCGGTACTCGAGCAGCCGCGTGCCCCGCAGCAGTCGTTTTCCAGTGGCGGCAGTGGCGCGGGTTACCAGTACCAGTACACCCCGCGACCCTCGCAGCCGATGCCAGCCGCCGAGGCACAGGCGGTGTATCGCGAGTTTTACAAACCGCTGGATGAAGGCGCGGCGCCGAGGGCGTTGCCCGAAAGCCAGGGTGACATTCCCCCGCTGGGCTACGCGCTGGCGCAGCTCAAGGGCATCTATATCCTGGCCGAGAACGCCATCGGCCTGGTGCTGGTAGACATGCATGCCGCACACGAGCGCATCATGTACGAGCGCCTGAAGGTGGCCATGGCCAGCGAAGGCCTCAGCGGCCAGCCGCTGCTGGTGCCCGAGACCCTTGCCTTGAGCCAGCGCGAAGCAGACTGCGCCGAAGAGCACGCGCAGTGGTTCCAGCGGCTGGGCTTCGAACTGCAGCGGCTGGGCCCCGAGACCCTGGCCATCCGCCAGATCCCGGCTTTGCTCAAGCAGGCCGAGGCCAACCGACTGGTGCAGGATGTACTCGCCGACCTGATGGAATACGGCACCAGCGACCGTATCCAGGCGCACCTCAACGAGCTGCTCGGCACCATGGCCTGCCACGGCGCCGTGCGCGCCAACCGGCGCCTGGCGATCCCCGAGATGAACGCCCTGCTGCGTGACATGGAAAACACCGAGCGCAGCGGCCAGTGCAACCATGGTCGCCCCACCTGGACCCAGATGGGCCTGGATGACCTGGACAAACTCTTCCTGCGCGGTCGATGAAATGAGCGGCAAGCCCCCTGCAATATTCCTGATGGGCCCGACGGCGGCCGGCAAGACCGACCTGGCCATCGAGCTGACCAAAGTACTGCCGTGCGAGCTGATCAGCGTCGATTCGGCGCTGGTCTACCGCGGCATGGACATCGGTTCGGCCAAGCCGTCGAAAGAAATCCTCGCCGCTCACCCGCACCGGCTGATCGACATTCGCGACCCGGCCGAGAGCTATTCGGCTGCGCAGTTCCGTGCCGATGCCCTGGAGGCCATGGCCGAGATCACCGCGCGCGGCAAGATCCCGCTGCTGGTGGGCGGCACCATGCTCTATTACAAGGCGTTGATCGATGGCCTGGCCGACATGCCGGCGGCCGATGCCGCGGTGCGTGCCGAGCTGGAAGCCCAGGCCGAAGCGCTGGGCCTGGCCGAGTTGCACCGCCAGTTGGCCGAGGTTGACCCTGAGTCGGCGGCGCGCATCCACCCCAACGACCCGCAGCGGTTGATCCGGGCGTTGGAGGTGTACCGGGTGAGTGGCGAGAGCATGACGGCACATCGACAGCGTCAATTCGCGGAAAGTCGCGGCGCAGACGCAGGCGCTGGCGGACATTTGCCCTATACTGTCGCGAGTTTGGCGATTGCTCCTACAGATCGTCACATTTTGCATCAGCGAATTGCGTTACGATTTTCACAGATGCTGGAACAGGGCTTCGTCGACGAGGTCCGATCGCTGCGAGCCAGAAGTGACTTGCACGCCGGGCTGCCGTCTATACGGGCAGTGGGGTATCGGCAGGTCTGGGATTACCTGGACGGCAAGCTGACTGAGAATGAGATGCGTGAACGCGGTATCATTGCCACCAGGCAGCTGGCCAAGCGGCAGTTCACCTGGTTGCGTGGCTGGCCCGAAGTACACTGGCTTGACAGCCTGGCCTGCGACAATCTGTCCCGCACCTTGAAATACCTTGGGGCCATCTCCATATTGAGCTGAGTCCCTGCTGATTGCCGTCTATTCTTGCGAAGGGGCGGCCTAATTTATCGATTTTCTTGATTTTCTATTATTTATCCTTACAGGAGTGCGGCATATGTCAAAAGGGCATTCGCTACAAGACCCTTACTTGAACACCTTGAGAAAAGAAAAGGTCCCGGTATCCATCTACCTGGTCAACGGCATCAAACTGCAGGGTTCGATCGAGTCCTTCGACCAGTTCGTGGTACTGCTGAAGAACACCGTCAGCCAGATGGTCTACAAGCACGCCATCTCGACCGTGGTTCCTGCCCGTCCGGTTCGTCTGCCAAGCCCGTCCGATTCCGAACACGGCGACAGCGAGCCAGGCAACGCCTGATAGGAGCCTGCATTGTTCTTTGAGCGCCACGGTGGTGGTGAGCGGGCGTTGCTCGTTCACTTGGAAGGTCAGAACCCTGAGGCGCGCGAAGACCCGCAGGAGTTCCAGGAGCTGGCATTGTCGGCCGGTGCCGACATCGTCTCGCTGGTCACGGTGGCAAGGCATCAGCCTTCCGCCAAATACCTGATTGGCAGTGGCAAGGTCGAAGAGTTGCACGACCTGGTCCATGCCGAACAGGTAGACCTGGTGATTTTCAATCACACCCTCACGCCCAGTCAGGAGCGCAACCTCGAACGTGTGTTCGAGTGTCGTGTGCTCGACCGTACCGGGCTGATCCTCGATATCTTCGCCCAACGGGCGCGTACCCATGAAGGCAAGCTGCAGGTCGAACTGGCCCAGCTCGAGCACATGAGCACGCGGCTGGTGCGCGGCTGGACCCACCTTGAGCGACAGAAGGGTGGTATCGGCCTGCGTGGCCCAGGTGAAACCCAGCTGGAAACCGACCGCCGCCTGTTGCGGGTGCGCATTCGCCAGATCAAGTCACGCCTGGAGAAGGTGCGCAGCCAGCGCGAGCAGGCGCGCCGCGGGCGCAAGCGTGCGGACATCCCGTCGGTATCGCTGGTGGGTTATACCAACGCCGGCAAGTCCACGCTGTTCAACGCCCTGACCGAATCCGAGGTGTATGCCGCGGACCAGCTGTTCGCCACCCTCGACCCGACCCTGCGCCGGCTCGAGCTGAACGACCTGGGGCCGATCGTGCTGGCCGATACCGTGGGCTTCATTCGCCACCTGCCGCACAAGCTGGTCGAGGCATTTCGGGCTACGCTCGAAGAGTCGAGCAACTCCGACTTGTTGCTGCATGTGATCGACGCCCATGAGCCGGAGCGCATGGAGCAGATCGAGCAGGTGCTGGCGGTGTTGGGCGAGATTGGTGCCGAAGGGTTGCCGATCCTCGAGGTGTATAACAAACTCGACCTGCTCGAAGATGTCGAGCCGCAGATCCAGCGCAATGCCGATGGCAAGCCGGAACGGGTCTGGGTATCGGCACGCGATGGGCGTGGCCTGGAGCTGGTCGGCCAGGCGATTGCCGAGTTGCTGGGGGATGATCTGTTTGTCGGTACCCTGTGTCTGGAGCAGCGTTTTGCCCGCTTGCGCGCGCAATTCTTTGCCCTGGGTGCCGTGCAGAGTGAAGAGCATGATGAAGAAGGGCGCAGCCTGCTGAGCGTGCGACTGCCCATGGTCGAACTGAATCGCCTGGTCAGCCGCGAAGGCATGGAGCCGCAAGTGTTTGTCGAGCAACACACTTTGCAATAAATGCTCGTCGAGGTCGCCGGGCAGCAGTGACAGGCATTCTGTAGCATTGGACGGCGCGCCGTGGGCGCGTCTTTGCTTTATCAGATGGAGAGCGCTATGGCTTGGAACGAGCCGGGTGGCAACTCGAACAATCAGGATCCCTGGGGCGGTCGCCGGAATGGCGGTGGCGGCGGTGGTGACAAGAAAGGTCCACCGGACCTGGACGAGGCCTTCCGCAAATTGCAGGACAGCCTGAACGGCATGTTCGGCAGTGGCAAGAAACGTGGCGGCGGTGACCGCAATGTCGGCAAGGGCGGTGGCCTGGGCCTGCTGGGCATCGGCCTGGCGGTGCTGGCTGCTATCTGGCTGTACAGCGCCGTGTACGTGGTCGACGAGCAGGAGCAGGCCGTGGTGCTGCGCTTCGGCAAGTACTATGAGACGGTCGGTCCCGGCCTGAACATCTACTTCCCGCCGATCGATCGCAAGTACATGGAGAACGTCACGCGCGAGCGTGCCTACACCAAGCAGGGCCAGATGCTGACCGAAGACGAGAACATCGTCGAGGTACCGCTGACCGTCCAGTACAAGATCAGCAACCTGCAGGACTTCGTGCTCAACGTCGACCAGCCTGAGGTCAGCCTGCAGCACGCGACCGACAGCGCCTTGCGCCACGTGGTGGGTTCCACCTCGATGGACCAGGTGCTGACCGAAGGCCGCGAGCAGATGGCCGTGGATATCCGCGAACGCCTGCAGCGCTTCCTCGACACCTACCGCACCGGTATCAGCGTTACCCAGGTCAACGTGCAGAGCGCGGCAGCCCCGCGTGAAGTGCAGGAAGCCTTCGACGACGTGATCCGTGCCCGCGAAGACGAGCAGCGTGCCCGCAACCAGGCCGAGTCCTACGCCAATGGCGTGGTGCCGGAAGCCCGTGGTCAGGCCCAGCGCATCATCGAGGACGCCAACGGTTACCGCGACGAAGTCATCGCCCGCGCCAAGGGTGAGGCCGACCGCTTCACCAAGCTGGTCGCCGAGTACCGCAAGGCACCTGACGTGACCCGTCAGCGTCTGTACCTGGAGACCATGCAAGAGGTCTACAGCAATTCGAGCAAGGTCATGGTGGCGACCAAGGACGGGCAGAACAACCTGCTCTACCTGCCGCTGGACAAGATGGTCGAAGGCAGCCGCAACCCGTCCGCGCCGACCGCCAGTGTGTCGCCATCGGTCAACGATGCGGCCGCGCGTGCGGCGCAGGACCTGCAACAGCAACAGCAGCCGCTGCGCACTAGGGAGAGCCGCTGATGAGCAACAGATCGCTGATCGCCCTGATCGCCGCCGTGGTCCTGGCCATCGTGGCCTGGAACAGCTTCTACATCGTGTCCCAGACCGAACGTGCGGTACTGCTGCGCTTCGGTAAGGTGGTCCAGGCGGATGTCCAGCCGGGCATGCACGTGAAGATTCCGTACGTGAACCAGGTGCGCAAGTTCGACGCCCGCCTGATGACCCTCGACGCCCCGACCCAGCGGTTCCTGACCCTGGAGAAGAAAGCGGTGATGGTCGACGCCTACGCCAAGTGGCGCGTCAAGGACGCCGAACGCTTCTACACCGCCACGTCCGGCATGAAGCAGATCGCCGACGAGCGTCTGTCGCGTCGTCTGGAAAGCGGCCTGCGTGACCAGTTCGGTAAACGTACCCTGCACGAAGTGGTTTCCGGTGAACGTGACGCGCTGATGGCTGACATCACTGCTTCGCTGAACCGCATGGCCGCCAAGGAGCTGGGTATCGAGGTGGTCGACGTGCGCGTCAAGGCCATCGACCTGCCGAAGGAAGTCAACCGCAGCGTGTTCGACCGCATGAGCACCGAGCGTGAGCGTGAAGCCCGCGAGCACCGCGCCAAGGGTAACGAGCTGGCTGAAGGTATCCGTGCCGATGCCGACCGTCAGCGCCGCGTATTGCTGGCTGAGGCCTATCGCGAAGCAGAGGAAACCCGCGGTGACGGCGACGCCCAGGCGGCCGCCATCTACGCCAAGGCCTACACCCAGGACGCTGATTTCTATGCGTTCTACCGTAGTCTGCAGGCGTACCGCGAGAGCTTCTCGAGCAAGAGCGACGTGCTGGTCCTGGACCCGAAGAACGAGTTCTTCCGCTTCCTGGACAAGAGCAGGCCGTGATGCTCAGGCCCTGATTTTCATGCAGCGGCGCCCCGCCTGGCAGCTAAAGCACCAGGCGGGGTGCATCCTGAATGAAAAGGGGTGTATGATGAGGCAGCCGGGAAATTTCCCGGCTTTTTTGCGTCTGCAAGGTTGATTGGCAAACCGCCAGTTGACGGTTTGGTCAGGTCGCAAGGCAATTCGAGGGTGTCGGGTACGGTGGCTGCGCTGGGATCAGTGCTGCCCGCTGCTGTGCGCGATACCGGCTTTACTGACGGCTAGCCTGCTGGCAAGCCGCCCGGACCAGAGGGGAAATGGCGTAATGGCAACGGTAGACCGCTGGCTGCTGCCAGATGGCATCGAGGAAGTACTGCCACCTGAGGCTGCGCGTATCGAGATCGCGCGCCGCCAGGTGTTGGACCTGTTCCAGAGTTGGGGCTACGAACTGGTCGTCACCCCGCATATCGAGTACCTGGAGTCGCTGCTCACCGGCGCCGGCCAGGACCTGGATCAGCGCACCTTCAAGGTAGTGGACCCGCAGTCCGGCCGCCTGATGGGCTTCCGCGCCGACTTCACCCCGCAGGTGGCACGTATCGACGCCCACACCCTGCGCCGTGAAGGCCCGAGCCGCCTGTGCTATGCCGGCAGCGTGCTGCACGCCCAGCCGCGTGCCCTGTCCACCTCGCGCAGCCCGATCCAGCTGGGTGCCGAGCTGTACGGCGACGCCAGCCCCACCAGCGATGTCGAAATCATCAGCCTGATGCTCGCCACGCTGCAACTGACCGATGTGCCGGATGTGCACATGGACCTCGGCCACGTCGGTATCTACCGCGGCCTGGCCCGTGCTGCCGGCCTGTCCGGTGCGGTCGAGCAGCAGCTGTTCGACGCCCTGCAGCGCAAGGCCGTGGATGAAGTTCAGGTGCTGACCGCCGACCTGCCGAAGGACCTGGGCAACATGCTGCGCGCGCTGGTCGAGCTGTGCGGTGGCCGCGAAGTGCTGGCCGAAGCCCGCGTGCGCCTGGGCCGTGCCCCGGCCAGCGTGCTGGCGGCGCTGGACGACCTGCTGGCGATCGCCGATCGCCTGGCGTCGCGCTTCCCGGACCTGCCGCTGTACTTCGACCTCGGCGAGCTGCGCGGTTACCACTATCACACTGGCGTGGTGTTCGCCGTGTTCGTGCCGGGCGAAGGTCAATCGATCGCCCAGGGCGGGCGCTATGACGACATCGGCGCCGATTTCGGCCGGGCCCGCCCGGCCACCGGTTTCTCCACGGATTTGAAGACCCTGGTCACACTGGGGCGAGCGGAGGTCGTATTGCCAACTGGCGGCATCTGGATGCCGGACAGTGGCGACGCGGCCCTCTGGCAGCAAGTCTGCCAGTTGCGCAACGAGGGCCAGCGTGTGGTCCAGGCCCTGCCTGGCCAGCCGTTGAGTGCTGCTCTCGAGGCGGATTGTGATCGGCAATTGATTCAGCAAGACGGGCGCTGGCAGGTTCTGCCGCTGGCCCAGTGAGTTTCTGCGCCGGCAGTAGGCCGGCAACCAAGTTTGCGTGAATGAGGACCAATGTAATGGGTAAGAATGTCGTCGTCCTGGGCACCCAGTGGGGTGATGAGGGCAAAGGCAAGATCGTCGATCTGCTGACCGAACATGCTGCCGCCGTAGTGCGCTACCAGGGTGGCCACAACGCGGGTCACACCCTGGTGATCAACGGTGAAAAGACCGTTCTGCACCTGATTCCGTCCGGTATCCTGCGTGAAGGCGTACAGTGCCTGATCGGCAACGGCGTGGTCGTTGCCCCGGATGCCCTGATGCGTGAAATCACCAAGCTGGAAGAGAAGGGCGTACCGGTGCGCGAGCGCCTGCGCATCAGCCCGGCTGCGCCGCTGATCCTGTCGTACCACGTTGCCCTGGACCAGGCCCGCGAAAAAGCCCGTGGCGAAGCCAAGATCGGCACCACCGGCCGTGGTATCGGCCCAGCCTACGAAGACAAGGTTGCACGCCGCGGCCTGCGCGTGGGCGACCTGTTCCACCGCGAGCGTTTCGCCGCCAAGCTGGGTGAGCTGCTGGACTACCACAACTTCCAGCTGGTGAACTACTACAAAGAGCCGGCCATCGACTTCCAGCAGACCCTGGACGAATGCATGGCCTACGCCGAACAGCTCAAGCCGATGATGCTCGACGTCACCGCCGAGCTGCACAACCTGCGTCGCGCCGGCAAGGACATCATGTTCGAAGGTGCCCAGGGCTCGCTGCTGGACATCGACCACGGTACCTACCCGTACGTCACCAGCTCCAACACCACCGCTGGCGGTATCTCCACCGGTTCCGGCGTTGGCCCGATGTACCTGGACTACATCCTGGGTATCACCAAGGCCTACACCACTCGCGTAGGTTCCGGTCCGTTCCCGACCGAACTGTTCGACGAGACTGGCGCTACCCTGGCCAAGCGTGGCCATGAGTTCGGCTCCACCACCGGCCGTGCGCGCCGTTGCGGCTGGTTCGATGCCGTGATCCTGCGCCGCGCCATCGACGTCAACAGCATCTCGGGCATCTGTCTGACCAAGCTGGACGTACTGGATGGCCTGGAAACCATCAACATCTGCGTTGGCTACAAGAACGAGAACGGTGCCGTCATCGACGCGCCTTCCGATGCCGACAGCTACATCGGCCTGGAGCCGGTGTACGAAGAGATGCCAGGCTGGAGCGAGTCGACCCTGGGCGTGAAAACCCTGGAAGAACTGCCAGCCAACGCTCGCGCCTACATCAAGCGCATCGAAGAGCTGATCGGCGCGCCGATCGACATCATCTCCACCGGCCCGGACCGCAACGAGACCATCGTTCTGCGTCATCCGTTCGCCTGATCTGCCTTCCAGGCTGATCTGACGCCGTGGCCCTGAAAGGGGCTGCGGCGTTTTCATTTATGGGGTATGCCTGTCCCGGCCCTATCGCCGGCACACCACAGGCCTCAAGACATGTGGAGTACCTGTGGGAGCGGGCAAGCCCGCGAAGAGGCCAGTGCAGGAAAACCCATTGCTGAACCTTGGCACTTATCCCTGCTGCCCCCGGCACAACCCTTGCTGTAAGAAGTTTCTGAAGATGCCATCAAAATAGTGGCGCCAGAAAACACGAGGGTTACACCGTGTCTGCCATCCTCTCACTGTTACGAAGCCGCCTTTTGCGGCCTGTGTTTGTTGCCCTTGGTATCGCTCTTTTGGTGCAGGTGCTGGTCGCCGTTGCGCTTACCCGAAGCACGGTCACCGCCTTGGAAGCCGACCTGGGCGAACGCCTGGGCAATGACAGCCGCCAGCTCGCCAGTGAGCTGGAGCAAGCCGGGCAAGACGTGCGCTCAGGCCTCGACGGCCTCTCCAGCAGCACCCGCCAGCGCCTTAGCGCAGGTTTGTCGGCGCGCCTGCAAAGCGAGCAGCAGCAGCTGCGCAGCACGTTGGAAAAGAACCTCAAGGACTCCGCCAACGATATGGCCGAGCTGCTGGCGTCGGTCGCACCGCGGGCGATATGGGACAACGACGTGCCGGTGCTCTCCGACTTCGCCCGGCGTGCGCAGCGCAACCCTAACGTGCTGTTCGTGGTCTACGACGACGCCCAGGGCCAGCACCTGACTCGCTACCTGAACCGGCAAAACCCGATCAACCAGGCATTGATGGACAAAGGCCAGGGCGAGCGTGCGCTGGACAAGGTGATCGACGCGGCCCGGCGCGACCCGGCGGTGTACTTCGTCGAGGCCTCGATCAACCCCAATGGTGCAGAAATCGGCAAGGTGGTGATGGGCGTTTCCACCGCCGGCATCGATCAGGAGCTCAAGGCCCTCGACCAGCGCTTCGCCGCACTGATCGCCAGCGGCGAGCAACTGGTCGGCGACAGCCTGGTCGGTGCTGCAGCCGACAGTGGCAAAACCTTGCGCGAGCGCCTGGAAAAGGCGCAGGGCAGCGCAGTCGCGATGCAGGCCAATACCGCACAGACCGTGCGTGATGCTGCCGCCGAACTGCGCTGGCGTATCGGCCTGGGCCTGATGCTGGTCGGCCTGGGTGTGCTGGTGGTGGTGGCTGTGGTGCTTGGCCGCCGAGTGCTGAGCAAGCTGCGCCTGCTGATTGCCGCCCTCGATGACCTGGCGGCTGGCGAAGGCGACCTGACCAAGCGTGTGCCCCTCGACAGCCGCGACGAAATTGGCGACATGGCTTCGGCGGTGAACCGTTTTGTCGACAAGCTGCAACCCATCGTGCGCGAGGCGGGCGAGGTGGCGCAGCGCACCGGCGTGGAGATTGGCGCGATGGCCCAGCGCAATGCCGGCGCCGATGCTGCCGCTGCGCTGCAACGCGATGAAGTGGCGGCCAGCCTGCGCGACCTGTCGAGCATGGCCGACGAGGCCCAGGCTGAAAGCCACGCGATGCAGGCCGCCCTGCAGCAGGTGGTGGATATCCGCCAGGCAACTGACGAGAACAGCCGCACATCGACCCAGCTAGCCGGTCTGATCGAGAACCTGGCCGGGCAGGTGGAAGCCGGCTCCCAGGTGATCGAGCGCCTGGCCAAGCAGAGTGAGCAGATCGAAGTGGTGCTGACGGTTATCCACGGCATCGCCGAACAGACCAACCTGCTGGCTTTGAACGCGGCCATCGAAGCCGCCCGTGCTGGCGAAACCGGGCGCGGGTTTGCCGTCGTGGCCGATGAGGTGCGGGCGTTGGCGAGCAAGACGCAAAGTTCCACGGGAGATATCCAGGCGCATATCGCCGCGCTGCAGAAGGGGGCCAAGGAGGCCGTGGCCACCATCAGCCAGGCCGGGCTCAAGGCCAGCGAAGGGCTGCTGGTGCTGCGTGACAACGAGCGCCGCCAGCAGTCGGTGCAGGCAGCGGTGGAGCAGGTGCACGCGGCCATCGGCCTGGCCACCCGGGCGGCCGAACAGCAGGCGAGCGGGGCGCAGGCAGTGCGTGGACGGGTGGAAACCATACACGCCCAGGCCGAACGCTCGGCCGAGGTGGTGATGCAGACCACCGCCAGCAGCAAGGTGCTGGATGACCTGGCGGCACAGCTGCGTGCCAGCCTGGGACAATTCAGAGCCTGACCCGATCATTGTGGGAGCGGGCGTGCCCGCGAAGCAGGCGACACGGTGGATGGCACCGGCTTCGCCGGTGTTCGCGGGCATGCCCGCTCCCACATCGATCGCGACACAGGGCCCTTACCTCTGTGGGCAGTGTTGCTATGATGGCAACGACACATGGCAAACGGAGTTGTTCATGTCAGCTCAACTGGTCGCCGCCCCGGCCGCCCTGGATTTCCTCCATTGCGACAGCGTGCATGTCAGCGCGCCAATGACCGCTCTCCAGGCCTACTGCGCCATGACTTCGGACGTCCCAGGCTGGCTGGCCAAAGCCTTTCGCCTGCGCGATTTGATCTCGCGCCGCTTCAATGTCACTGCTATCCACGGTTTCTCATCGCGCAGCCCCGAACGTTTGCCGGCAGTGGGTGAGCATCTGGACTTTTTCCTGGTCGAGGCAATCAGCGACCAGCAATTGGTCCTGACCTCGCGTGACACGCACCTGGCGGTGATGGTGAGCATGGATCTGGATGAGCAGAGGGATGGCCAGCAGCGTTTGAGCGTGACCACCTCGGTACAGTGTTTCAACCACTTCGGCCGCCTCTACATGCTGCCTGTCGGCAGGGTGCATGGGCCAATCGTCCGCCGGATGCTGCGTAACATTTGATGGCCTCATCGCCGGCAAGCCAGCCCCCACAGGTACTGCACGGCCCTAAGGGCGGCGCGGTACCTGTGGGAGCGGGCAAGCCCGCGAAGAAGGTTACGCCTTGTTCAGATACATCCGCGTAGTCAGCAGATACACCGGCAACCCCGAGACCACAATCAACAACGCCGCATAAGGCGCTGCCGCCGCGAACTCGACGTTGGCCGTGTGCGCCCACACCTCGGTGGCCAGGGTAGTCATGCCGGTCGGGCTGAGCAGCAAGGTAGCTGTCAGTTCCTTCATGGCATCCAGGAACACCAGGGCAAAGGCTGCCGCCATGGCCGGGAAGATGATCGGCAGGGTCACCCGGCAGAACGCGGTAAAGCTGCTCGCGCCCAAGGTTCGTGCCGCTTCCTCCAGGGTAGGTGAAGCCTTGTTCAGTGCGGTGCGCACCGGCGACTGCGCCAGCGGCAGGAACAGCAGCGCATAGGCCAGCAGCAACAGTGCCGTGGTCTGGTACAGCGCCGGCACGTAATGCAGGGCGAAGAATACCAGGGTCAGGGCAATCACCAGGCCGGGCAGGGCGTGCAACAGGTATGGCAGGCGCTCGGCCCAAATTGCCAGGCGGCCCTTGTAGCGCACCACCAGGAAGCTGATTGGCAGGGCTAGCAACACGCAGAAACCGGCACCCCCCAGCGACACCGACAACGAGGTGAACAGCGCCTTGGAAATCGCTGCCACAGGGAATGCCGCCGATGAACCCACGCTCAACCAGTAGCCGAGCATGGCCAGCGGAATACCGCTGCCCAACACCGCCAGGCCTACGCAGAACAGTTGCGCCAGCACTGCCCAGCCACGCAGCCGCACCGGTTGTGCTCGCCGCGCCACACCTTGGCCGATGCGCACATGACGGGCTTTGCCACGTACCCGCAGTTCAAGCCACAGCATCACCAGGCACATCGCCAACAGTACGGCGGACAGCATGGCCGCGTTGGCATTGCTGAACTCCAGTTCGAACTGCTGGTAAATCGCCGTGGTGAAGGTTTGCAAGCCGAGGATCGACAAGGCGCCGAACTCCACCAGCATGTGCAGGGCGATCAGCAGCGCGCCGCCCAGCATCGATGGCCACAGCAGCGGCAGGGTGACCTTGATGAATACACCCCAGCGGCTGCAACCCAGCGTACGTGCCGACTCCTCCAGCGAGGTATCGAGGTTGCGCAGGGTCGCGGCCACCGGCAGGAACACCAGTGGGTACTTGGACAGGGCCATGACCATGATCGCCCCGCCCAGCCCTTCGAAGTCCGAGCTCAGCGACACCCAGGTGAAGCTGCTGACGAACGACGGTACGGCGAACGGCAGGCACAGCACCACGCCCCACAACCGGCGGCCGGCCAGGTTGCTGCGCTCCAGCAGCCAGGCCAGGGCCAGGCCGACCACCATGCAGGTCAGCGTCACCCCGACCATCAGCATCAGGGTGTTGCGCATCAGCCCCCAGACAAACGGCCGCCACAGCAGGTGCAAGGCTTCGCGCCAGCCAGCCTCCCAGGCTTTCATGGCAACGTACAGCAAAGGCAGCAAGCTCATCGCTACCAGGAACAGCACAGGCAGCACCACCCAGACGGAGGGGCGCTTGCGGCGCGGTACGAAGCGTACCGGCACCGGCTCGGACAGGGCGGCAGTCATCAGAGCAGGCCGACCTCGCGCTCAAGCTCGATCGCTTCCTCGGCATTGCCCAGGTCGGCTGGTGAGATCTTCGGTGGGCGCAGGTCTTCGAACGGTTTCAGGCCACGGTCGGAAACCATGCCTTTGTGCAGCGGGTACTCGGCGGTAGTCTGGGTGATCACGCGCTGGCCTTCTTCGCTGGCCATCCAGTTGAGCAGGGCCTGGGCTTCTTTCGGGTGCTTGCTGGCCTTGACCACGGCTGCGCCGGAAATGGTGACCAGGTTGCCGGCATCGCCATCGGCCAGGTAGTAGAGCTTGGTGTCCAGCTTGCCGCGCTCGCGCTCAAGCGCATACCAGTAGTAGTTGTTCACCAGTACCGCAGCCACTTCGCCTTTTTCCACGGCTTTGAGGGCGACCATGTTGTTGGTGTAGGTCTTGCCGAATGCCTTCAGGCCGGTCAGCCATTCTTCGGTGGCTTCTCGCCCGTGCATCTTCAGGATAGCCACGGCCTGTTCCTGGAAGGCGCCGCTGGTGGGCACATAGCCGACACGGCCTTCCCACTCGGGGTTGGCAAAGTCCATCACTGTGGTCGGCAGGTCTTTCTCGTCGACCTTCTTCGGGTTGAACACGACGATGCGCGTACGGGCGGTAATGCCCATCCAGGTGCCGTTGGCGCCAACGTACTCCTTGGGCATCATGTTCGCGGTGGCGTCGTCGATCTTCGCCAACAGGCCCAGTTCGCCCAGGTTGTTCAGGGGAGGGGACTCTTCGGTATAGATGATGTCGGCCGGCGAGCGTTCGCCTTCCTCGATGATCTGGCTGGCCAGCTGGTTGCTGCTGCCCTTGCGGATATCGATGTGGATGCCGGTCTTGGCCTCGTAGGCTTTGGCGATGGCCTCGCCGATTTCCTTGTGCTGACCGTTGTACATGGTCAGGGTGACCGGTGCGTCTGCCATGGCGGCCGGAGCGCCGATGGCCAGGCTCAGCACGGCGGCGGCCAAGGTACGCATCAGCGGTTGCGGGCGGATCGTCATGCGGGTACTTCCTCGCTTACGGCTACATATTTGGAAACAATGGTAAACGAAATCGTTTCTCAAGTGGCCGGGTGACGAGAAATTCATGGTCAGACCATGGTGCAAGAGTCTGAAGGTGGGTTGGCTGTGCTGGCCTCTTCGCGGGCACGCCCGCTCCCACAGGATCATCACAGGCCTTTTGGCTAGTGAGATACCTGTGGGAGCGGGCGTGCCCGCGAAGAGGCCGGTGCAGGTTTGCACCTATGATCGAAAGAGGAGGGATACAAAAATCGCAGGCAAGAAAAAACCCACTAGCAAGCTAGTGGGTTTTTGTATGGTGCCCAGGAGAAGACTCGAACTTCCACGACCGTTAAGTCACTGATACCTGAAACCAGCGCGTCTACCAATTCCGCCACCTGGGCAAAGCTTTGCATCATCTGGAGAAGGCGACTATCGTTCGCTTTCACACAGTAGTAACAGATCCTTGGTCATCTGTTACTTGAAAATATTTGGTGCCCAGGAGAAGACTCGAACTTCCACGGCCGTTAAGCCACTGATACCTGAAACCAGCGCGTCTACCAATTCCGCCACCTGGGCACACATTCGAGATTACTTGATGCTTTACAGCGCCGCTCATCTCTACTACAACTTCGGGGTTGTCCGTCGTTGTGGTGCGCACTATACGGACGGTCCGGGGGGCTGTAAACCCCCCAAGCGAAAAAAATTTCAAAAAATTCAACTTGTTGATTCCGCAGGCCTATTCCTGCTCGCCGGAGGCGCCGGTGGGGCTGTCCAAGGCTGACATTTCCGGTTTCAATACGCCTATGCCAGAATTCCTATCTATATACCCCAAGGTGAACCCCTTCTGATGGCCGATTGGCAATCCCTCGATCCCGAGGCCGCTCGCGAAGCGGAAAAATACGACAACCCCATTCCCAGCCGTGAGCTGATCCTGCAGCGCCTCGCCGACCGTGGCGAACCGGCCGCACGCGAAGAGCTGGCGGCCGAGTTCGGTCTTTACGACGAAGACCAGATCGAAGCCCTGCGCCGCCGACTGCGTGCAATGGAGCGCGATGGCCAGCTTATCTATACCCGGCGCGGCACTTATGCCCCGGTAGACAAGCTGGACCTGATCTGCGGCCGCGTCTCCGGTCACCGCGATGGCTTCGGCTTCCTTATTCCGGACGACGGCAGCGAAGATCTGTTCCTCAGCCCGTCGCAGATGCGCCTGGTGTTCGACGGCGACCGCGGCCTGGCCCGCGTATCTGGCGTCGACCGCCGTGGCCGCCGTGAAGGCGTGCTGGTCGAAATCATCTCCCGTGCCCACGAAAGCGTGGTCGGCCGTTACTTCGAAGAAGGCGGTATCGGCTACGTGACCCCGGACAACCCGAAGATCCAGCAGGAAGTGCTGGTCACCGCCGGGCGCAACGGCGGGGCCAAGATCGGCCAGTTCGTCGAGATCAAGATCACCCACTGGCCGACCCCGCGCTTCCAGCCGCAAGGCGATGTTGTCGAGGTCATCGGCAACTACATGGCGCCGGGCATGGAAATCGACGTTGCCCTGCGCAGCTACGATATCCCGCACGTCTGGCCCAAAGACGTGATCAAGGAAGCGCGCAAGTTCCGCTCCGAAGTCGAAGAGAAGGACAAGGAGAAGCGCGTCGACCTGCGCCACCTGCCGTTCGTCACCATCGACGGCGAGGACGCCCGTGACTTCGACGACGCCGTCTATTGCGAGCCGCTGGGCAAGTTGCGCCTGTTCTCCGGCGGCTGGCGCCTGTATGTGGCCATTGCCGACGTGTCCAGCTACGTGCGCCTGGGTTCGGCCCTGGACGTCGAGGCCCAGCAGCGCGGCAACTCGGTGTACTTCCCCGAGCGCGTGGTACCGATGCTCCCCGAAGAGCTGTCCAACGGCCTGTGCTCGCTGAACCCGCATGTCGATCGCCTGGCCATGGTCTGCGAAATGACCATGAACAAAGCCGGCCAGATGGTCGACTACCAGTTCTACGAAGGCGTCATCCACTCCCACGCCCGCCTGACCTACAACAAGGTCAGCAGCATGCTCGAGCACTCCCGCACCCGTGAGGGCAAGGCGCTGCGCGAGGAGTACAAGGCAGTCGTGCCGGACCTGAAGAACCTGTACAACCTGTACAAGGTGCTGGTGGAGGCCCGTCACACCCGTGGCGCTATCGACTTCGAGACCCAGGAAACCCGCATCATCTTCGGTGACGAGCGCAAGATCGCGGAAATCCGCCCGACCGTGCGCAACGACGCCCATAAGCTGATCGAGGAATGCATGCTGGCGGCCAACGTGGCCACCGCCGAGTTCCTGCAAAAGCACGGCGTGCCGGCCCTGTACCGTGTGCACGACGGCCCGCCGCCGGAGCGTCTGGAAAAGCTGCGCGCCTTCCTGGGCGAACTGGGCCTGACCCTGCACAAGGGCAAGGACCCGTCGCCGAAGGATTACCAGGCACTGCTGGCGAGCATCGCCGGGCGCCCGGACTTCCACCTGATCCAGACCGTGATGCTGCGTTCGTTGAGCCAGGCGGTGTACAGCACCGACAACAACGGCCACTTCGGCCTGAACTACGAGGCGTACACCCACTTCACCTCGCCGATCCGTCGCTACCCGGACCTGCTGGTGCACCGCGCCATCCGCAGCATCATCCGTTCCAGGGTCGAAACCCCGCACGTCAAGCGTGCCGGCGCCATGAGCATCCCCAAGGCGCGCATCTACCCGTACGACGAGAACACCCTCGAGCAGCTCGGCGAGCAGTGCTCGATGACCGAGCGCCGGGCCGATGAAGCCACCCGTGACGTGGTCAACTGGCTCAAGTGCGAGTTCATGAAGGACCGCGTGGGCGAGACTTTCCCGGGTGTGATCACCGCGGTGACCGGTTTCGGCCTGTTCGTCGAGCTGACCGATATCTATGTGGAAGGCCTGGTGCACGTCAGTGCGCTGCCGGGCGACTACTACCACTTCGACCCGGTGCACCACCGCCTGTCTGGCGAGCGTACCGGGCGCAGCTTCCGCCTGGGCGACACGATCGAGGTCAAGGTCATGCGCGTCGACCTCGACGAGCGCAAGATCGACTTCGAAGTGTCGGAAAAGACCCTCGCCGCCCCGATCGGCCGCAAGCAGCGTGGTGCCGCACCGGCTGCCGGCCAGGCCGAGCAGGCCCCGGTCGAGGCCAAGGCCACGCCTAAGCCGCGCAGCCGCAAGAGCGAGACCGCCGAGGCGTACTTCCCGAAAGACGCTGTGCAGCGTAACGCCGAAGTGCGCAAGAGCCGCGAAATGAAGAAGGCGCTGATGAGCGAGGCGCGCAGTGGCGGCCATGCCAGCAGCAAGTCGGACAAGGGTGGCAAGGCCTCCGGCAAGCCGACCAAGCACCGTAAAGGCCCGTCGAAGTCCGGCGCACCACGCAAGAGCAAGAGCAAGTCATGAGTCAGCTGGAAAAGATCTACGGCGTGCACGCCGTGCAGGCATTGCTGCAGCACCATCCGAAGCGGGTCAAGCAGATCTGGCTGTCGGAAGGGCGCAGCGAGCCGCGCCTGCAGGCGCTGCTGGCGCTGGCCGCGGAAAATCGCGTGGCGGTCGGCCAGGCCGAGCGCCGTGAGATGGATGCCTGGGTAGAGGGCGTGCATCAGGGTGTGGTCGCCGAGGTGAGCCCGAGCCAGGTCTGGGGCGAGTTGATGCTCGAGGAATTGCTCGAACGCACCGAAACACCACCGTTGATCCTGGTGCTGGATGGCGTGACCGACCCGCACAACCTTGGCGCCTGCCTGCGTACCGCCGATGCCGCCGGTGCCACGGCAGTGGTGGTGCCCAAGGACAAGTCCGCAACCCTGACGCCGGTCGTGCGCAAGGTGGCTTGTGGCGCTGCGGAGGTGATCCCGCTGGTGGCCGTGACCAACCTGGCGCGCACCCTGGAAAAACTGCAGCAGCGTGGCCTGTGGGTGGTAGGTACCGCCGGCGAGGCCGAGCAGGAAATCTACCAGCAGGACCTGACCGGGCCGCTGGTGATGATCATGGGCGCGGAAGGCAAGGGCATGCGCCGACTGACCCGCGAGCATTGCGATTTCCTGGTGAAGTTGCCGATGGGCGGTAGTGTCAGCAGCCTGAACGTGTCGGTGGCGACTGGCGTGTGCCTGTTTGAGGCTGTGCGTCAGCGTCAGGCCAAGCGCTGATCCATAACCTGCGCCGGCCTCTTCGCGGGCGCGCCCGCTCCCACAGGTAATCTGCAATGCCAAAGGCAGCAGTTGATCTGTGGGAGCGGGCGTGCCCGCGAATGGGGCCTGACACATTCTGAATATTTTTCAGGCTGTTCAAATATTCACCAATCACCTTGCTTGTACGCCTCGCCTTCTCTACAATTGCGCCCCTTGCCGAGCTGGCAGGCGCACATGTGCCTCCCCTCCGTGCAAGACATACAGTGTCATTCACTCCTTGTCTGACCAGATTCGCTGGCAGACTACTAACCCGTAAGGAGCATTCATGCGTCATTACGAAATCATCTTCCTGGTTCACCCGGACCAGAGCGAGCAAGTCGGCGGCATGGTTGAGCGTTACACCAAGCTGATCGAAGAAGATGGTGGCAAGATCCACCGCCTGGAAGACTGGGGCCGTCGTCAACTGGCCTACGCAATCAACAATGTTCACAAGGCTCACTACGTGATGCTGAACGTTGAGTGCACCGGCAAGGCCCTGGCCGAGCTGGAAGACAACTTCCGCTACAACGATGCCGTTATCCGTAACCTGGTCATCCGTCGCGACGAAGCCGTTACCGGCCAGTCCGAGATGCTGAAGGCTGAAGAAAACCGCAGCGAGCGCCGTGAGCGTCGTGAGCGTCCTGAGCATGCTGAATCCGCCGACGGCGACGACAGCAATGACAGCGACTCCAGCGATAACGCTGACGAGTAATCCACGGACCTTTAGAGGAGCCTATTAAATGGCACGTTTCTTCCGTCGTCGTAAATTCTGCCGCTTCACTGCTGAAGACGTGAAAGAGATCGACTTCAAAGATCTCAACACCCTGAAAGCTTACGTATCCGAAACCGGCAAGATCGTTCCAAGCCGTATCACCGGTACCAAAGCTCGTTATCAGCGTCAGCTGGCTACCGCTATCAAGCGCGCCCGCTTCCTGGCCCTGCTGCCCTACACCGACAGCCACGGCCGCTGAGACCGGGTCGTCGACAAGCAGTAAGGGATTAGCATGCGAACGTTAGCAAGTTTCATCATGCGCGGTCGTGTGCAGGCCACCCTGGTGGTGGTCATCAGCGCGGTACTGCCGCTGCTGTTCTGGTTGAGTGCCGCTGCCGGCAGCCTTGTGCTGCTGCGGCGTGGGTTCAAGGATGCTACAACGGTCATCGCCGGCGGCCTGCTGGCCGGGCTGGCCGTGTGGGTCATGGGCGATCCCATCACCTTTCTGGTGATCGCGGGTGCCCTGGGCCTGGCTGCGCTGTTGCGCGCCGAGCATCCCTGGAGCCGGGTGTTGCTGGTCAGTGCCGTGTTCGCCGTGGCTTTCAGCCTCGTGCTCGATCTGGCGCTGGCGCAAACCTTCGATGTGCTGGCCAAGGCGTTTGCCGAAGCCATGCCGAAAATCGAGGGGCAACCGGTGCTCTCCGGTGAGCTGATCCGCCCTGTGCTGGTCGCTTCCACAGCAGTGACGGTGCAATTGTTCAGTGTGCTGGCCCTGGTGCTGGCGCGCTACTGGCAGGCAGCGTTGTACAACCCTGGAGGCTTCGGTCGCGAGTTTCGCGCCCTGAAGTTGCCGAAACAGACCATGGCGGTCTTGGTGGCAGTGATGGTGGTGGCCCCGTTCATCGGGCCGCAGTTCATCGTCCTGGCATCGGCCTCGAGCCTGGTACTGGTGCTGGCCGGCATCGCCTTGATGCACGGGCTGGTGGCGCAGGGGCGACTGGCCGGTTTCTGGCTGGTGGGCATGTACGTGACGTTGCCGCTGATCATGCAGCTGATTTATCCGTTGCTGGTGGTTTTGGCCATTGTCGACAGCCTGATTGATTTTCGCGGTCGCAAGTCCCCCAAGGGGAATGACTCCGCGAACGGTGAAGGTTAAAAGTTAAGAGGTTTTACCAAATGGAACTGATCCTGCTGGAAAAAGTCGCTAACCTGGGCAACCTGGGCGACAAAGTAAAAGTTAAGGCTGGTTACGGCCGTAACTTCCTGCTGCCATTCGGCAAGGCCACCGTTGCCAACGCCGCCAACCTGGCTGCGTTCGAAGAGCGTCGCGCCGAGCTGGAAAAAGCAGCTGCTGACAAGAAAGCTTCGGCTGAAAGCCGCGCTGCCCAACTGGCCGAGCTGGAAGTGACCATCACTGCCACCGCTGGCGACGAAGGCAAGCTGTTCGGTTCGATCGGCACCCACGACATCGCTGACGCCCTGACCGCCTCCGGCGTTGAAGTGGCCAAGGCTGAAGTTCGTCTGCCGAACGGCACCATCCGTCAGGTTGGCGAATACGACGTAGCCGTGCACCTGCACAGCGACGTTGAAGCCACCGTACGCGTGGTCGTCGTAGCTGCCTAAGCTGCGCTGACTGGCTGGCTCCTTGTGGGTCAGGCGGTTAACATCGGGCACGGTCCTGTTTTCGACAGGCCGTGCCCTTTGTCTTTTTCATCCTCCAGAATTCTTTCGTGGCCATGAACGAGATCACCACCTCCGAACAGCTAGACCTGCAAACCGCAGCCCTGAAGGTGCCGCCGCATTCCATCGAGGCCGAACAGGCCGTGCTCGGTGGCCTGATGCTGGACAACAATGCCTGGGAGCGGGTGCTGGACCAGGTATCGGATGGCGACTTCTACCGGCATGACCACCGCCTGATCTTCCGTGCCGTGCACAAGTTGGCCGACGCCAACCAGCCATTCGACGTGGTGACCCTGCACGAGCAGTTGGACAAGGAAGGCCTTTCTTCGCAAGTCGGTGGGTTGGCGTACCTGGCCGAGCTGGCCAAGAACACCCCGTCGGTAGCCAACATCAAGGCCTACGCCGCGATCATTCGCGAGCGCGCCACCCTGCGCCAGCTGATCAGTATCAGTACCGATATCGCCGACAACGCGTTCAACCCGCAAGGGCGCAACGCCGAAGAGATTCTCGACGACGCCGAGCGGCAGATCTTCCAGATCGCCGAGGCCCGCCCGAAAACCGGCGGCCCGGTGGGGGTCAACGAACTGTTGACCATGGCCATCGACCGCATCGACACGCTGTTCAACTCCGACAGTGACATCACCGGCGTGTCCACCGGCTTTACTGACCTCGACGAGAAGACCAGCGGCCTGCAGCCAGCCGACCTGATCATCGTCGCCGGCCGACCGTCGATGGGTAAGACCACCTTCGCCATGAACCTGGTGGAAAACGCCGTACTGCGTACCGACAAGGCGGTGCTGGTGTTCTCCCTCGAGATGCCAGGTGAATCGCTGATCATGCGTATGCTTTCGTCCCTGGGCCGTATCGACCAGACCAAGGTGCGTTCCGGCCAACTGGACGACGACGACTGGCCGCGCCTGACCTCGGCGGTGAACCTGCTCAACGACCGCAAGCTGTTCATCGACGATACCGCCGGCATCAGCCCCTCGGAAATGCGCGCCCGTACCCGCCGCCTGGCCCGTGAGCATGGCGAAATCGCCATGATCATGGTCGACTACCTGCAGCTGATGCAGATCCCGGGTTCGGCCGGCGACAACCGGACCAACGAAATTTCCGAGATCTCCCGCTCGCTCAAGGCTTTGGCCAAGGAATTCAACTGCCCGGTCATCGCCCTGTCGCAGCTGAACCGCTCCCTGGAACAGCGCCCGAACAAACGCCCGGTGAACTCCGACTTGCGTGAATCTGGTGCGATCGAGCAGGACGCCGACGTGATCATGTTCGTGTACCGCGACGAGGTGTACCACCCCGAGACCGAGCACAAGGGCGTGGCGGAAATCATCATCGGTAAACAGCGTAACGGCCCAATCGGCTTCGTGCGCCTGGCGTTCATCGGCAAGTACACCCGCTTCGAGAACCTTGCGCCGGGCATGTACAACTTCGACGACGACGAATAAGCGACCGGCCTCATCGCCGGCAAGCCAGCTCCCACAGGGGCTCCACCGGCCTCAAGGCAGTGATCTCCTGTGGGAGCTGGCTTGTCGGCGATGAGGCCGGTACAGGCAACCCATGAATCCGACAACCATCGTCGGATTTGGTCAAAATTTGTGCTATATTCCGCGCCCGCGATTTCCCTGCACACCAGAACCGGTCACTGACATGCAAGCAGCCAAACCACTCTACGACTATCCCAAGTACTGGGCCGAATGCTTCGGGCCAGCACCTTTCCTGCCGATGAGCAGGGAGGAGATGGATCTGCTCGGCTGGGATTCCTGCGACATCATCATCGTGACCGGTGATGCCTACGTCGACCACCCGTCGTTCGGCATGGCCATCATCGGCCGCCTGCTGGAGGCCCAAGGCTTCCGCGTGGGCATCATCGCCCAGCCGAACTGGCAGTCGAAAGACGACTTCATGAAGCTCGGCGAGCCGAACCTGTTCTTCGGCGTGGCCGCGGGCAACATGGACTCGATGATCAACCGCTACACAGCGGACAAGAAGATCCGTTCCGACGACGCCTACACCCCTGGTGGCCTGGCCGGCAGCCGTCCGGACCGCGCCAGCCTGGTGTACAGCCAGCGCTGCAAGGAAGCCTACAAGCATGTGCCGATCGTGCTCGGCGGCATCGAGGCCTCGCTGCGCCGCATCGCCCACTACGACTACTGGCAGGACAAGGTCCGCCACTCGATCCTGATCGACGCCAGCGCCGACATACTGCTGTTCGGCAACGCCGAGCGCGCGGTGGTCGAGGTGGCCCAGCGCCTGTCCAACGGCGAGAAGATCGAGACCATCACCGATGTGCGCGGCACTGCTTTCGTGCGTCGTGACACGCCTCAGGGCTGGTACGAGATCGATTCGACCCGCATCGACCGCCCGGGCCGCGTCGACAAGATCATCAACCCGTACGTGAATACCCAGGACACCCAGGCCTGTGCCATCGAGCAGGCCAAGGGCGACCAGGAGGACCCGAACGAAGCCAAGGTCGTGCAGATTCTCGACAGCCCGAGCATGACCCGGGAAAAGTCGGTGATCCGCCTGCCGTCGTTCGAGAAGGTGCGTAACGACCCGGTACTCTATGCCCATGCCAACCGGGTGCTGCACCTGGAGACCAACCCGGGCAACGCCCGCGCCCTGGTGCAGAAGCATGGCGAAGTGGATGTGTGGTTCAACCCGCCACCCATCCCCATGAGCACCGAGGAAATGGACTACGTGTTCGGCATGCCCTATGCCCGTGTGCCGCACCCGGCCTACGGCAAGGAGCGCATCCCGGCCTACGAGATGATCCGTTTCTCGGTGAACATCATGCGTGGCTGCTTCGGTGGCTGCACCTTCTGCTCGATCACCGAGCACGAAGGCCGCATCATCCAGAACCGCTCGCACGAGTCGATCCTGCACGAAATCGAAGAGATGCGTGACAAGGTGCCGGGCTTCACCGGCGTGGTCTCCGACCTTGGCGGCCCGACTGCCAACATGTACCGCATCGCTTGCAAGAGCCATGACATCGAGAAGCACTGCCGCAAGCCGTCGTGCGTATTCCCGGGCATCTGCGAAAACCTCAACACCGACCACAGCTCGCTGATCGAGCTGTACCGCAAGGCTCGTGCCCTGCCGGGTGTGAAGAAGATCCTGATTGCCTCTGGCCTGCGTTATGACCTGGCGGTGGAGTCGCCGGAGTACGTCAAGGAACTGGTCACCCACCATGTCGGCGGTTACCTGAAGATTGCCCCGGAGCACACCGAGCGTGGCCCGCTGGACAAGATGATGAAGCCGGGCATCGGCACATATGACCGCTTCAAGCGCATGTTCGAGAAGTTCTCGAAAGAGGCGGGCAAGGAGCAGTACCTGATCCCGTACTTCATCGCCGCGCACCCAGGCACCACCGACGAAGACATGATGAACCTGGCCCTTTGGCTGAAGGGCAACGGCTTCCGTGCCGACCAGGTGCAGGCGTTCTACCCGTCGCCGATGGCTTCGGCCACGGCCATGTACCACTCGGGCAAGAACCCGCTGCGCAAGGTGACCTACAAGAGCGAAGGTGTGGAGATCGTCAAGAGCGAGGAGCAGCGCCGCCTGCACAAGGCGTTCTTGCGTTACCACGACCCGAAGGGCTGGCCGATACTGCGTGAGGCGTTGCAGCGCATGGGCCGCGCCGACCTGATCGGGCCGGGCAAACACCAGCTGATCCCGCTGCACCAGCCGCAGACCGATACCTACCAGAGTGCACGCCGCAAGAATTCGACCCCTGCGGGTAGCCACAAGGTGGGCAAGGAGCAGAAGGTTCTCACCCAGCACACCGGCCTGCCGCCGCGTGGCAGTGATGGCAGCAAGCCGTGGGACAAGCGTGAAAAAGCCAAGGCCGAAGCGTTTGCGCGTAACCAGCAGGCGGCCAAGGAGCGCAAGGAAGCGGCCAAGGGTGGCAAAGGCAACAAGAAGCCGCGTCAGCCAGTGATCCCGCGCTGATATCGGGGGCCGCTTTGCGGCCCAATCGCCGGCAAGCCAGCTCCCACAGGAATTGCACAAAGCCCAAGGCTTGCACTGTACTTGTGGGAGCCGGCTTGCCGGCGATTGGGCTGCAAAGCAGCCCCTGTTACAGGTTTAGTCGGGCTTCTTGTCGACCCACTTCGGCGCCACCGGCGCAACAAAGCTGTCCATCCCGTCCAGCAGCTCATCAGGCTGCTGCCCCAGCAGCAACATCGCCCGATGCTGCGGCCGCACGAAGCCTTCTTCGACGATATGGTCGAGGAATCCGCCCAGCTTCTCGTAGAAGCCGTTCACATCCAGCAGCCCCAGCGGCTTGGCGTGATAGCCCAATTGGCCCCAGGTCCATACCTCGAACAACTCCTCCAGCGTACCCAGCCCACCGGGCAGGGCGATGAAGGCATCGCTCAGCTCGGCCATGCGTGCCTTGCGCGCGTGCATGCCGTCGACCACTTCCAGGCGGCTGAGGCCCTTGTGGCCGATTTCGGCATTCATCAGGCTCTGGGGGATGATCCCGATCACTTCGCCACCGGCCGCCATGGCCGCGTCGGCGACGGTGCCCATCAGGCCGACCGCGCCACCGCCATAGACCAGGGTCAGGCCGCGACGGGCAATCGCCTGGCCCAGCGCGATAGCTGCTTCACGGTAGGCAGGGTTGGCACCAATGCTGGCGCCGCAGAACACACAAACGGAACGTACGGGCATTGCTCATCTCCAGTCACTCAGGCTGACAGGGTAAGGCCCATGTCCTACAGTTCCAAGGCTGGTTTCACTCCGGTCGGGAGAATTCGCAGATGGCGCCGGTCGCTCCATGGGCGTAGGCCGCCAGCAGGCTGTTCATCAGGCTACCAAGGGTCATTTCGTATTGCTCCTAAATGAGAGGTTGTCCCATCGTCCAATAAAAGGGCATGATGTGCCCTTAGATTGGTTGTATACAATCCATTGAACAATTCTACTGGCTGGCCTCTTGACAGCCCCTTGACCCATATCAGCAAGGGGCTGAACGGTTTCAGGCAGTCTCGCAATTGATAAAACCCTGCCAAGGAGATTCATGATGTTTGCGAAAGCTGTAGCGGTATCCCTGCTGACCCTCGCCAGCGCTTCTGTCTTCGCAGCCGAGTGCTCGGTGACTGTCGACTCCACCGACCAGATGTCCTACAACACCAAGGAAATCACCGTCGACAAGAGCTGCAAGGAATTCACCGTCAAACTGACCCACTCCGGTAACCTGCCGAAGAACGTCATGGGCCATAACCTGGTGATCAGCAAGACTGCCGACATGCAGGGCATTGCCACCGAAGGCATGAGCCAGGGTCTGGAAAAGGACTACATCAAAGCTGACAACGCCGCGATCATCGCCCACACCAAGATGATTGGTGCTCCTGAGAAGGAGACCGAGGTGAAGTTCGACGCTACCAAGCTGGAAGCCGGTGGCGACTACAGCTTCTTCTGCACCTTCCCGGGCCACATCTCGATGATGAAGGGCAAGGTCGTCGTCAAGTAATCAAAGGCTGACGGTGAATCCTGTGGGAGCGGGTTCATCGGGGCGCCGAACCGCCGCGAATACGTCGGTGGGTTCACCATTGCATTCGCGGCGGTTCGGCGTCCCGATGAACCCGCTCCCACAGGTCCGTCTATAACCTTATCAAGGGGCGAACGGCAGTTCGCGCTTGTGCTGGGTCTTGCGGTAGGTGGCGACGATAATGTTGAACGCTTCCTGGTCAACCGGCTGCCCATGCAGGAAGGCATCGATCTGCTGGTAGGTCACGCCATGGGAGGCTTCGTCCGGCTTGCCCGGCGCCAGGTCTTCCAGGTCCGCAGTCGGCACCTTTTCCACCAGTGACTCCGGCGCACCGAAGCTGCGCGCAATCGCCCGCACCTGGTTCTTCACCAGCCCGCTCAGCGGCGCCAGGTCGCAGGCGCCATCACCAAACTTGGTAAAGAACCCCATCACCGCCTCGGCGGCGTGGTCGGTGCCGATCACCAGGCCCGCGCGGGCACCGGCGATGGTGTACTGGGCGACCATGCGGGTACGCGCCTTGACGTTGCCGACCACGAAGTCCACCAGCGTCGGCGAGCCGTTCTTCAACTCCACCACTTCAGCCGCAAGCGCCCGTACTGCCGGGGCGATATCCACGGTGTGCACTTCGTCGGCCTTGATCACTTCCAGGCACGCCTGGGCGTCATGCTCGTCATGCTGGACCTGGTAAGGCAGGCGCACGGCGATGAAGGTGTAGGCCTTGTCGCCGGTTTCGGCGCGCAGCTCGTTGATGGCGCGCTGGGCGAGCAGGGCGGCGGTCAGCGAGTCGACGCCGCCGCTGATGCCCAGCACCAGGGTCTTGAGCCGGGCGTTGGCCAGGCAATCCTTGATGAACGCCACGCGCCGGGCCACTTCGGCCTCGAGCGCGGCGGCGTCGGCGAATGGCGGCTGTACCTTCAGCGCCTGGGCAATCTCTTGCTGAACCGCTTGCATGGGTTACTCCTTGCTGGGGACTTTGAATACATGGCGCATGTAGGCGACGAAGTTCTCGTCGCGGCATTGGGTCTTGGCGGCTTCGTCCGAGATCTTCGCCACCGGCGCGCCGTTGCAGTCGGTCATTTTAAGCACGATGCTCATCGGGGCCACGCCCGGGATATCACAGGTCAGGTTGGTGCCGATGCCAAAGCTGACGTTGATGCGACCACGCAGGGCACGGAAGATTTCCAGCGAGCGGGTCAGGTTGAGACCGTCGGAAAACACCAGGGTCTTGGTCATCGGGTCGATACCCAGTTTCTGGTAATGGGCAATGGCCTTTTCCGCCCAGGCCACCGGTTCGCCCGAGTCGTGGCGCAGGCCGTCGAACAGCTTGGCGAAGTACAGGTCGAAATCGCCGAGGAAGGCATCCATGGTGATGCAATCGGTCAGGGCGATACCGAGCAGGCCGCGGTACTCGCGCACCCAGCAGTCCAGCGCGGCGATCTGGCTGTCGATCAGTCGCGGGCCGAGTTGCTGGTGGGCCATGATCCATTCATGGGCCATGGTGCCCAGCGGCTTGATATCCAGTTTCCATGCCAGGTCGACGTTGCTGGTGCCGACGAAGCGGCCCGGGAAATCGTCGCGCAGCACACGCACCACTTCTTCCTGCACACGGCTGGAAAAGCGCCGACGGGTGCCGAAGTCGGCCACCTGCAGTTCGGCCAGTTCATCGTCGCTGGCATGTGCGCGCAGCCAGTCGAACTTGCGGTACAGCTGGTCGCGGGCCTCGGCCAGGCGCATGCGCGGGTGCAGGTGGCGGTTGCGCACTTCGCTGATGATCGCCAGCAGCGGCACTTCGAACAGGATCACATGCAGCCACGGGCCTTTCAGGCGCAGGAACAGCTGGTCGTTTTCTATCCCCAGGCGTACGTAGCGCAGGTTGAAGCGGAACAGGCGCAGAAAGCGCAGGAAGTCAGGCTTGAGGAAGCTGATACGTTCGAGGAAGGCCAGCTGGCCGTCATCCAGGGTGAGGTCGCTGAGCAGTTCGAGCTGGTTGCGGATCTCGCCGAGGTAGGGGCGCAGGTCCTCGCCGTTGCGGCAGCGGAATTCCCACTCGACGTCGGCGTCCGGGTAGTTGTGCAGCACGCCCTGCATCATGGTGAGTTTGTAGAAGTCGGTGTCGAGCAGGTTGTGCACGATGCGCTCGGCGAATGCGCTCTCGCTCATCAATGGGGCTCCGGAAGCGGCGAATGGCGGACATTGTGCCAGCCTTTTGCGCCTCGTGTGGCTGTTCCGGCCTCTTCGCGGGCTTGCCTGCTCCCACAGGAACACCTCCGAGCTCAGAAACGGTGCAATACCTGTGGGAGCGGGCGAGCCCGCGAAGAGGCCGGATCTGCCAAAACCGCGTGTTTTTTCGTGCACCAGCTAGCCTTGAAACGGTGCCGCCTGTAGCAGTCGCGCACCAGCTGTGTGCAGTTCGGTGACGTCCGCTGTTACAGGGCGGTTGCACGTAAACACTTGCCAGGGTTGCAATGATGGCACCCGATGGTTGCTCCTTGTCTGTACGTGTGGTGGCGCCTGCCGCGTGGCAGACGGTTGCACGCTCAATAAAGAAAAGGCCGTCGGTCGCCTGCCGGCAACCTGCACAGTGTGTTTTCCCGGAAGACAAAACCTATGGCACGGCCCTTGCTCAGAGCACAGGGCTGAGAAGTTGTAGTGCCAACCAAAAAAAACTCTAGGAGCACCACCTCATGTCGCAGACGTTTTACAAGAAAGGTTTCCTGGCTCTGGCCGTAGCTACGGCACTGGGTGTTTCTTCGTATGTTCAGGCCGACGTCAAGATCGGTGTAGCGGGCCCGATGACCGGGGCTAACGCAGCGTTTGGCGAGCAGTACATGAAAGGTGCGCAGGCAGCGGCCGACAAGATCAACGCCGCCGGTGGCGTGAACGGCGAGAAAATCGTGCTGGTCAAGGGCGATGACGCCTGCGAGCCTAAGCAGGCCGTGGCCGTGGCCAACCGTCTGGTCGACCAGGACAAGGTGATCGGCGTGGTCGGCCACTTCTGTTCCTCCAACACCATCCCGGCCTCCGAGGTGTATGACGAGGCTGGCGTCATCGCCATCACCCCTGGCTCCACCAACCCACAGGTTACCGAGCGCGGCCTGGGCGCCATGTTCCGCATGTGCGGCCGTGACGACCAGCAGGGCATCGTCGCCGGCGATTACATCGTCGACGTGCTCAAGGGCAAGAAAGTCGCGGTGCTGCACGACAAGGACACCTACGGCCAGGGCCTGGCCGACGCGACCAAGGCACAGCTGGAGAAACGCGGCGTCAAGCCGGTGCTGTACGAAGGCCTGACCCGCGGCGAGAAGGACTTCAGCGCCGTCGTCACCAAGATCCGTTCCACCGGTGCCGACGTGGTCTACTTCGGCGGCCTGCACCCGGAAGCCGGCCCGCTGGTACGCCAGCTGCGCGAGCAGGGCCTGAAGGACGTCAAGTTCATGTCCGATGACGGCATCGTCACCGACGAACTGGTGTCCACCGCCGGCGGCGCGCAGTACGTCGATGGCGTGTACATGACCTTCGGCGCCGACCCGCGCCTGCTGCCGGACAGCAAGGCGGTGGTGGAGGAGTTCCGCAAGGCCGGTACCGAACCTGAAGGCTACACCCTGTACGCCTACGCCTCGCTGCAGGCCCTGGCTGCCGCGTTCAACGGCGCCAAGTCGAACAAGGGCGAAGACGCTGCCAAGTGGCTCAAGGCCAACCCGGTGCAGACCGTCATGGGCGAGAAAAAGTGGGACTCGAAGGGTGACCTGACCGTGTCCGACTATGTGGTCTACCAGTGGGATGCCCAAGGCAAGTACCACCAGCTGGAAAAACAAAAATAACAACGGCCCACGGCCCGGGCGCGTCAGCCCCCGGGCCAAAGCCCCGCGGTACCTGTCTTTATCCGTAGATCTGCACAGTACTGCGCTGCGAGGGCCGCCTTGTCCCAGGCCCGCCGTGGTCGGCGCTCGTGCAATCTCAATCAGGTGAGATTGCGTTATGGATGGTATTTTCCTGCAGCAACTGGTCAACGGCCTGACCCTCGGGTCGGTCTATGGCCTGATCGCCATCGGCTACACAATGGTCTATGGCATCATCGGCATGATCAACTTCGCGCACGGCGAGGTGTATATGATTTCCGCGTACCTCGCGGCGATCAGCCTGGCATTGCTGGCTTATTTCGGTATCGAGTCGTTCCCCCTGTTGATGCTGGGCACCCTGTTGTTCACCATCGTCGTCACCGGTGTGTACGGCTTCACCATCGAACGCATCGCCTACAAACCCCTGCGCAACTCCACCCGCCTGGCACCGCTGATCAGTGCCATCGGCATCTCGCTGATCCTGCAGAACTACGCGCAGATCAGCCAGGGCGCCCGCCAGCAAGGCGTGCCAACCTTGCTGGAAGGTGCCTGGCGTGTCGAAGTGGGCACCGGCTTCGTGCAACTGACCTACACCAAGATCTTCATCCTGGTGGCTGCCTTCGTTGGCATGGGCCTGCTCACCTACGTGATCAAGTACACCAAGCTCGGCCGCATGTGCCGTGCCACCCAGCAAGACCGCAAGATGGCCTCGATCCTGGGCATCAACACCGATCGGGTGATCTCCTACGTGTTCGTCATCGGTGCGGTGATGGCCGCCCTGGCCGGCGTGCTGATCACCATGAACTACGGCACCTTCGACTTCTACGCCGGCTTCATCATCGGCATCAAGGCGTTCACCGCCGCGGTGCTCGGCGGTATCGGCTCGCTGCCTGGCGCCATGCTCGGCGGGATCATCCTGGGTATTTCCGAGTCGCTGTTCTCTGGCCTGATCAACTCCGACTACAAGGACGTGTTCAGCTTCTCGCTGCTGGTGATGATCCTTATCTTCCGCCCACAAGGCCTGCTGGGTCGCCCGCTCGTGGCTAAGGTGTGAACATGTCCATTGCCAAAACTGCCTCCGTTACTGAAACCAGAAGTTTCGACATCAAACGCAGCCTGCTGGAGACCATCGTCGCCGGCCTGCTGGCACTTATCGTGTTTGGCCCTGTGGTCGGCGTGGTGCTCGACGGCTACACCTTCAATGCCGAGCCGCGGCGTGTGGCCTGGCTGGTCGGCGGGGTGATGCTGGGGCGCTTCCTGCTCAGCCTGTACCTGCAGACAGCCGCCGGCTCGCGCATGCTCCAGGGCTTCGAAAGCGGTGGCTCGGGCGTGCATGTGCGCGCGCCGGACTACGTATCGCGGCTGCGCTATATCATCCCTGCGCTGGTGGTGATTGCCATCGTCTTCCCGATCTTCGCCAACAAGTACCTGCTGACCGTGGTCATCCTCGGCCTGATCTACGTGCTGCTGGGCCTGGGGCTGAACATCGTGGTCGGCCTGGCCGGCCTGCTCGACCTGGGCTACGTGGCGTTCTATGCCATCGGCGCGTACGGCCTGGCGCTGGGTTACCAGTACCTTGGCCTGGGCTTCTGGAGCGTGCTGCCACTGGCGGCCATCGCAGCGGCACTGGCGGGGTGCATACTCGGTTTCCCGGTGTTGCGGATGCACGGCGACTACCTGGCGATCGTGACCCTGGGCTTCGGCGAGATCATCCGCCTGGTGCTGAACAACTGGTTGTCGTTCACCGGCGGCCCCAACGGCATGCCGGCACCGGCGCCGACCTTCTTCGGCCTGGAGTTCGGCCGTAGGGCCAAGGACGGTGGGGTACCGATCCACGAGTTCTTCGGCTTCGATTACAACGCCAACCTCAAGTTCGTGTTCATCTACGCGGTGCTGTTCATCGTCGTGCTTGCAGTGCTCTACATCAAGCATCGCCTGACCCGCATGCCGGTCGGCCGTGCCTGGGAAGCGCTACGCGAAGACGAGATCGCCTGCCGCTCGATGGGCCTGAACCACGTGCTGGTCAAGCTCTCGGCGTTTACCCTGGGCGCTTCCACCGCTGGCCTGGCCGGGGTGTTCTTTGCCACCTATCAGGGCTTCGTCAACCCGTCGTCGTTCACCTTCTTCGAGTCGGCGCTGATCCTCGCCATCGTCGTGCTCGGTGGCATGGGCTCGACCGTGGGCGTGGTGATCGCGGCCTTCGTGCTGACCGTGGCGCCCGAGCTGCTGCGCAGCTTCTCCGAATACCGCGTGCTGCTGTTCGGTGTGCTGATGGTGCTGATGATGATCTGGCGACCGCGTGGGCTGATCCGCATCAGCCGTACCGGTGTGACCCCGCGTAAAGGAGTGGCGCCATGAGCGACGATATCATTCTCTCGGTCGACAACCTGATGATGCAGTTCGGTGGCATCAAGGCGCTCAGCGATGTCAGCCTGAAGGTCCGGCGCAACCAGATCTTCGCCCTGATCGGCCCCAACGGTGCGGGCAAGACCACCGTTTTCAACTGCCTGACCGGGTTCTACAAGGCCAGTGGCGGGCGCATCGAGCTGAACGTGCGCGGCAGCCACACCAATGTCATCCAGCTGCTCGGCGAGCGCTTCCAGGTGGCGGACTTCGTCTCGCCGGCGCGCTTTGCCAACCGCATGTACTACAAGATGTTCGGCGGTACTCACCTGGTCAACCGCGCCGGCCTGGCACGCACCTTCCAGAACATTCGCCTGTTCAAGGAAATGTCGGTGGTGGAGAACCTGCTGGTGGCCCAGCACATGTGGGTCAACCGCAACCTGCTGGCCGGGGTGCTCAACACCAAGGCCTACCGCAAGGCCGAGAGTGACGCACTGGACCACGCGTTCTACTGGCTGGAGGTGGTCGACCTGGTCGATTGCGCCAACCGCCTGGCTGGCGAGTTGTCGTACGGCCAGCAACGCCGTCTGGAAATCGCCCGGGCCATGTGCACGCGGCCGAAGATCATCTGCCTGGACGAACCGGCGGCTGGCCTGAACCCACAGGAAACCGAAGCTCTCAGCCGCATGATCCGCGTGCTGCGCGACGAGCACGACATCACCGTGGTGCTGATCGAACACGACATGGGCATGGTCATGAGCATTTCCGACCATATCGTGGTGCTCGACCACGGCAACGTGATTGCCGAAGGCGCGCCGCAGGATATCCGCCACAACCCGACGGTGATCGCCGCCTACCTGGGTGCCGATGAAGAGGAACTGGTATGAGTGCACCCATTCTCGAACTGAAGGACCTGGACGTGTTCTACGGCCCGATCCAGGCGCTGAAAAAGGTCTCGATGCACATCAACGAGGGCGAGACGGTCAGCCTGATCGGCGCCAACGGTGCCGGCAAGTCGACCCTGCTGATGTCGATCTTCGGCCAGCCGCGGGCGGCGTCGGGGCATATCGTGTACCGCGGCACCGACATCACTCGCAAGTCGTCGCACTACATCGCTTCCAACGGCATCGCCCAGTCGCCGGAAGGGCGCCGGGTGTTCCCCGACATGACCGTCGAGGAGAACCTGATGATGGGTACCATCCCCATCGGTGACAAGCATGCCGACGAAGACATGCAGCGCATGTACGAGCTGTTCCCGCGCCTGAAAGAGCGGCGTAACCAGAGGGCCATGACCATGTCCGGTGGCGAGCAGCAGATGCTGGCCATTGCCCGCGCGCTGATGAGCCGGCCAAAGTTGCTGCTGCTGGATGAGCCATCGCTGGGGCTGGCGCCGATCGTGGTCAAGCAGATCTTCTCGACCTTGCGTGAGCTGGCCAAGACCGGGATGACCATCTTCCTGGTGGAGCAGAACGCCAACCATGCGCTGAAACTGTCGGACCGGGCTTATGTGATGGTCAACGGGCAGATTCGCATGAGCGGCACGGGGCAGGAGCTGTTGGTCAACGAGGAAGTGCGTAACGCCTATCTCGGCGGGCATTGAGTTGCATGCGGGGGCCGCTTTGCGGCCCTTTCGCCGGCAAGCCAGCTCCCACAGGTACTGCGCTGCCCTCAGGGTCTGTGTGGTCCCTGTGGGAGCTGGCTTGCCGGCGATGGGCTGCAAAGCAGCCCCATTCTGGATGTGGACAACTTCTACCACGCCTCTCCGTTCATGCATCGCCAGCCCATCTCAAGCCCTTGTTTCCACAGGCCCGTTCTTTTCCACGGATAATGTGGAACCGCCTGTGGAAAACATGGTGGCATCTCGCTCAAGCCCTTTGATAACAAGGCCTGCAGCTTCATGATCATTTTTTGATCACAGGCGCCTTGTGGATGATTTTCCCAGGTTTTTCAAAGCCCTGCATTCATTCCAAGGCTTGCGCAAAGCCTGTGGATAACCCTGTGAAAAAACCTTGGACAGACCGCTGCAGGCGGCATGCTTGAAAGCCTTGCGCCATCACCGAAAAGATATCCACCGACCACAAGTCGCTGAAAGGGTTCCGCACCATGGACAAGTTGCCCCCAATCCGTGGGGAAAGCCTTGTGGATAACATGCGCATAGCTGGTGCCGAGCCCTCTGCTGCAAGGGTTTGCCGCATATGATCAAAAAATGAACAGTGCCCCGGGCGGGTTGCTGCAAGCGCCTGGCGCGGGCATGCTGCAAGCCTGCCGATGACAATCCACCGTGAGGAACAGAGCATGACGTCCACCGTATTCATCACTGGCGCGACTTCCGGTTTCGGCGAGGCCACTGCCCGCCGCTTCGCCGAAGCCGGCTGGAAGCTGGTGCTCACTGGCCGCCGCAAGGAGCGCCTGGACGCCCTGTGCGCCGAACTGTCGGCCAAGACCGAAGTACACGGCCTGGTGCTCGACGTGCGTGACCGCAAGGCCATGGAGCAGGCCATCGCCAGCCTGCCGGCCGGCTTCGACAAACTGCGCGGCCTGGTCAACAACGCAGGCCTGGCGCTGGGTGTGGACGCGGCGCAGAACTGCAGCCTGGACGACTGGGAAACCATGGTCGATACCAACATCAAGGGCCTGATGTACACCACCCGCCTGCTGCTGCCACGGCTGATCGCCCATGGCCGTGGGGCGTCGATCCTCAACGTAGGTTCGGTGGCGGGCAACTACCCGTACCCGGGCAGCAACGTGTACGGCGGCACCAAGGCCTTCGTCGGCCAGTTCTCGTTGAGCCTGCGCTGCGACCTGCGGGGTACGGGCGTGCGCGTGAGCAACATCGAGCCGGGCCTGTGCGAGAGCGAGTTCTCGCTGGTGCGCTTTGGCGGTGACCAGGCCAAATACGACGCCACCTACGCCGGTGCCGAGCCGATCCAGCCGCAGGACATTGCCGAAACCATCTTCTGGATCCTCAACCAGCCGGCGCATATCAATATCAACAGCCTCGAGCTGATGCCGGTGAGCCAGGACTGGGCAGGCTTCTCGATCGACCGCTCCACCAAGGGCTGATCAGAAGAGCGGGGCCGCTATGCGGCCCATCGCCGGCAAGCCAGCTCCCACAGGATCGCGCATTTCTCAAGGCCGCACTGTACCTGTGGGAGCTGGCTTGCCGGCGATGGCGTCAGCTCAGGCGCTGCAATCCTTCCAGGCAGGTCGCCAAATGATAGGGCGTAGTTGAAGGCATATCATGCCGGCTGACACTGCCTTGCCTATCCCGGCACTCATACCAGCCGGCCTCACGCAGGAACCGCGTTTCCAGGGCTTGTAACTGCCCGGCAAGCTTGCTCTCGCCCCCCGCCCGCAACACCAGCGCCCGCAGGTATTCCGCCTGTGCCCAGATCCGCTGGGTGGCGTCGAGCACCTGGCCATCCACATCCAGCATCGCCAGTACCGCGGTGTCCTTCACCCCGTATTGCTCGGCGTAGCCGAAAGCCCGGTCGATGGACGCATGCAGCGGCGTATCTCGCAGCAGTGGCGAGGTATGCAGCAGATAGAACCACTCGAACTGGTGCCCCGGCTCGAACCAGTTATCCACAGTGCCGCGTGGCTTTTCCAGCATCAGGCCGTGGGCGGGGTCGATGAAGTGTTCCTGCAGCGCCTCGCACAGGTGCAGCAACGACTGCCGGGCATGCTCGTCGTCACGCACCGCCAGCACCTGCAGGAAGGCTTCGGCCAGGTGCATCTGCGGGTTCTGCAGAGGGCCGCTGCCAAGGTCGGCCCAGTCTTCAGCGAGGCTGGCTTCGTACAGGCCATCGTCGCGGGCGAACTGCTGGTCGATGATGTCCAGCGCGGCGTTCAGCGTGGACTCCACCAGGTTTTCACGCACCTTGCCCCAGTAATGTGCACAGGCGAAGACGATGAACGCGTGGGTGTAGAGGTCCTTGCGCCGGTCCAGCGGTTTGCCCTGGGCGTCGATGCTGTAGAACCAGCCGCCGTGTTCGGCGTCGTGGAAGTGCTTCTGCAGCGAGCGGAACAAGGCGGCCGCACGCTCGGCTGCGCCCGGTTGCCCGATGCGGCTGCTGAACAGGTACAGCTGACGCGCGCAGGCCATGGCCCGGTAGCGCTGCACCGGCAATGGCTGGTGCTGGGCGTCCAGTGCCTCGTAGGGTAGGGCCATGTCGGCGTTCCAGCCCGGGCCTTGCCACAACGGCACGATGCGTTCGGCGAAGTGCTGGTTGAAGCGGGCCAGTTCGGGCAGGGTGGGGCGGGGGTCGGACATTTCGGCGCTCGTCGCTGTCGGGCAGGGCGCCATGGTAGCAGAACTGGGTTGTGGGTAGCCTGTGCCGGCCTCTTCGCGGGCACGCCCGCTCCCACAGGATCACCACAAGGTTCGAGCAATGCGGGGTACCTGTGGGAGCGGGCATGCCCGCGAAGAGGCCAGTACAGGCTACCGATCAGCCCGGGTTGCCCAACCCCTGCCAATGCCGCGCCCCCACGAAGATGAAGCGCAACTGCTGGGTGATCTTTTCCTGCGGCGTCAACGCCTGTGGATAACCCGCTTCGGGGCTGTCGATAAGCTCTGGCAGGGTGGCGAACACGGTTTTCACCACCAGGTCGGCCATCACCGCCAGCGCGGCGCTGTCCAGGTGCTGCCAGCGCTTCATCCGCGCCAGGTCGGTGGCCAGGTCGTCGCTGATGTCCTGGCGCAGGCGGGCGATGGCCTGGCGTACGGCCTGCGAACCGCCGTACTGCTCACGGGCGAGGAACAGGAACTGCGCACGGTGGGCGGCGACCACGTCGAGGAAGATGCGCACCGAGGCGTCGGTGATGCCGCCCAGTTCGAATTCGTTCTGGCGCACCAGGCGGATGGTCTGGCGGAAGGTAGTGTCGACCTCGGCAACCAGGGCCAGGCCCAGGGCGTCCATGTCGGAAAAATGCCGGTAGAAGCCGGTGGGTACGATGCCGGCCGTCTTCGCCACTTCGCGCAGGCTGATACTGCCGAAACCACGGCCACTCTCCATGAGCTGGCAGGCGGCATCGAGCAGGGCCTGGCGGGTCTGTAGCTTCTGTTCGGCGCGCGGCAGCATGGTGCGGGCTTCTGTGGCGGTAAGGCTGGGCACTCTAGTTAAAAAAACAAAGCCCGGTCAATGGACCGGGCCTGGAGGGGAGCAAGCGTTGTGACAGAGGTTGTTCTTTTCGGCCATGGTGATCAGCTCACACGGCTGAGTTCAACCAGGCGATCGGAGCCACCTTCGGCAACGCGGCCACTACGTTCGATTAGGCGATCGGAGCCACCTTCGGCAACACGGCCACTACGTTCGATCAGGCGATCAGCACCACCTTCGGCAACGGTTTTCAGCGGCTGGGCGATTTCGGCAGCGCTGGAGCGCGATTCGGCGGTCAGGTGTTGCTCGTCGGCTGGCAGGGCAAAAGCGTTGGCGGCCAGGATGGACAGGGTCAGGGTCAGCAGATGGCGTTTCATGATTTCGGTGCTCCTCTCGGGGGCTGGAAAGTGGGTACGGAGCCAATGCTACGCCGGGTAACGCCAGAGAGAAGTTCATACGGGTAATGGTAACAATCGACCGTATTGATAGAGGTTGCAAGATGCTCTAGACAGCACTTTCCAGGCTGCAGGGTGGCAATTTGATAGCGAAGATTACGGGTAACACGTATAGCCTGGCGCGACGAATTGCTGAGCAAAAGGCCAGGAAAAACTTCGCTATCATGGCGCCATCGATAAAACCCCACGGGTTTTCATCAGTCCGAGATATTGAGTGCCACCGCTGCACCTGTTCTGTGCCATACCGCAAGGAGAATCACGCAATGACGCGTCCCGCCAGAATCCTCCTCTGGACCTTCACCAGCCTGCTGACCCTGCTGGCGATCCTGGTGGTGGTGATCGCCACCTTCGACTGGAACCGCGTCAAGCCCCTGCTCAACGAGAAAGTCTCCGAGGCCCTGCAGCGACCCTTCGCGATCAATGGCAACCTTGCCGTGGACTGGCGCACCGAACCAGAAGAGGGGGGCTGGCGTGCCTGGGTGCCCTGGCCGCACTTCATTGCCGAAGACCTGACCCTGGGCAACCCCGAGTGGCTCAAGGAACCGAAGATGGTCGGCCTGGAGCGCGTGGCGTTCCGCCTGGCGCCGTTGCCGCTGCTGTTCCAGCAGATCAGCATCCCGCGCATCGACCTGACCAAGCCCACAGCCAGCCTCACCCGCCTGGCCGATGGCCGCGCCAACTGGATCTTCGACTTCGGCCCCAAGGATGAAAACGCAGAGCCTTCCAAATGGCAGCTGGACATTGGCGCCATCGGCTTCGACCAGGGCAATGTCAGCTTCGATGACCAAACCCTGAAAACCAGCATGAAGGTGCAGATCGACCCGCTGGGCAAGCCTGTCCCGTTCAGCGACATCGTCGGCAAGGCCAGCGCCGAGAAGGCCGGTGCCGCGCAGGACTACGCCTTCGGGCTCAAGGCCCAGGGCCGCTACAAAGGCCAGCCAGTGTCCGGCACCGGCAAGATCGGCGGCCTGCTGGCCCTGCAGGACGCCAGCCAGCCGTTCCCGCTGCAGGCTGACGTGCACATCGCCGACACCCATGTGGTGCTCGCCGGCACCCTGACCGACCCGCGCAACCTCGGCGCCCTCGACCTGCGCCTGCGCCTGTCCGGGGCCAGCCTGGGCAACCTCTACCCGTTGACCGGCGTAACCTTGCCCGACACCCCGGCCTATTCCACCGACGGCCACCTCAGCGCCAACCTGCACGCGGTGCAAGGGGCGACCTTCAACTACCAGGGCTTCAACGGCAAGATCGGTGACAGCGATATCCACGGCGACCTGGCCTTCGTTGCCAGCCAGCCACGGCCCAAGCTGTCTGGCAACCTGGTGTCCAACCAGTTGCTATTCAAGGACCTGGCGCCGCTGATCGGCGCCGACTCCAACGCCGAGCAGAAGGCCCGCGGGGGTGCCAGCAAGCAGCCGGCGGGTAAGGTGCTGCCGGTGGAAGAGTTCCGCACCGAGCGCTGGCGCACGATGGACGCCGACGTCACCTTCGCCGGCAAGCGCATCGTGCACAGCGCGCAACTGCCGTTCAACGACCTGTCGGCCCACGTGATACTGGAGGACGGCCTGCTGCGCCTGGAGCCCCTGCGTTTTGGCGTGGCTGGCGGCAACCTGGCTTCCAGAATCCGCCTGGATGGCCGCAACGTACCGTTGCAGGGGCGTGCCCGGCTGACGGCGCGCGGCTTCAAGCTCAAGCAGTTGTTCCCCTCCTTTGCGCCGATGCAGACCAGCTTCGGTGAGTTGAATGGCGATGCCGATATCAGTGGCCGGGGCAACTCGGTGGCCGCCTTGCTGGGCACGGCCAATGGCGACCTGCGCATGTTGATCAACGATGGTGCCATCAGCCGCAGCCTGATGGAGATTGCCGGGTTGAACGTGGGCAACTATGTGGTCGGCAAGCTGTTTGGCGATGAGGATGTGAAGATCAACTGCGCGGCCGCCGATGTGGGCATCAAGGATGGCCTGGCGACCACGCGCCTGTTCATCTTCGATACCGAGAACGCGATCATCTACATCAACGGCACGGCCAATTTCGCCACGGAGCAGTTGGACCTGAAAATTACCCCTGAATCGAAAGGGCTGCGGCTGTTCTCGCTGCGCTCGCCGCTGTATGTGCGCGGGCCGTTCGCCAAGCCCAGTGCCGGGGTGCAGGCGGTGCCGCTGGCGTTGCGCGGGGCGGGGATGGTGGCGTTGGGTGTGGTTGCCGGGCCGGCGGCGGGGTTGCTGGCGCTGATTGCGCCTAGCAGCGGGGATGATCCCAACCAGTGCACGCCGCTGTTGCAGCAGATGAAGGCGGGCAAGGCGCCGGCGGTGGTGAAAGAGCGGAAATAGCAGGGGGCCGCTTCGCGGCCCATCGCGACACAAGGCCGCTCCCACAGGTATTTCACAGCCCTAAAGACTTGTGAAATACCTGTGGGAGCGGCCTTGTGTCGCGAAAGGGGCGCAAAGCGCCCCCAAGAATCACAAGCCTTGCAACAGGTCGGACATATCGTCCGCGTGCTCTTCTTCCTGCGCGAGGATGTCTTCAAAAATCCGCCGCGTAGTCGGATCTTTATCCCCAATGTACCGAATGATCTCGCGATAGCTATCGATGGCGATCCGCTCCGCCACCAGGTCTTCCAGCACCATCTCCTTCAATGAAGTGCCCGCCACATATTGGGCATGAGACCGCTTGCTCAGGTTGTCCGGGTTGAAATCCGGCTCTCCACCTAACTGCACGATCCGTTCGGCAAGCTTGTCGGCGTGCTCGGCTTCCTGGTTGGCATGCTCGAGGAATTCATCGGCAGCCACGCTGGCCTTGATGCCGCTGGCCATGAAGTAGTGACGCTTGTAGCGCAGCACGCAGACCAGTTCGGTGGCCAGTGAATCATTGAGCAGGCGCAGGATCTGTTGGCGATCAGCATCGTAACCCTCGGTCACCGCACCTTGCTCCACATGCTGGCGGGCACGTTCGCGCAGGGTTTGCACATCGGTCAGTTCAGTCGCATTCATGTTCATCTCCTGGAACGTCAGGGTGGTCATGGATATGGCCTGGAAGGCTTAGGCGCCGTGGACGGCGTCGCTGTCTTCTTCGCGTTGTTTGCAAGTCTTGAAGCCCTTGGCGTCGACATGGCCGGTGGCGTCGAAGCGCACGTAGTAGGGCTGCTGGTGGCCATCGTGGTTGAGGATGTAGTCGTTGCAGGTGCCGCCATGGGGGAGGTCGATCACGTTGGACGGGCTGCCGCCGATGGCGATGACTTTCTGCATGGTCATGCCTTTTTCCACCTGCTTGACCAGCGGCTCGTCGCGGTAGGTGACGTAGTCCACCGGGTTTTCCGGGCGGCTGCCGCAGGCGGCGAGGGTGGCGCTTGCCAGAAGGATTGCCAGGGTCTGCTTGTACATGGTCCCGCTCCTTGCAAAGGGTATGTGTGGTTTGGAACCGCAGCGCGCGCCGGGAGTTCGATTGCGATGGTCATCAAGGCCGCTGTAGTGTTGGCCGGTCGTCCACGGAAAGGGGCTGGGGCAATGCAGCAGGAATTGGCCACGCGATACCCGTTGGTGCTGGTGCCGGGCATGCTCGGTTTTGTCCGGGTAGTGCTCTACCCCTACTGGTTCGGCATCGTGCCGGCCCTGCGCAAGGGCGGGGCGCAGGTGTTCCCGGTGCAGGTTTCGCCACTGCATTCCAGCGAGGTGCGCGGCGAGCAGTTGCTGGCCATCATCGAAGACATCTGCCTGCGCACCGGAGCGGAAAAGGTCAACCTCATCGGCCACAGCCAGGGTGCCCTGAGCGCGCGCTACGCGGCTGCCAGGCGGCCCGCGCGGGTGGCTTCGGTCACTTCGGTGGCGGGGCCCAACCATGGCTCGGAACTGGCCGACTACCTGGAGCGTACGGCACCGGGCGATTCCCCGCAGGGGCGCATCCTGAAGGCCGTGCTGCATGGCTTGGCCGTGCTGCTGGTGTGGCTGGAAACCGGCTGGCGCCGCGACCCGCTGCCGGTGGATGTACACGCCTCGCACCAGTCGTTGACCAGCGCCGGGGTGGCGCTGTTCAACCAGGCTTATCCACAGGGGTTGCCAGGCACGTGGGGCGGGGAAGGGGCCTATGAGGTCGATGGCGTGCGCTATTACTCCTGGTCAGGCACCTTGCAGCCTGGCCTGACCGACCAGCGGCGCAACCGTTTCGACGGCAGCAGCCACTTCTGCCGCCTGTTCGCGCGCAGTTTCGTCAAGGAAAAGGGCCATTGCGACGGTATGGTCGGGCGCTTCAGTTCGCACCTGGGGCAGGTGATCGGCGACGATTACCCGCTCGACCACCTGGATATCGTCAACCAGTCGCTTGGTGCGGTGGGCAAGGGTGCCGAACCGGTGCGGCTGTTCACCGAACATGCCGCCCGGCTCAAGGCGGCAGGGCTCTAACGACGGATCGGTGTGGTCCAGCGCTCGGCCAGCACCACGCCCGCCAGGGTCAGCAGGCCGCCGACCAGGTGATAGCGGGCCAGTTGCTCGTCGAGCACCACGGCGGCGATCAGTGCCGTGACCAGCGGCAGCAGGTTGAAGAACAGCGTGGTGCGGCTGGGCCCCAGGCGGTGCACGGCCTGCATCCATACCAGGGGTGCGATCATCGAGGCCAGCACGCAGGCGTACAGCACCAGGCCGATGTTGCGGCTGTTCAGGCCAGTCTTGTCCGACAGCAGGAACAGCGGCAGCAGCACGACGATGGCTACCAGCACCTGCAGGTACAGCAGCTGCATCGGCGGCAGGCGCAGCTGCCATTTCTTCAGCAGGAAGCTGTACAGCGCGTAGGCCAGTGTGGCCACCAGCATCAGCAGGTCGCCGCTGTTCAGGCCTTGTTGCAACAGGCTGGCGGGGTGGCCGGCGCTGACCACTTCAAGCACGCCGAAAAATGATACCAGCGCGCCCAGCAGGGCGCCGTAGCTCAGGCGTTGGCCCAGCCAGGCGATGGACAGTGCCAGTGACATCAGTGGCATCAGCGAAAGGATGATGCCCATGTTGGTGGCGCTGGTGATGCCGGCGGCGAAGTAGGCCAGGCTCTGGTACAGCGCCATGCCCAGCACGCCCAGCACGAAAACCTTGCCCAGGTGCGGGCGAATGGCCGCGCGATTGCGCCACACGGCGGGCAGCAGGAACGGGGTGAACAACAGCGCGGCCAGCAGCCAGCGGTAGAAGCCGATCTCGGCGGGGTGGATGGCGCCGGCGGACATCTTGGTGACCACGGTGTTGCCGGCCCATATCAGGATGGCGGTCAGGGGGAACAGGTAGTTCATGTAGCAGGTTACTCGTTGGGGCTTGGATTGGGGCTGCTTTGCAGCCCTTCGCGGGCTTGCCCGCTCCCACAGGGATATCACAGGCCTGAAAGCTGGCGCAGTTCCTGTGGGAGCGGGCGAGCCCGCGAAGGCCTGCGCAGCAGGCCCCGATGGCAGCCATTATCAACTGTCTGTCAACAAGCCTATACTCCTATCCAGACAACCCGCCCCGCAAAGCAGACAGCATGCCGCGCAAATACCTCGACATTCCCCAGTTCACCCGGCTCCCGGCCCCGGTGTACTTCCGCCACGACGAGTTCGGTGCCGACACCCGCAGCGCCCTGCATCGCCACGCCTGGGGCCAGCTCAACTACACCGCCCACGGCGTGATGCACCTGGAGGTCGCCGGCCAGCACTTCCTGTCGCCGCCGCAATACGCCGTGTGGGTGCCGCCCGACACCGAGCATGGCTGCTACAACCCGCAGGCCATCGTCTACCGTTCGGTCTACCTGGACCGCAGCCTGTGCGCCGCACTGTCGCAGCAACCGTGCAGCCTGATGATCAGCGACATCCTCAAGGCCATCCTCGCCGACTTCGCCCGGCGCGACTTGCGGGTGGCCGAGGGCGAGCGCGACCAGCGCCTGGTGCAAGTGCTGCTCGACCAGCTGCTGCTGGCGCCCACCCAGGCCTGCTACCTGCCGTTTGCCCACAGCGAAGGCTTGCGCCAGGTGCTCGATGCCCTCGGTGCCGAGCCGGGCGACAACCGCCCGCTGGCCGACTGGGCCGCCAAGGTGCATGTCAGCGAACGTACCCTGGCCCGCCAGTTCCTGCGTGAGCTGGGCATCAGTTTTGGCGAATGGCGCCTGCGCCTGCGCTTTCTGCGCGCCATCGAAGCGCTGGAGGCCGGCCAGCCGATCCAGGCCATCGCCTTCGACCTGGGCTACAGCAGCGCCTCGGCGTTCATCGCCATGTTCCAGCGCCAGGCCCAGTGCACGCCCGAGCAATACCGCCGCCAGGCACGGGCAGGGCGTTGAAATTCTTGGCTACACTCAGCTCGACCCCCGTGCATCGGGCGCGGAGCCAAGGAGACTACTCCATGAAAGTGCTGCAAATCCCCTTACTGGTGTTGGCGGTGTTGTTCAGCGCCCAAGGCTTCGCCGCCAATACCGCGCAGCAGGAAAAAATGAAAACCTGCAACGCCGACGCCACCGCCAAGGCCCTCAAGGGCGATGAGCGCAAAGCCTTCATGAGCACCTGCCTGAAGAAGGATGTGCCGCAAACCCAGCAAGAAAAGATGAAAACCTGCAACGCCGACGCCACCACCAAGGCCCTGAAGGGTGACGAGCGCAAAGCGTTCATGAGCGACTGCCTGAAGAAGAAATGACCTGCGCCTATGCCTGCAGACGTAAGGCTGGCAGACTGCGGGTCTTTCCCGTTGTCTGCCGTTGAGGCTGTATGACCTTCACCCCCCGCCAGGTCACCCTGGCCAGCTGGATCATCGTGTTTGCCGGCCTGTTGCTGGCGTTACCCCTGAAATTGCTGCCGAGCCTGCTGGCCGGCCTGCTGGTGTTCGAGCTGGTCAACATGCTCACGCCGCGGCTGCAGCCGCTGATTGCCGGGCAGCGTGCCCGCTGGCTGGCGGTGGCGCTGCTCGGCACGCTGGTGGTCAGCACCCTGACCCTGCTGTTTGCCGGTGCTTTCAGCTTTTTGCTGCACGAGGCGGAAAACCCCGGGGCTTCGCTGGACAAGTTCATGGCCCTGGTGGAGCGCGCCCGCGGGCAGCTGCCGCCGTTCATCGAAGGCTACCTGCCGGCCAGTGCGGCGGAGTTCAAGGTGGCCATCGGTGACTGGATCAAGAGCCACCTGAGCGACCTGCAGCTGGTGGGCAAGGGCATGGCGCACATGTTCGTCACCCTGTTGATCGGCATGATCCTGGGCGCCATCGTCGCCTTGCAGCGCATCCCCGACATCTCCCGGCGCAAGCCGCTGGCGGCGGCGCTGTTCGAGCGCCTGAGCCTGCTGGTGCAGGCGTTTCGCAACATCGTCTTCGCGCAGATCAAGATTTCGCTGCTCAACACCACCTTCACCGGCATCTTCCTGGCGGTGGTGCTGCCGATGTTCGACGTGCACCTGCCGCTGACCAAGACGCTGATCGTGCTGACCTTCCTGCTGGGCCTGCTGCCGGTGATCGGCAATCTGATGTCGAATACCCTGATCACCATCGTCGGCCTGTCGCTGTCGATCTGGGTGGCGGCGGCGGCGCTGGGTTACCTGATCGTCATCCACAAGGTCGAGTACTTCCTCAACGCGCGGATCGTGGGCGGGCAGATCAGTGCCAAGTCGTGGGAACTGCTGCTGGCGATGCTGGTGTTCGAGGCGGCGTTCGGGCTGCCGGGGGTGGTGGCGGGGCCGATCTACTATGCCTACCTGAAGAGTGAGCTGAAGCGGGCCGAACTGGTCTGATTCTTCAGTAGCCTGTACCGGCCTCTTCGCGGGCTTGCCCGCTCCCACAGGTACCGCACAGGTCTTGGGTACTGTGCGGTCCCTGTGGGAGCGGGCAAGCCCGCGAAGGGGCCGGCACAGGCTGAAGAGCCTGGCTCAGGCTACGCCGTAACGCTTGCGCGCCTCGATGGCCAGCCCGCTACCAATGCTGCCAAAGATGTTGCCTTCCACATGCCGCGCATTCGGCAGCATCGCCGACACGCTGTTGCGCAGCGCCGGAATCCCGCTGGAACCGCCGGTGAAGAACACCGTATCGACCTGTGTTTCGCTCACTCCAGCCTTGGCCAGCAGTTCGCTCACGCTACCACGCACCCGCTCCAGCAACCCTTCGATAGCCCCCTCGAACAGCGCCCGTGACAGGTCCACGCCCAGCTCGCGCTCGATGCGGCCGAGGTCGACGTGGCGGCTCTGCTGCTCGGTCAGCTCGATCTTGCTGGCCTCCACCTCCATCGCCAACCAGTGCCCGGCACGCTCTTCGATCAGCTTGAACAGGCGGTCGATGCCCAGCGTGTCCTCGATGTCATAGCGCATGCTGCCCAGCGCCAGCTGCGACTTCTGCGAGTACAGGGCGTTGATGGTGTGCCAGGTGGCGAGGTTGAGGTGATAGCTGGTCGGCATTAGCGCGCCGCTCTTCATGCGGCTGCCGTAGCCGAACAGCGGCATCACGCCCTGCAGGCTCAGCTGCTTGTCGAAGTCGGTACCGCCAATGTGCACACCGCCGGTGGCGAGGATGTCGCTCTGGCGCTCGGCCACCAGGTGGCGCTCGGGCGACAGGCGGATCAGGGTGAAGTCGGAGGTACCACCGCCAATGTCGACGATCAGCACCAGCTCTTCGCGGCTGATGCTCGACTCATAGTCGAAGGCCGCGGCAATCGGCTCGTACTGGAACGACACATCCTTGAAGCCGATCTTGCGCGCCACTTCGGCCAGGGTGTCCTCGGCCTCCTGGTCGGCGGCCGGGTCTTCGTCGACGAAGAACACCGGGCGGCCCAGCACCACCTGCTCGAACTCACGCCCGGCAGCGGCCTCTGCGCGTTTTTTCAACTCGCCGATGAACATGCCCAGCAGGTCCTTGAACGGCAGGGCGCTGCCCAGCACGCTGGTATCGTGCTTGATCAGCTTGGAGCCCAGCAGGCTCTTCAGCGAACGCATCAGGCGGCCTTCGTAGCCTTCCAGGTACTCGTGCAGTGCCAGGCGGCCATATACCGGGCGACGCTCCTCGATGTTGAAGAACACCACCGAGGGCAAGGTGATCTTGCCGTCTTCCAGGGCAATCAGCGACTCGACGCCGGGGCGGTGCCAGCCGACCGTGGAGTTGGAGGTGCCAAAGTCGATGCCCAGGGCGCGGGCCGGGGATACGTCAGACATGGGGAATGAGCTTCCGGAGGCAAAACGGCCGCGCAGTGTATGCCAGTTGGCTACAGAATCAAGACCGGTCGTCTGCCATGGAGCAAACCCAAGGCGGTCTTGAAAGGCTATGCTTGACCCCTATCTTCTTTTGCAACAAGCACATTCACATTGGTGATCCATAGATGGACTTCAAAGACTATTACAAGATACTCGGCGTAGAGCCCACGGCGGACGACAAGGCGATCAAGGCCGCGTACCGCAAGCTGGCGCGCAAGTATCACCCCGATGTCAGCAAGGAGCGCGACGCCGAGGAAAAATTCAAGGAGGCCAACGAGGCCTACGAAGTGCTGGGCGACGCGCAGAAACGTGCCGAATTCGACGAAATCCGCAAGTACGGCGGCCAGCATGGCCGGCCGTTCCAGGCACCACCGGGCTGGGAAAGCCGCGGCGGTGGCGGTGGTTTCGAAGGCGGTGATTTTTCCGACTTTTTCAGCTCGATCTTTGGTGGCCGGGGCGGCAACCCGTTCGGTGGTGCCCGGCAGCAGCAACGCAGCGCCGGCAGGCGGGGGCAGGACGTGGAGCTAGAACTGGCGGTATTCCTTGAAGAGACCCTGAGCAAGGAGTCCAAGCAGATCAGCTTCCAGGTGCCGCAGACCAATGCCATGGGCCAGCGCACCGGCTTCACTACCAAGACCCTGAACGTGAAGATCCCGGCAGGGGTGACCGACGGCGAGCGCATCCGCCTCAAGGGCCAGGGCGCGCCGGGCAGTGGTGGCGGGGCCAATGGCGACCTGTTCCTGACCATTCGCATGGCACCGCACCCGCTGTTCGATGTCGAAGGTCATGACCTGATCATCACCGTGCCGCTGGCACCGTGGGAGGCCGCACTGGGCGCCAAGGTGGCCGTGCCGACCCTGGACGGCAAGATCAACCTCACCATCCGCCCCGACAGCCAGAGCGGCCAGCGCCTGCGCGTGCCGGGCAAGGGCCTGGCCAACAAGAGTGGCGAGCGCGGCAACCTTTACGCGCAACTGAAAGTGGTCATGCCGCCAGCATCCGACGAGTCTGCCCGCGAATTGTGGACCAAGCTTTCCGAGAAGGCTGCGTTCAACCCGAGGACACAATGGAGTAAGTGATCATGAGCAGCACCCTGATCGTTCAACTGGACATGCGTACCTTGTGTCAGGAGGCCAATATCACGGCTGACTGCGTGATCGAAATCGTCGAGCACGGCATTGTCGAACCTTCCGGCCGAACGCCGGAGGACTGGTTGTTCGACGATCAGGCGCCGTTGTTGGCCAAACGTGCGGCGAAGCTGCATCAGGAGCTGGAACTGGAGTGGGAAGGGGTGGCGCTGGCGCTGGAACTGCTGCAGGAAGTGCAGCAGTTGCGCAGCGAGAACAACATGCTGAGGCAGCGGTTGGGCAGGTTTACCCAGATGTGAGGTTTGCAGGCCCGGCCTCTTCGCGGGCTTGCCCGCTCCCACAGATACTGCACAGGCCTCGGAAAATGTGCGGTCCTGTGGGAGCGGGCAAGCCCGCGAAGAATGTCACACAGACTTAGCTTGGTTCTGCCCCCGGGTTCAGCACCAGCTGCATGAAGGTCAAGTCCAGCCACCGGCCAAACTTCACCCCCACCTGCGGCATCTGCCCGGTCACCACGAAGCCCAGCCGCTCGTGCAGGCGCACCGACGCTGCATTGCCGCTCTCGATGGCCGCCACCATCACATGCTTGCCACACGCGCGCGCACGCTCGACCAACGCCGCCATCAGCACCGGACCCAGCCCCTTGCCACGCTGGTCGCCGCGGATATACACCGAATGCTCAACGGTAAGGCGAAAGCCCTCGAACGGCCGCCAGTCGCCAAACGACGCATAGCCCAGCACCCCGCTCTCATCCACCGCCACCAGGATCGGGTAACCCTGCTGCGCACGTGCGGCAAACCAGGCCAGGCGGTTGGCCAGGTCCACCGGGGTTTCGTTCCAGATCGCCGTGGTGTTGCGCACCGCGTCGTTGTAGATGTCGAGGATGCCCGGCACATCGGAAGGCAGGGCGTCGCGGATTTCATGACTCATGACAGCGTCTCGCAGGGTAGTTGCTTGCAGATTAAATGGTTACCAGCCCGCGCACACCTTCGGCCTGCATGTTTTCACCGCGCCCCCGCTGGATGATCTCGCCACGGGCCATCACCAGATACTGGTCGGCCAGCTCCTCGGCGAAGTCGTAGAACTGCTCCACCAGCAGGATGGCCATGTCGCCACGCTCGGCCAGGCGGCGGATGACTGCGCCGATCTCCTTGATCACCGAAGGCTGGATACCCTCGGTGGGCTCGTCGAGGATCAGCAGGCGCGGGCGGCTGGCCAGCGCGCGGCCGATGGCCAACTGTTGCTGCTGGCCGCCGGACAGGTCACCGCCACGGCGTTGTTTCATCTGTTCCAGCACGGGGAATAGTTCGTAGATGAAGGGCGGTACTTCCCGAGCTTCACGGGCGGGGAAGCGCGAAAGGCCCATCAGCAGGTTTTCCTCGACAGTGAGGCGCGGGAAGATCTCGCGGCCCTGGGGCACGTAGGCGATGCCGGCGTGGACCCGTTGCTGGGGCTTGAGGCTGGTGATCGGCTTGCCTTCCCATTCGATGCTGCCGTCGCGCGCCGGGACCAGGCCCATCAGGCAGCGCAGCAGGGTGGTCTTGCCCACGCCGTTGCGGCCCAGCAGGCAGGTGACTTCGCCGACCTTGGCTTCGAAGGACAGGCCCCGGAGGATATGGCTGCCGCCGTAGTACTGGTGCAGGGTGTCGATCTTGAGCATGTGTGTATTCCTGAAATTGTTGCTGTGCCTGTGCCGGCCCTTTCGCGGGCTTGCCCGCTCCTACAGGTACTACACAGGGCTCGAAAGCTGTGGGTTTCCTGTGGGAGCGGGCAAGCCCGCGAAGAGGCCGGTACAGGCTTCAAAAACTCAAATGCCGGTCACCGGCCCAAGTAGACCTCGACCACCCGCTCATCCGCCTGCACCTGTTCCAGCGACCCTTCCGCCAGCACGCTGCCCTGGTGCAGCACGGTCACATAGTCGGCAATGCTGCCGACAAACCCCATGTCATGCTCCACCACCATCAGCGAATGCTTGCCAGCCAGCCCCTTGAACAGCTCGGCGGTGAACTCGGTCTCGGCATCGGTCATGCCCGCCACCGGCTCGTCCAGCAACAGTAGTTGCGGCTCCTGCACCAGTAGCATGCCGATCTCCAGGAACTGCTTCTGCCCATGCGACAGCAAGCCCGCCTGGCGCTGGGCCAGCGGCAGCAGGCGCAAGGTGCCCAGCACCTCCTCGATGCGCTGGCGCTGCTCACCACCCAAGCGCGCTGCCAGGCTGGCCCATACCGACTTGTCGGTCTTCAGCGCCAGCTCCAGGTTTTCGAACACCGTCAGCGCCTCGAACACCGTGGGCTTCTGGAACTTACGGCCTATGCCGGCCTGGGCGATCTGGTATTCGCTCATGCGGGTCAGGTCGAGGGTGTCACCGAAATAGGCCGTACCGTTGTCGGGCCGGGTCTTGCCGGTGATCACATCCATCATCGTGGTCTTGCCGGCCCCGTTGGGGCCGATGATGCAGCGCAGCTCGCCCACGCCGATGTACAGGTTCAGCGCGTTCAGCGCCTTGAAGCCATCGAAGCTGACGCTGATGTCTTCCAGGCTCAGCACGGTGCCATGGCGGGTATCGAGGCCGGCCTTGCGGCTGTGGCCCAGGCCGATGGCGTCGCGGCCGGCGCCGAGGTTGTCGAACACCGGTTCGAGCATGAATTCCGGGTGGACCGGGGGCACGCCTCTCATGGCTGGCTCCTTTTCTTCAACAGGCCGACCACGCCCTTGGGCAGGTACAGGGTGACGAGGATGAACAACGCGCCGAGGAAGAACAGCCAGAACTCCGGGAAGGCCACGGTGAACCAGCTTTTCATGCCATTGACCAGGCCGGCGCCGAGCAACGGGCCGATCAAGGTGCCGCGCCCGCCCAGGGCCACCCACACGGCGGCTTCGATGGAGTTGGTCGGCGACATCTCGCTGGGGTTGATGATGCCCACCTGCGGTACGTACAGCGCACCGGCCAGGCCGCACAGTACGGCGCTTAACACCCACACCAGCAGCTTGAAACCGCGTGGGTCGTAGCCACAGAACATCAGGCGGTTCTCGGCGTCGCGCACGGCGGTGAGCAAACGGCCGAACTTGCTGCGGGTCAGGCGCCAGCACAGGTACAGGCTGGCCAGCAGCAGGCCGACGGTGAGCAGGAACAGCACCGCGCGGGTGCCTTGGGCGGCGATGTCGAAGCCAAGGATGGTGCGAAAGCTGGTAAAGCCGTTGTTGCCGCCAAAGCCGGTTTCGTTGCGGAAGAACAGCAACATGCCGGCGAAGGTCAGCGCCTGGGTCATGATCGAGAAGTACACGCCCTTGATCCGCGAGCGGAAGGCGAACCAGCCGAACACCAGCGCCAGCAGCCCGGGCGCCAGCACCACCAGGCACAGGGCCCAGGCGAAATGCTGGGTGCCGGCCCAGTACCAGGGCAGCTCGCTCCACGACAGGAAGGTCATGAACCCTGGCAGGCCGTCACCGGCGGCCTGGCGCATCAGGTACATGCCCATGGCGTAGCCACCGAGGGCGAAGAACAGCCCGTGGCCCAGCGACAGCAGCCCGGCGTAGCCCCAGACCAGGTCCAGGGCCAGGGCGACGATGGCGTAGCAGAGGATCTTGCCGACCAGGGTCAGGGTGTAGGCCGACACTTGCAGGGCATGGTCCGCCGGCAGCAGCGACAGCAGCGGCAGGGCCACCAGCAGCAGGACGACGACGGCGCCGATGGCCAGGGTCAGGCGTGGCCCGGCCTTTTGCGTAGCGGTGACAAGCAGTGGCTGGTTCATCAGTCGATTACCCGTCCCTTGAGGGCGAACAGGCCTTGCGGGCGCTTCTGGATGAACAGAATGATCAACGCAAGGATGAGGATCTTGCCGAGCACGGCGCCGATCTGCGGCTCCAGCAGCTTGTTGGCGATGCCAAGGCCGAAGGCTGCCCACAGGCTGCCGGCCAACTGGCCGACGCCGCCGAGCACCACCACCAGGAACGAGTCGATGATGTAGCTCTGGCCCAGGTCCGGGCCGACGTTGCCGACCTGGCTCAGGGCCACGCCGCCTAGCCCGGCAATGCCCGAGCCGAGGCCGAAGGCGAGCATGTCGACGCGCCCGGTGGACACGCCGCAGCAGGCGGCCATGTTGCGGTTCTGGGTGACCGCGCGCACGTTCAGGCCCAGCCGTGTGCGGTTGAGCAGCAGCCAGGTGAGCAGTACCACGGCCAAGGCGAAGCCGATGATCACCAGGCGGTTGTATGGCAGTACCAGGTTGGGCAGCAGCTGGATGCCCCCCGACAGCCAGGCCGGGTTGCTGACTTCGACGTTCTGCGCACCGAACAGCAGGCGGATGGCCTGGATCAGGATCAGGCTGATGCCCCAGGTCGCCAGCAGGGTTTCCAGTGGGCGGCCATACAGGTGGCGGATTACCGTGCGCTCCAGCGCCATGCCGACCCCGGCACTGATGGCGAACGCCACCGGCAACGCGATCAGCGGGTAGAACTCGATGGCGCCGGGGGCGTAGCGCTGCAGCAGTACCTGGACCATGTAGGTGCTGTAGGCGCCGAGCATCAGCATTTCGCCGTGGGCCATGTTGATCACCCCGAGCAGGCCGAAGGTGATGGCCAGGCCAAGGGCTGCCAGCAGCAGGATCGAGCCCAGCGACAGGCCGCTGAAGGCCTGGCCGAGCAGTTCGCCCACCAGCAGCTTGCGCTTGACCTGGGCCAGGCTGGTTTCGGCCGCGGTGCGTACGGCCGCGTCGCTCTCGGCGTCGGGTTGCAGCAAGGCTTCGAGGCGGGTGCGGGCCAGCGGGTCGCCGGTTTCGCCGAGCAGGCGCACGGCAGCCAGGCGTACCGCTGGTTCGCTGGCGCCCAGTTGCAGGTTGGCCAGGGCCAGGCCGAGGGCGGCGTGCACGGCGGCATCGGGTTCGCTGGCGAAGCGCCGGTCGAGGAAGGCCATTTGCGCCGGTTGCGCGCTTTTCTGTAGTTGTTGGGCAGCGGCCAGGCGGATGTCGCTGTTGTCGCTGAGCAACTGGTGGCTGGCCAGGGCGTTGTCGATCAGGCCGCGCAGGCGGTTGTTCAGGCGCACCTTGCGCGTGTCGTCGGCGGCGATGCGGCCTTGGCGCAGGTTGTCCAACAGGGCCAGGCGTGCGTTATCGGGTTGCGCGGCCCAGCCTTCGAGCAGGCGGGCTTGCTCGGCGGGCTTGGCAGCGAGGAAGAATTCGCCCTCGCTGGCCTGGGTTGCCAAGGGCATCAGCAGGAGCAGGGTGAGCAGCAGTCTGAGCATGCGGGTAATCCTGGAAATCGGCGGTGGATTCTTCGCGGGCATGCCCGCTCCCACAGGTTTCGAACCTGGCACCGAACCTGTGGGAGCGGGCGTGCCCGCGAATGGGCTGCAAAGCAGCCCCAGTGCACTCAGTTACCTTTCACGGCGTAATCAGGGCGCTTGTCGTTGCCTGGAATGAACGGGCTCCATGGCTGCGCCCGCAGCGGTTGCTCGGTTTCCCAAACCACGCTGAACTGCCCGTCATCCTGGATCTCGCCGATCATCACCGGCTTGTGCAGGTGGTGGTTGGTCTTGTCCATGGTCAGGGTGAAACCGGACGGCGCCTCGAAGCTTTGCCCGGCCAGTGCCTCGCGCACCTTGTCGACATCGGTGGACTTGGCTTTCTCCACCGCCTGCGCCCACATGTGGATGCCCACGTAGGTGGCCTCCATCGGGTCGTTGGTCACCGCCTTGTCGGCGCCTGGCAGGCCCTTGGCCTTGGCGTAGGCCTTCCAGTCGGCGACGAATTTCTGGTTGACCGGGTTATCCACCGACTCGAAGTAGTTCCACGCTGCCAGATGGCCCACCAGCGGCTTGGTGTCGATGCCGCGCAGTTCTTCTTCGCCCACCGAGAACGCCACCACCGGCACGTCGGTGGCCTTCAGGCCCTGGTTGGCCAGCTCCTTGTAGAACGGCACGTTGGAGTCGCCGTTGACCGTGGAGATGACCGCGGTCTTGCCGCCGGCGGAGAACTTCTTGATGTTGGCGACGATGGTCTGGTAATCGCTGTGGCCGAACGGCGTGTACACCTCTTCGATGTCCCTGTCGGCCACGCCCTTGCTGTGCAGGAAGGCACGCAGGATCTTGTTGGTGGTGCGCGGGTAGACGTAGTCGGTGCCCAGCAGGAAGAAGCGCTTGGCGCTGCCGCCGTCCTCGCTCATCAGGTATTCCACGGCCGGGATGGCCTGCTGGTTGGGCGCGGCGCCGGTGTAGAACACGTTCGGCGACATCTCTTCACCCTCGTACTGCACCGGGTAGAACAGCAGGCCGTTCAGTTCCTCGAACACTGGCAATACCGACTTGCGCGATACCGAGGTCCAGCAGCCGAACACCACTGCCACCTTGTCCTGGGTCAGCAGCTGTCGGCTCTTTTCGGCGAACAGCGGCCAGTTGGAGGCCGGGTCGACCACCACCGGCTCGAGCAGCTTGCCGTTCACGCCACCCTTGGCGTTGATTTCGTCGATGGTCATCAGCGCCATGTCCTTGAGCGAAGTCTCGGAAATGGCCATGGTCCCCGACAGCGAATGCAGGATGCCGACCTTGATGGTTTCGGCGGCCTGGATGCTCCAGCTCAGGCCCATTGCGGCAATCGATGCGCTAAGGGTGAAGGCCTTGATCAGACTGCGTCGCTTCATGTGCTCTCTCCGCTGAGTTTTTATGTGTTGGGCAAGCGGGGAGGGGTGTTGCAAGGGGTGTGCCTAACGGCGGAAGGTGCGCAATAGAGGGGTTGTGCGAGGTGTTGGGGCGTTGGTTGGATCCAGGTTGGTGCCTGATGGATTTGTGTGCACAGGATTGGGGCCGCAGTGCGGCCCATCGCCGGCAAGCCAGCTCCCACCTCGACCGCATCGGCCTCGAGCCATGCGCTGTCCCTGTGGGAGCTGGCTTGCCGGCGAATGGGCTGCAGAGCAGCCCCCGAGGCCATCAGCCGTTACGCACTGCCGTGCGCGGATGACGCTTGCTGCGCACACCCTGATAGGTCACCGCCAGCAGCACGAACCAGATCGGCGTCACCAGCAATGCCGCGCGGGTATCGTCTTCCAGGCTCAGCAACACCAGGATGAAGGCAAAGAACACCAAACACACGTAGCACATGAAGCGCCCACCCGGCATCTTGTACTTCGAGGCCTGGTGCAGCCCTGCGCGGTGTTTGCGGTACTTCAGGTACGACAGCAGGATCAGTGTCCAGACGAACATGAACAGCACCGCCGAAACGGTGGTGACCAGGGTGAATGCCTCGACCACGTTCGGCACCAGGTAGATCAGCACTGCGCCCAGCAGCAGGCAGGTGCAGGAGAAGTACAGGCCGTTGGCTGGTACCGAGCGGCTCGACAGTTTCTCGAACGCCTTGGGTGCGTCACCCTCCTGGCTCAGGCCGTAGAGCATGCGGCTGGTGGAGAACACGCCGCTGTTGGCCGACGAGGCCGCCGAGGTCAGCACCACGAAGTTGATGATGCTCGCCGCCGCCGGCAGGCCGGCCAGCACGAACAGCTCCACGAACGGGCTCTTGCCTGGCACCACGTCGCGCCATGGGGTCACGGCCATGATCGCGATCAGCGCCAGCACGTAGAACACGATGATCCGGACCGGGATCGAGTTGATCGCCCGTGGCAGGGTGCGCTCCGGGTTCTTCGCTTCGGCGGCGGTGGTGCCTACCAGCTCGATGCCGACGAAGGCGAACACGGCGATCTGGAAGCCGGCGAAGAAGCCCATCAGGCCATTGGGGAACATGCCGCCGTCATTCCACAGGTTGGCCAGTTGCGCGGTGCGCCCGCTGGGCGAGGTGAAGCCGGTGATGACCATGTACAGGCCGGTGACGACCAGGCCGATGATGGCGACGATCTTGATCAGGGCGAACCAGAATTCCATTTCACCGAACATCTTCACCGTCACCAGGTTCAGCGACAGCAGCAGCCCTACGCAGGTCAGCGCCGGTATCCACTGCGGCAGTTCGGGGAACCAGAACTGCGTATAGGCCGCGATCGCGACCACGTCGGCGATGCCGGTGACTACCCAGCAGAACCAGTAGGTCCAGCCGGTGAAGTAGCCCGCCCAGGGGCCGAGCAGGTCGGCGGAGAAATCGATGAACGACTTGTAGTTGAGGTTCGATAGCAGCAGTTCGCCCATGGCGCGCATGACGAAGAACAGCATGAAGCCGATGATCATGTAGACGAAGATGATCGACGGCCCGGCCAGGCTGATGGTCTTGCCCGAGCCCATGAACAGGCCGGTACCGATCGCGCCACCGATGGCGATCAGCTGGATGTGGCGGTTGGTCAGGTTGCGCTGCAGATGCTGTTCATCTGGCGCTGTGGGTGAGGTTTGCGTCATAGGCTGCATTCCGTTGGACAGTCGGTCGTCTTGTCAGAGGTAGCCGGCTAGGCTAACACGCGCGTTCCAGTTCGGGGCGCGACAGATCGACTCGACTTTTGGGGAGCAGTGTTGTGCCTGTGCCGGCCTCTTCGCGGGCTTGCCCGCTCCCACAGGTGCACCACAGGCCTCGAAATCTGTGGTGACCCTGTGGGAGCGGGCAAGCCCGCGAAGAGGCCGGTACAGGCCAAGACTCAAGCGCTGGCCAGCACCCGACCGCGCCTCACCACCAAGCTATCCACCAGCCACATCACCACCATCGACACCCCCACCAGCGGGAACATCAACCCCAGCACCAACATCACCCCCACCGCTACTTTCCAGCGCGGCAGGTCATGGCGCAGCGGCGGCACACCCAACCCGCCGGCCGGCCTGCGCTTCCACCACATCACCAGCCCGCTCACCGAGCCCAGCAAGATCATCAGGCACACCAGCAGGATGATGATCTGGTTGAATGCCCCGAACATCTTGCCTTCATGCAGCATCACACCCAGCTCGGTGGCACGGGCGACCGGGCTGTAGTCCTGCCAGCGCACATCGGCCAGCACCTTGCCGGTGTACTGGTCGACATGCAGGGTGGCGTCGTTGCGCGGGTCGTCGGCGAATACGGCGATGGTGAACACGCCATCGGCCGTGGTCGGCGCGGTGATGCTGTAACCCGGTTCGACCTGGCGCGCGGTAGCGATATCTTCGACCTGCTGCAGGCTTATCTGTGGCGCTGCCGGCGCGCTCGACATCATGTGATGCCCGGCATGTTCGGCGTGTGCACCGGACTGCGGCATCGGCGTGTTTTCCATCGCCCAAGGCACGGTCTGGCGGTGCGCGCTGTTGAGTTCACCCGCCTGCTGGTCCGACTTGGGCACGTCGTTCCACATGGCCGCCGGAAAGCGGTTCCACAAGTCGGCGTACTGCTTGCCCCACAGGCCGGTCCAGGTCATGCCGCTGACCAGCATCAGCAGCAACAAGGCCGAGCCCCAGAAGCCGGTCACCGCATGCAGGTCGCGCCAGAACAGTCGGCCGCGTGCCGACAGCCGTGGCCACAGCACCCCAGCGCCATTGCGCCCGCGTGGCCACCACAAGTACAGGCCCGATACCACCAGCACGATGCCCCAGCCCGCGGCCAGCTCTACCAGGCGGTCACCGACCGTGCCGACCATCAGTTCGCCATGCAGGGCGCGGGCGATGGCCTGCAGGTTCTGCTTGCCATCCTGTTCGCCGAGGACTTTGCCGCTATAGGGGTCGACGAACACGTTCAGTTCGCGCCCGGCGTCATGTACCACGAATTGTGCGCTGCGTTCGGCGTCCAGCGGCGGCAGGTACTGGCCAACGTGGCCCTCGGGGTAGGCCTTGCGCACCTCGGCCAGCATCGTGTCCGCGCCCTGTCGGTGGTGGCCGGCTTCGACCACCATCAGCTCGCGGTACAGCAGCGGGTCGAGCTGCGGCTTGAACAGGTAGATTATCCCGGTGATTGCCAGCAGGATCATGAACGGGGCCACGAACAGCCCCGCATAGAAGTGCCAACGCCAGGCCAGGTTGTAGAAGTTGATGCGTGTTCCTCTCATGGGAACCTCCTGTTTGACCAGCAGATGGGCGCGACCTGCGCCGCGCCCGTTGTTGTTGTCAGAAGCTGAAGTCGACCTTGGTCCAGAAGGTCCTGCCTGGCTCGTTGACCGGCTGTGGATCGGTAGCCGGGTAGCCGAACCCGGCGTTCCCGGCCAGGTTCAAGTGCTCGGCGTAGGTCTTGTCGAACAGGTTGTCGACCCCCGCGCTGAGCTTGAGGTGGTTGCTTACCTTGTAGGCGCCATTGAGCGAGAACACGCCGAAGCCGGCGCTCTTGTCGTAGTCCTTGCCGACCACGTTGCCCTGGTTCTCAGCGATGCGGTTCTGCGCCGCCACCAGCCGCCACAGTGCGCCGACGCTCCAGGCATCGCGGCTGTAGGTCAGGCCCAGGCGGCTTTCCAGGGGCGGCATTTGCGGTAGTGCCGTGCCGTCACTGCTGTTCTTGCCCCAGGCGTAGGCCAGCGTGGCATCGGCCTTCCAGTTTTCCGTCAGCTGGTAGGCCGCGCCCAGTTCGCCGCCCATGATGCGGGCGTCGATGTTGCGAGCCTGGGAGCTCATTCCCTGGTAGTCGAACAGGATGTAATCGCGGATCTGCCCGATGTAGCCAGACGCCCAGGCTTCCATGCGCTCGTCACGGTACTGGACACCGAAGTCGAGCTGGGTGGTCTTCTCTGGTTTGATACCGTCGAAAGCATTGGCCGCACCGGGTGGTGCCAGCTTGGGCGAGAACAGCTCCCAGTAGTCGGGGAAACGCTGGGCATGACCAAGGCCGATGTACGTGGTGGCCGGGATGGCTGCCAGGTCGTGCTCGTAGCGGACAAAGCCGCTGGGCAGGGTATCGGCGCGGGTGTCGCCGTTGGTGGCGCTGGTTGCGCGGAAGTCGCGGGCCGAGGCGCGGTCCAGGCGGGCACCGGTAATCATGCGGTCCTCACCGCTGACGTACCAGGTCAGCTCGCCGAATGCACCGTAGTTGTGGAAGTCGGCGTCCTTGGTCCAGGCCTGGCCCTTGTGCGCGTCCACACCCATGCCGCCGCGTTTGCGATGTTCGTTGGTCTGCGCGTCGATGCCGCCGATCAGTTGCACATCGGCCCAGCGCCAGGTGGCCTTGATGCGTGCGCCCATGGTGCGGCGGTCGACGTTGCTGACCATCGGCATGCCCATCATGCCGCTGCCCGAAGGCGTGCGCAGGCTGTAGTTGTCCATCACGTGGTCGGCGTAGTTGTAGTAGACCTGCGCCTCGACCTTGTCGAGCACCTCGCCGAGGTTGGACTTTTCGAAACGCAGGCCCAGGCTTTCGCGCTTGAACTGCGAGCCGTCCATGCCACGCCCGGCATAGCGGGCCTCGCCATCGCCCTTGCCGGCGGTGAGTTCCAGCAGGGTGTCCTGGTCGGGGGTCCAGCCGAGAGCGACATCGCCGTTCCACTTGTCCCAGCGTGACGGCACGGTGTTGTCACCGCCGTCGTGGTAGTCGTCCGAGCGCGACTGGTTGCCGACGAAGCGGACGTAGGCCTGGTCGTTGCCGGCGGCAGTGTCCAGCACCTTGTCGAAGCGGCCGTTGGAGCCGGCCAGCAGGCTGGCATTGACCCGGCTGCCGAGGGTGCCGAACTTCTCCGGCTCGCGCTCGAAGAGGATGGTGCCCGCCGAGCCGCCCGGGCCCCAGATCACGCTTTGCGGGCCCTTGATGACGGTTAGGCGGTCGTAGGTTTCCGGCGAAATGTACGATGTGGGGGCGTCCATGCGGTTGGGGCAGGCGCCCAGCATCAGGCCGCCATTGGTGAGGATGTTCAGGCGCGAGCCGAACATGCCGCGCAGTACCGGGTCGCCGTTGGTGCCGCCGGCGCGGATGGCCGAGAAGCCGGGGATGGTCTTCAGGTAGTCGGCGCCATCGCTGGCCGGCACCGGCTGGCGCGGGTCTTTCGGGTTGGTGACCACGGTCAGCGGCGAGCTCGGGGCCACGGCGGTGATCACCGTCGGGCTCAGCTCGGGGGCGTCGTGTGCATGGCCTTCATGGCCTGGGTCGGCGGCCAGGGCCACGGGTGCGAGCAGCGAGCCGCACACGGCGGCGATGGTCCCACGCAGGGACAAGGCAAAAACAGGGGTGCAGCCGGACATAATGATTCCAGTCGATCAGTCATGAGTCAGCGCGAAGCCTCCTGGCTCCGTGCGCAAAAAATGTGGGTTCAGACGTTGACCGAGGAAGGAGGGGCGCGGCTGCGCGCGCCGGGGAATACAGCCTGCCGGGCATGGCCCTGGCGCGTGGGTGCGAACAGGTGGGTGGTGGGTACGACGCTGCCGGCACTGAGCGGGCTGAGGGCCTGGGGCAGGGCCGGGCAGTTGAACAACAGGCTGCAGTAACCGCACTTTTCCCACATCACATGCAGCTGGCCATCGCCAGCCTGGCCGTGATGGGTGTCGCCGCCATGCTGATGGGCGGTGGCCATCGGCATGTCCATCGGCATGCTCATGCCGGCGTGGTGGTCCATCGGCATCGACTGGGAAATCAGCGGGCCGATGAAGATCATCCACATGGCGAACAGGCTCAGCCATCCGCCACCGGCGCGCCTGCGGTCAGGGCGGGTGGTACGGCTGATGCTGTTGCGCGGCAGGCTCATGACGAGTGCCTTTCAGTGGGTGATCAGTGCGTGTGTTCGTGGGCTTGCGGCTGGTCCGTCGGCGCCTGCTTCTGCACGGCCACATCGACGGTGATATCGCCGGCCTTTTCGAAGTGCAGGGTCAACGGGAAGCGCTTGCCGTCGCTGAGCAGGCTGCGGTCCTTGGGCTGCATCAGCATCACATGGTAGGCGCTGGGGGCGAAGGTCAGGTCCTTGCCTGCGGGCACCACCACGCTGGGCACCTGCTGCATCTTCATGGCACCGCTGGCGCTCATGGCATGCTCGTGCAGTTGTGCGTCATCGCTGATGGGGCTGTCGACACCGAGCAGGCGGTCGTCGGCCTGGCCGTTGTTGTGCACCACGAAATACGCCGCGACGTTGGGGGCGTTGGGGGGCAGCTGCAGTGACCAGGGGTGGGCGATGTGCAGGTCACCCACGCTGTATTCGTGGGCATTGGCAAAGGCGCCGGGCAGCAGCAGGGCGGCCATGACGAGGGCGTGCTTGAGCATGGTGAATCTCCGTTTCTGTTCAGGTTCAGGCAGACAGCGTGAAGAACTCAGGCCAGCGGAGAGGCACGGGGGTTGAGCGCCGGCCAGAGTTGGCGCGGCGTGGCGTGGTAGTCGGCGGGTGATGGCAGCAGGCCGGCCAGCAGTATCGGCGGGTTGTGCAGCTGCGGCGGGTAGCCGGGCAGGGCCAGCAGTGGCGCGGCACCGGAGCAGCACCAGCAATTCATCATGCTGGCGCTGTCGTCGCTTTGCGGGCCGAGGTCGATCTTGGCCAGGGCCTGGACGTCGACCTTGGCCTTGTTGGCCATGCTGGAACAGAAGGCCCCCCACAGCAGCTGCTCGGCCGGGCCCTTGGGCGCGGCGGAAGACAGCGGCATGGCCAGCAGGTTGAACAGCACTGCAAGGCAGGCTATCCAGGCGATGTGCCGACGTGGGGGCATGGAGAGATCCGGTCAGGAATCGTGGTGGGTATTGTAAGGCGGAGTATAGGTAAAAATGGCGGGGTGCGGTGAAGTGACGCAGGCCGGGCCCTTCGAGGGGCTGCTTTGCAGCCCAATCGCCGGCAAGCCAGCTCCCACAGGGACCGCACAGATTTCAAGGCCTGTGGTAAACCTGTGGGAGCTGGCTTGCCGGCGATGAAGGCAAAGGTACCCTCAAGCCTTGTTGCGGCCCATCAGCCCACGCACGGTCTCCTGCAGGTCCGCCGGCAGCACCACCACCTTGGCATTGCTGCTGCCCGCCAGGTTCTCCATCGCCCCCACATAGCGCTCGCCCAGCAGGTACATTGCCGGCACGGTCTCGTTGCCGACCGCGTCCTTGACCAGCGTAATCGCCCGCGCCGAGGCCTCGGCCAGGCTGATCTGCGCTTCGGCATCCAGCCTGGCAGCCTGCAAGCGTGCTTCTGCTTCCAGGATCGCCGCCTGCTTTGCCCCTTCGGCACGGGTCACGTCGGCCTTGCGCTCACGCTCTGCTGCCGCCTGGCGCTCCATGGCCAGTTGCATGTTCTCCGAGGGCTTGATGTCCTGTATTTCCACCGAGCGTACGGTCACGCCCCAGTCTTCGGTCTGCTCGGACATCGCCTCGCGCAGGCGTGCCTTGATCTGCTCGCGGCTGGACAGCGCTTCGTCCAGGTCCATGGCGCCGACGATGGCACGCAGCGAGGTCATGGTCAGGCTGGTGACGGCGAACGAGAAATCCTGCACGCCATAGGAGGCCTTCTGCGGGTCGACCACCTTGGCGAAGCACAGGGCGTTGGCGACGATCACCGCGTTGTCCCGGGTGATGATTTCCTGCTGCTGCACATCGAGGATGATGTCCTTGGTCGGCAGGCGGTAGGCGACCACGTCCATGTACGGGATGACGATGTTAAGGCCGGGCTTGAGCGTGCTTTGGTAGCGGCCCAGGCGCTCGACGACCCATTCCTCGCCCTGGGGCACGATGCGCACCCCCTTGAACACGGTGATCAGGACGAACAGGGCAATGGCGACGACGACGATGAGGCTGGTCATGATGCGAAATTCCTTTTAGTGCGGATTCAGGCCCGGATGACCCGGGCGGTGTTCCCTTCGATGGCGGTCAGGCGTACCCGCTCGCCGGCCGCGATCTCGCTGTTGGCGACGCAGGTCCATTCCTCGTTGCCGAGGATAGGCTTCTGGAAGCGCACACGGCCTTTCTGGAACTCCGATACACCAGCAGTCAGCAGCCCCACTTCACCGATCACGCTTTCGGCGGTCCAGCGCACGTCTGGTTGCTTGCGCCGGAACAGCTTGAACCACAGTGCCGTGGTGACTGACGACATCAGCACCCACAGCAGCACCTGCATGTCCAGTTGCAGGCTGGGGGCGGCCAGCGAAATGAGCGATACCAGCACGGCGCCGATGCCGAACCAGAGGATGAAGAACGTCGGCAGGACCAGTTCGAGCAGGATCAGCGCGATGCCGAAGACCAGCCAGATCCACCATTGCATTTCCATATGGGTAGCGCCTTCCGGGAGGGAGTGCCGAGTTTAAGGTAGCAGTACGGCACATGGCCACTTCATGGTTTGCAAGAAAAGTCTGAACATACTGTAGGCCACCCCTGTGGGAGCGGGCGTGCCCGCGAAAAATACGACTCGGTGCATGGCACCGGCTTCGCCGGTGTTCGCGGGCGCGCCCGCTCCCACAGTTATTGCAGGTCGAGTGCCGCAGCCAGGTCGGCTGGCGAGTCGAATGCCCGGTCCACATCCGGCAAAGCCGGTCGCTTCAGGATCAGCACAGGTATCCCCAGCTCCCGCGCCACTTCCAGCTTCGGTTCGGTCGCCACGCTGCCGCTGTTCTTGCTGATCAGCACATCGATCTTGCGGCGCTGGAACAACGCCCGCTCATCGTCGATATGAAACGGCCCGCGCGCGCCAATCACTTCGCAGCGATCATTGCCAGGGCACGTCACCAGCGCACGCAAGGTCCAGAACTGCTCCGGCGGTATCTCGTCCAGATGTTGCAGCGGCTCACGCCCCAGCGTGAACAATGGCCTGCGAAACGGCTTGAGTGCCTCGATCAACCCCGCCCAGTCCTCGACCTCGCGCCAGTCGTCCCCCGTTTGCGCCTGCCACGCCGGGCGGCGCAAGGCCCAGCACGGGATACCGGCCATGCCTGCGGCGTTGGCCGCATTGCGGCTGATCTGTGCGGCATAGGGATGGGTAGCATCGATCAGCAACGTGATGCCTGCCTCGTGCAGGTAGCTGGCCAGCCCTTCGGCACCGCCAAAGCCGCCGACCCGAACCTGGCATTGCAGGTCCTGCGGCACCCGGCCGATGCCTGCCAGGCTGTAGACGTGCTGCGGGCCCAGGCGGCGAGCGATGGCCAGGGCTTCAGTGACGCCGCCCAGCAGCAGGATGCGCCTGTTCATTGCACACCCGCCCGGCCGACGATGCCACCCTGGCGGTCGATGGCGAACACCTCCACCTGCACCTGCGCTGGCACCACGCTGCGGGCAAAGGCCAGGGCGTGGCCGCACACCGCGTCACCCAAGGGGATGCCGGCTGCATGGGCCAGTGCCAGGGCCTGCTGGCTGGTGTTGGCAGTAATGATCGATGCCTGCAGCGCCTCGTCGGCGCCGATGTCCGCCGCCCAGCCGGCCAGTTGCGGCAGGTCGATGCTGGAATGGCGGCTGTGCAGGTCCATGTGCCCGGCAGCCAGTTTGCTGATCTTGCCGAAACCGCCGCACAGGGTCAGGCGTGGCACCGGCACCTTGCGCAGGTGCTTGAGCACCGCACCGACGAAGTCGCCCATTTCGATCAGGGCTATTTCCGGCAGGCCATAGACGCGGCGCATGGTGTCTTCGCTGGCGTTGCCGGTGCATGCGGCGATATGCGTGTAGCCGTTGGTGTGGGCGACGTCGATGCCCTGGTGGATCGAGGCGATGTAGGCCGCGCAGGAAAACGGCCGCACGATGCCGCTGGTGCCGAGGATCGACAGCCCGCCGAGAATGCCCAGGCGCGGGTTCATGGTCTTCAGGGCCAGTTGCTCGCCGCCCTGCACATTGACCGTGACCTCGAAGCCACCGGGGTAGCTGCATTCGTCCGCCAGGCGTTGCAGGTGTTCGCTGATCATGCGCCGTGGCACCGGGTTGATGGCCGGCTCACCCACCGCCAGCACCAGCCCCGGGCGGGTCACGGTGCCGACGCCGGTGCCGGCGACAAAACGGATGCCCGGTTCGGCCAGCAGGCGCACCTGGCTATAGAGCAGGGCGCCGTGGGTCACGTCCGGGTCATCGCCGGCGTCCTTGAGCGTGCCCGCTTCGGCACCTTGGCCGGTGAGGCGGCAGAACTCCAGGCGCATCTGCACCACCTTGCCCTTGGGCAGGGTGATGCTGACGGCGTCGTTGCTCTCGCCACCGAGCAGCAAGCGTGCTGCCGCCAGGCTGGTCGCGGTGGCGCAGCTGCCGGTGGTCAGGCCGCTGCGCAGGGGGGCGGGCTGTTCGCGGGTTTCTTCACGCATCGGCGGGTTTCACCATGTCCAGCAAGGTGATCGGCAGCGCCTGGCGCCAAGTGTCGAACGCGCCCAATGGCTGGGCATGGGCGACATGGATGCGGGTCAGCTCGCCGCCATGGCGTTCACGGAAATGCGCCAGGGCCAGTTCGCTTTGCAGGGTCACCGCATTGGCTACCAGCCGGCCGCCGGGGCGCAGGTTTGCCCAGCACAGGTCGAGCACACCTTCGCGGGTGACGCCGCCACCGATGAAGATCGCATCCGGTTGCTCCAGGCCTTCAAGCGCCGCCGGTGCCTTGCCGCGGACCAGTTGCAGGCCGGGTACACCCAGCGCATCGCGGTTGTGTTCGATAAAGCCCTGGCGGCCTTCGTCGGCCTCGATGGCCAGGGCGCGGCAGGCCGGGTGGGCGCGCATCCATTCGATGCCGATCGAGCCGCAGCCGGCACCCACGTCCCACAGCAACTCGCCGGGCTGTGGTGCCAGGCGGGCCAGGGTGATGGCGCGGACATCGCGTTTGGTCAGCTGGCCGTCATGCCGGAAGGCGCTGTCCGGCAACCCGGCCAGCCGGTGCAGGCGCGGCGCCTCGGGCGTGGCCAGGCACTCGATGGCTACCAGGTTGAGCGCGGCGACGTCGCTGTGCGGCCAGTCCTGGGCGGTGCCGGCCAACTCACGTTCGTCCACGCCACCCAAGTGTTCGAAGACCCGCAGGCGGCTTGGCCCGAAGCCCCGCTCGCGCAGCTGCGTGGCAATTGCTGCCGGGCTGTCGCCGTCGTTGCTCAGCACCAGCAGGCGCACGCCGCTGTGCAGGTGGGCATTGAGCGCTGCCAGGGGCCGAGCGACCAGCGATACGACTTGCACGTCCTGCAGTGGCCAGCCCAGGCGGGCGGCGGCCAGGGCGCAGGAGGAGGGCATCGACAGCACGCGAATTTCAGCGGCGGGCAGTTGGCGCGCCAGGCTGGCGCCGACGCCGTAGAACATCGGGTCGCCGCTGGCCAGCACGCATACCGGCTGGCCGCGCAGGGCCAGTACCGGGGCCAGCGAGAACGGGCTTGGCCAGCCCAGCCGTTCGCCGACCACGCAGCGTGGCAGCAAAGCCAGCTGGCGCGGGCTGCCGAAGATCCGCGCAGCGCCCAGCAGCGCGCGCCGGGCCTGCTTGCCCAGGCCGCTGAAGCCGTCTTCGCCGATACCTACAACTGTCAGCCAGGGTGCCATGTATTTCATTCCGCCATTTTTGGGGCCGCTGCGCGCCCCTTCGCGGG
>NZ_DKHD01000002.1:29729-196557 GCF_002453565.1 Pseudomonas sp. UBA6753 | reverse complement strand
GGGGGGGGGCCCCGCGAAGAAGGCGACGCGGTCCAGAATTTCTACTCGATCGTCGATGATGCTCGACCACCGGCTTTTCATGCCGCCGGACAAAGCAGGCATAATACCGCGCCTTCTACACTCAAGCGCATTTTCACAGATTGCCGGACGCCCCTTTGACCCAGGCCCATGCCTCCCATGTATCGCCCCGTCCCTCGGCCTGCCCGGGGTTGTGGCGCATCGTCAGTGCCCGTGATGGCGGCATCTGCCGCATCAAGCTGCCGGGCGGCCTGCTGCTGGCCGACCAGGCCGACGCAGTGGCGGCGGCTGCCGAGCGTTTCGCCGGTGGCGTGATCGAGGCCACCAACCGCGGCAACCTGCAGATTCGCGGCATCGGCAGCGAGCATCGCGGCCTGGTCGAGACACTGCTCGCAGCCGGCCTGGGCCCACGTGATGCCGCCGGTGACGATGTGCGCAACCTGATGCTCAGCCCGCTGGCCGGGCATGACCCGGCGATGCTGCTGGACGCTCGGCCGCTGGCCGGGCAGATCCTCGACCTGCTGGAAGGCACCCCGCGTTTTCACCAGTTGTCGGCCAAGTTCGCCGTGCAGCTGGATGCCGGCGAAAACCTGGCCATGCTTGAACACCCCCATGACCTGTGGCTGTCGGCCCTGCGCCTGGGGCAGCAGACCTGGCTGGTGTTCGGCCTGGCGGGTTGCCCGGCAGACGGCCAGGTGCTCGGTGCGGTGCCGGCGGACCAAGGCCTGGCACTGGTGCGTGCGGTGCTGGAGCGCTTCCTCGACCTGGCCACCCCGGCACAGTCGCGCATGCGCCAGTTGCTAGAGGTGTGTTCGGCAACCGATTTCATCGACGGGCTCGGCCTGGCCATCCGCCGCGATGCCGCCGTGCTCGCATGGCGGCGTGCACCCCGCAACGTCTCGTGGCTGGGCGTTCTGCCCCAGGTGCAGGGCGTCGCCTTGGGCGTTGCCCCGCCGCAGGGGCGCCTGACCCCGGCCATGCTGCGTGGCGCCGCGCGCGTTGCCCGTGAACATGGCGATGGCAGCCTGCGGCTGAGCCCCTGGCAAAGCCTGGTGCTGACCAACCTGCAAGCGCAACACATCGATCACGCCCAGGCCGGGTTGTCCGCACTGGGCCTGCTATGCCACGACCATGAGCCACTGGCACGCATAAGCGCCTGTACCGGCGCCAGTGGCTGTGCCAAGGCCCTGGGCGAGACCAAGGCCGACGCCGTCACCCTGGCTGCACTGCTCGGCCCTGGCGTGCCCGGTAGCGTGCACTTGTCCGGTTGCCCCCGATCCTGCGCCGTGGCCCATGTTGCCCCGGCCACCCTGCTGGCCCGCGCGCCGGGCCGTTACGACCTGTACCTGCGTGATGCGCGCCTGCCGGGCTTCGGCGCCCTGCGCGCCACCGACCTTACCTTGAATGAAGCAGGCGCCATGCTCGACCTGCCGACGGAGCACCTTGATGATTGACTACATCCGCGATGGTCAGGAGATCTATCGCAATTCCTTCCGGATCATCCGCGAGGAAGCCCGACTCGAGCGGATCCCCGCAGACCTCGAAAAGCTCGCCGTGCGCGTGATCCACGCCTGTGGCATGGTCGACGCCATCGATGGCCTGCAGTTCTCCGAAGGCGCCGGCCGGGCCGGGCGCGAGGCGTTGCTGAACGGCGCGCCGATCCTGTGTGATGCGCACATGGTCGCCGAAGGCATTACCCGCGCCCGCCTGCCCGCCGATAACAAGGTCATCTGCACCCTGCGCGACCCGAGCGTACCGGGCCTGGCGAAAGACGCCGGCAACACCCGTTCCGCCGTGGCCCTGGAGCTGTGGCGACCGCACCTGGAAGGCAGTGTGGTGGTGATCGGCAACGCGCCTACCGCGCTGTTCTACCTGCTGGAAATGCTCGACGCCGGCGCCCCGAAACCAGCACTGATCCTCGGCTTCCCGGTCGGCTTCGTCGGTGCCGCCGAGTCCAAGGCGATGCTCGCCGCCGACAGCCGTGGCGTGCCGTTCGTGATCATGCAGGGCCGCCTGGGCGGCAGCGCGATGGCCGCCGCTGCGGTCAACGCCCTCGCCACGGAGGTGGAATGATGGCGCCGCGTGGACGTCTGCTGGGCCTGGGCGTGGGCCCTGGCGACCCTGAACTGATTACCCTCAAGGCCCTGCGCCTGCTGCGTGAAGCGCCCGTGGTCGGCTACTTCGTGGCCAAGGGCAAGCGCGGCAACGCCTTCGGCATCATCGAGGCGCACCTGCAGCCCGAGCAGACCTTGTTGCCGCTGGTCTACCCGGTAACCACCGAAGCGCTGCCAGCGCCGCTGTCCTATGAACAGGTGATCAGCGACTTCTACGACGAGGCCAGCGTGCAGGTAGCCGAGCACCTGGATGCCGGCCGCGACGTGGCGGTGATCTGTGAAGGCGACCCGTTCTTCTATGGTTCCTACATGTACCTGCACGACCGCCTGGCGCAGCGCTACGAGGCCGAAGTGATCCCCGGCGTCTGCTCGATGCTCGGTGGCGCCTCGGTACTGGGCGCGCCGCTGGTTTACCGCAACCAGAGCCTGTCGGTGCTGTCTGGCGTGTTGCCGGCCGAGGAGCTCAAGCGTCGCCTGGCCGACGCCGACGCGGCGGTGATCATGAAGCTTGGCCGCAACTTCCCCAAGGTGCGCGAAGTGCTGGCCGAACTGGACCTGGACGGGCGCGCGCTGTATGTGGAGCGGGCGACCATGGCCAACCAGAAGATCGTGCCGCTGGACCAGGTCGACCCACAGTCGTCGCCGTACTTCTCGCTGATCATCGTGCCGGGTGAAAAATGGCAGGGCTGAGCATGCATCAGGCACCGGCGATCGTCATCCTTGGCCAGGGCAGCCTGGCCACGGCGCAGCGTATCCAGCAGTGTTATCCACAAGCATCGATCCATGGCCTGGAAGGCCGGGTCGAGGGTGCCGACCTTTGCTACACCGCGTTTGGCGATACCCTGCGTGGGTTGTACCAGCAGAACACGCCGATCATCGCCCTGTGCGCGGCGGGTATCGTCATCCGCAGCCTGGCCGGCCTGCTCAGCGAGAAAGGTGTCGAGCCACCGGTACTGGCCGTGGCCGAAGACGGCAGTGCCGTAGTGCCGTTGCTCGGGGGCCTTGGCGGTGTGAACGTGATGGCGCGCGAAATCGCTGAAGCACTGGGCGTTGCTGCGGCCATCACCACCAGCGGCGAGCTGCGTTTCGGCACCTGTCTGCTGAACCCGCCACAGGGCTATGCGCTGGCGGATATCGAGCAAGGCAAGCGCTTTGTCTCCGACCTGCTGGCTGGCGAGGCGGTGCGCATCGAAGGTGACGCGCCGTGGCTGCAGCAGGCGCAGTTGCCTGCCAGCGAGGCGGCCCGGCGTACCATCCATGTGGGGCACCAGGCGCGCCCGGCCAGCCGCGACGAGCTGCTGATCCACCCGCGTTCGGTGGTAGTGGGTGTTGCTGGCGGCAGCCTGGCCAGTATCCGTGCGGCATTGCAGCAGGCCGGCATCGCCGAGCCTGCAGTGGCCTGCCTGCTGGCCGACGAGCAAGCCATGGCCGACAGCGCCCTGCACGAGGCCGCACAGGCCCTGGGGGTTGCCTTGCGCTTTGCTGCCAGGACGCAGGATCTCGCCAGCATGGTTGCTGTGGCATTGCCTGCTGCGCAGCTGATCGAGGTGGCAGATGTGGTCATCGCGGTGGCGCCTGCCCCGGTCGAGGTGGCGCAGATCGGTCGTCGTCGGGGTCGCCTGGCGGTCATCGGCCTGGGGCCGGGTGCAGCCGAGCTGATGGTGCCGGCGGTCAAGGCCGAACTGGCGCGAGCCGAGGATGTGCTCGGTTACGAAACCTACGTGCGCATGGCCGGCCCGTTCCGTGACGACCAGGTGCTGCACTGCACCGACAACCGTGAAGAGATGCAGCGTGCCCGGCATGCCTTCGAACTGGCGGCCCAGGGCCGTTCGGTGGTGGTGGTGTCGTCGGGCGACCCGGGTGTGTTCGCCATGGCAGCTGCGGTACTTGAAGCGCTGCACGCGTCCACTGAGCCGGCCTGGCACCGGGTGGATCTCGAGATCCTGCCGGGGGTGTCAGCCTCGCTCGCGACCGCCGCCCAGGCGGGTGCGCCGCTGGGGCATGACTTCTGCGTGATGTCGCTGTCGGACAACCTCAAGCCGTGGTCGATCATTGAAAAGCGTCTGGACCTGGCGGCCCAGGCCGACCTGGTGCTGGCGTTCTACAACCCGATTTCCAAGGCAAGGCCGCACCAGCTCGGGGTAGCGCTGGAGGTCGTGCGTCGGCATCGCGCGGGGAACACGCCTGTAGTCCTTGGTCGTGACATCGGTAGGCCGGGGCAGACGCTGAAGGTCGTCACATTGGCTGAGCTGCTGCCGGAAATGGTCGACATGCGCACCATGGTGCTGGTCGGCTCATCTACAACCTGCGTGTTTCCTCGCCTCTCGGGTGGGGTGTGGGCCTACACGCCGCGTTGGTACCCGTCGGCCGACTAGTTGCACCGGAAACCCTTCAGCGCGCTGCATCCTGGGCGCGCTGGCTAAGGTGGTCGCCCCTGACTCGGGGCAACCATCTAGGAGTTTCCACATGTCCACAGATACACAAGTCACTGCAACCGACACAGCGATCCTGGTCGAAGGCAACCTGCTGGCCTGCGGCGCAGGCATGTCTTCGCAAAGCCGTCATGACGTAAAGAACGCCTTCCACTTTGCCACCTTGGTGGCTGACAAGTCCTTCGATGCCGAAAAACAGAGCAGGGAGTGGTACGACCGGTTCATCGATGTCATGCGTGATCTTGGCTTTACCATCCCTCGTCGCACCTTCGAGCTGGAAACCTCTGCCGAGCTGTCTGTCACCATAGGTGCTGTCGCTGTACGGGCGATCGGTGCGGTCGGTAATGCGGTGCTGGGTGGTTCCAAGTTGGGTGTGCTGGCCAAGGCGGCCTTCGACAAACTCACCACTGTCGAAAATGACATCAAGGTGGTCGATCACAAACGCAAGAACAAGGTCAGGGGCATGGTCGGGATGGCCGCCTGCGTGGAAACCGACAACAACGATGTGGTCATGGTGGTGAGCTGCATCCAGGCCTCTGCCCCAAAACTGGAAGATGACATCCTGGGTATCCAGTGGAAGCTGGAAAAGACCGAGTACTACGCCGGCATGGCTGTGCTCACCCTCAACACTTTCGTCTACGACAAGGTCCGCGAAACCGTGGAAAACAAACTCGGCGTGCGCAGCGTCGAGAACGTTCTCCAGTACGACATCTGATTGCAGGGCGGCGTTGTTGCAACGCCGCCTTGTTCGGCTCTTTGTGACGAGGCAACGCAATGGACAGAACAGCTGAACAACTGATGTTGATTGGCGGGACGGCATTACTGTATCGCGCGGACGCTGGCCAGATTCAACGCCAGGCTGCCTTCGACTCCATCCTTTACGCCCAGTTGGTGGCCAACAGGAATGCGGGGTCACGCTTTGACAACTATGAAGCCTGGTATGACGCCTATCGCGAGGCATATCGGCAACTGGGCTGGATCAAGCTGGCCAGTACGCATGACCTGAAACAGTTGGGGCAACCCGCCCGCAGCGCGCAAATACAGCCGCTCGAGGCGTGGCTGAAGATGCGCTCGATCCGTCATGAGGCCGTGCTGGCTGCAGTCAGAAGCGGCTTGGGCCGATCGATCGAAGGTTTTCGCCACCAGCTGAAGTTCTGCACGCAGGGTTCGCAGCTGGTGATCGAGCTTGGCCTGCTCAAGCCGGGGCCGGCGCTCGACCTTTGCAGTATCACCCTGCAATTCGACAAGCCGATCGCCGGCATCTCTCAGGACATGCTGCTGGTCGAAAAGGCGCTGGAGGGCGAAGCCGGGTTCAATGGCGTTTCCTTGCAGCTGGACAACGGGCGCTTCCAACACCAGCGAGATGAACTGCAGGCATTGATGAAAACCAAGGATGCACAGGGGGAGTACCGGTTCGACCTCAATCCGGCGATGGTCAGGGCGCCAGGTAGCCTTTGATACCGGTAAAGATGATTTGTGCAGCCAGGGCGCAGACGAACAGCCCCATCAGCCGGCTGACGATCTGCAGGCCCTGGTCGCCGAGGATGCGCTCGATACGGTGTGACAGGTACAGCACCAGGCCGACGGTAAAACTGGCCAGGGCGATGCTGATGATGGCCAACAGCTTGTCGTCCCAGTGCGGGTGGCCGACGCCCATTACCAGCAGTGCACCGATGGTGCCGGGGCCGACGGTCAGTGGGATGGTCAGCGGCACGATGGTGACATCCTGCTGCACGTTGTCGGCCTGTACCGCGGACTTGCCTTGGGCCATGCCTAGTGCCGAGATGAACAGCACGCTGCCGGCGCCGATGCGGAAGGCGTCGGCGGTGATGCCGAAGATGCCGAAGATCGCCCGCCCGAACAGGTACAGCAAAACACTGGCGATCAGCGCGGCGATGGCCACCTTCCATGCCAGCTGCTTGCGCTCCTTGCTGGAGTGGCCGCGGGTCAGGCTGATGAAGCACGACAGCACGAAGAACGGGCTGTAGAGCACGAGCATTTTCAGGTAGACGCTGAACAACTCATGGAGCATGGGGGGTAGTCCAGGCAGTTATGGCTGGGCAGAGTTTATCAGCAGATTCTATTGATAGCCTGTGCCGGCCTCTTCGCGGGTGAACCCGCTCCCACAGGGATAGCATTGCCTTCAGGCCTTATGCAGTACCTGTGGGAGCGGGTTTACCCGCGAAAAGGCCGGCACAGGCGCCTCAGATCAGGAACTATGTACCGGATCCACCTTGGCTTCCCGGTGATTGGCCCAGTACTGGATCAGCTCTCGCAACTGCGACAGTTCCACCGGTTTGGCCATGTGCCCGTCCATGCCCGCCAGGCGGGCGCGTTCCTTGTGTTCGGCAAGTATGTGCGCGGTCAGCGCCACCACCGGGGTGCGCTGGCGCTGGTTGGCCGCTTCCCAGGCGCGCAGCTGCTGGGTGGCCGAGAAGCCGTCCAGTATCGGCATTTCGCAGTCCATCAGCACCAGGTCATAGCGCTGCGCCTTCATCGCCTGCAAGGCCTCTTCGCCATTGCTGGCGGTGTCGGGCTCGAGGTTGAGCTTGCCGAGCATGCCGCGGATCACCTTGGTCGAGATGCTGTTGTCCTCGGCGACCAGCACGCGGAAATCGCCGGGCAGGTCCAGTGCCTGGGGGATGCCGGGCAAACTGGCTGGTATGGCTTGCTCGCGGCCGCGCTGGGCCAGTTCTTCGGCCAGGGTGGTTTTCAGCGTGTAGCCTGCCACCGGCTTGGCGAGGATCCGCTTGACCCCGGCGTTGCGCGCAATGACCTTGCTCGGCGCGTTGCTGATGCCGGTGAGCATCACCACCAGGATGTCGTGGTTCAGGCTCGGGTCTTCCTTGATCTTGGCGGCCAGCTGCATGCCGGTCATGCCTGGCATGTTCTGGTCCAGCAGCACGGCATCGAAGTAGTCGCGCAGGTGGGCCTTGGTGCGCAGCAGGGCCAGCGCTTCCTTGCCCGACGGGACCGCGCTGACGTTCATGCCCCAGGCACTGCACTGCTGTACCAGCACCTTGCGGCAGGTGTCGTTGTCGTCCACCACCAGTACGCGAGCATCGCGCAGCGGGCTGTCCAGGTCGGCTGGTGGCTGTTCCAGGCGCGAAGGGTCCAGCGGCAGGGTCAGCCACAGGGTGTTGCCCATGCCGGTGCTGCTCTTGATGCCGAACTCGCCCTGCATCAGGCCGATCAGCTGCTTGGCGATGACCAGCCCCAGGTGGCCGCCCAGCTTGTTGCTGGACAGGAAGTGGTGGCTATGCAACTCGGCCTGCAGCAGGGCTTCGCGGTCAGCGGCGGGCAACGGTTCGCCGCTGTCCTGCACGGCGATGCGCAGGCGCGGTACCTCGCCGCGCTGGTCCAGCGCCACTACCAGCAGGATCTCGCCCTGGTCGGTGTTTTTCAGGGCATTCTCCAGCAGGCTCGACAAGGCCTGGCGCAGGCGCGTCGGGTCGCCGCTGATCACCCGTGGTACCTGCGGCTGGGTGAAGCTGATCAGTTCGATGTTCTGCTGTTCGGCCTTGGCGCGGAAGATGTTCAGGCAATCTTCGATCAGCGCGTTGAGGTCGAACTGCACGTCATCGAGTTCGATCTGCCGGGATTCCAGCTTGGAAATGTCGAGAATCTCGTTGATCAGCGTGAGCAGTTCGTTGCCGGCGCTGTGAATGGTCTGCACGTAGTCGCGCTGCTTGACCGACAGCGGCGTGCCCAGCAGTAGCTCGGTCATGCCCAGCACGCCGTTCATGGGGGTGCGGATTTCGTGGCTGATCTTGGCCAGGAACTCGGCCTTGGCGTTGATTTCGGCATCGCTGGCGGCCAGGGCGCGGCTGGCGCTGAAGCGCTCTTCGCTCATGCGCCGCAGGCGTTCGCTGACTGCCAGGTTGAGCAGCAGGCCGCTGGCCACGGTCAGCCCCAGCAGGATGCACAGCAGCCAGGGCGTCGAGGTACGGGTCAGGCCCAGCAGCGCTGGCAGCAGCACCAGCCCACCGAGGTTGAACACCACCATGGCCAGGCTGAACAGGCGTGCGGGGGCATAGCCCTTGTACCAGTGGTAGCTGCTGACCAGCAGCATGCTCACGCTGCCCAGGGCCATCAGGGCGTAGGTCATCAGGTTCAGGGGCAGGGTGTCGACGAACAGCAGCACCAACCCGCTCAACCCGACCACCAGCATCTCGCCCTGCAGCAGGCGGTTGAGCCGTGGCGAGTTGCATGGCGAGAAGAAATGCTGGGTGAAACACAACCCGGCCAGCCCGGCCAGGACCAGCGTCAGGTATGCGGCGGGCGTCTGCGCGCTGTGCCACACGTGCCACCAGGGGCCGCTGAGGTTCAGCAGGATCAGGCCGCTGAGTAGCATCAGGCCGTGGTACAGCGCCAGGATCAGGGTGGTGCTGGAGCGGCTGTAGAGGAAGCGGATCAGGTTGTGCATGATCAGCATCACCAGGCCGCCGAACAGCATGCCGAACAGCAGCGGCTGGCGCTGGTCGGAGGCTGCCACGGCCGCAGGCTCCAGGCTGATTGCCGGGCGCAGCTGGTGCTCGGAAACCAGGCGCAGGTAGATATCCAGGGGTTGCTTGCTGTTGGGCAGGGGCAGTACATGGTCGCTGCCACGCAGGGTCGGGCTGGCATTGCCGGCTTGGCGCCCGTGGTGCAGCTGACGCAGAAGCTGGTCGCCCTCGAGGGCGTAGAGGTCCAGGCCAGAAAGGTCTGGGGCGAAAACCCGCAGCAGTTGTTCCTGCTCGCCGGGCTCCAGGCGGTAGTGCAGCCACAGGGCCTGTTCCGCAGGGGCGGCATCCAGGTCGGCGAGTACCAGCGGGCTGAACTGGTTGCGGTAACGCTCGGAGCGCACGTCGCTCAGTTGCAGGTTGGCCTGTTCGTCGAGCAGAACGGCCCAGCCTCCGTCATGTTCGGCCGCAGCCGGGAACATGCAGAGCAAGGTCAGCAAGCTGACGATCAGAGCTGAGGCAATCCGAAGCCGACGCACTACGAAATCCCTTCTTAGCCAAGGTGCCGGGTATTAACTATGCGCGGCGCGCCAAGTCGAAGGCAAGGCCCCTCGGGGCCCTGTCGACGAGCCGGATGCCGCAGGCGCAAGGTGCTGGAGCGCGCTGCGGCAGCCCGGTACAACTTACTGCTGGTGCTCACCGCGCTCGCGGGCAATGGCCCGGTAGCCGATGTCGGTGCGGTAGAAGCTGCCGTTCCAGCTTACTTCCTTGGCCAGGCGGTAAGCCTGCTGCTGCGCGTCGGCAACGGTGCTGCCCATGGCGGTGGCACACAGTACGCGGCCGCCGTTGGTGGTCACCTTGCCATCCTTCAGTGCGGTACCGGCGTGGAACACCTTGCCTTCGATCTTCGCGGCAGCGTCCAGGCCGTTGATCACGTCACCCTTGGCGTAGTCGCCCGGGTAGCCGCCGGCAGCCAGTACCACGCCCAGGCTCGGGCGCGGGTCCCACTGTGCTTCGACCTTGTCCAGCGCCTTGGCGAATGCGGCCTCGACCAGCAGCACCAGGCTCGACTCCAGGCGCAGCATGACTGGCTGGGTCTCAGGGTCGCCGAAGCGGCAGTTGAACTCGATGACCTTGGGGTTGCCCGCCTTGTCGATCATCAGGCCGGCGTAGAGGAAGCCGGTGTAGACGTTGCCTTCCTCGGCCATGCCGCGCACGGTCGGCCAGATCACCTGGTCCATCACGCGCTGGTGCACTTCGGCGGTGACCACCGGGGCAGGGGAGTAGGCACCCATGCCGCCGGTGTTCGGGCCGGTGTCCTGGTCGCCGACGCGCTTGTGGTCCTGGCTGGTGGCCATGGGCAGCACGTTCTGGCCGTCGACCATGACGATGAAGCTGGCTTCCTCGCCGTCGAGGAACTCCTCGATCACCACGCGGGAGCCCGCATCGCCGAAGGCGTTGCCGGCCAGCATGTCACGCACGGCGGCTTCGGCTTCTTCCAGGGTCATGGCGACGATCACGCCCTTGCCCGCGGCCAGGCCGTCGGCCTTGATCACGATCGGCGCGCCTTTTTCCTGCAGGTAGGCCAGCGCCGGCTCGATTTCGGTGAAGTTCTGGTAGTCGGCGGTCGGGATCTTGTGACGCGCCAGGAAGTCCTTGGTGAAGGCCTTGGAGCCTTCCAGCTGGGCCGCGCCCTTGGTCGGACCGAAGCAGTCCAGGCCGCGGCTGCGGAACAGGTCGACCACGCCGATGACCAGCGGTGCTTCCGGGCCGACGATGGTCAGGTCGACGTTCTTCTCGGCGAAGTCAGCCAGTTGCTCCAGGGCGCAGACGTCGATGGCGACGTTCTCGCACTTGGCTTCAATGGCGGTGCCGGCGTTGCCCGGGGCAACGAAGACTTTTTCCACGCGTGGGTCCTGGGCGACTTTCCAGGCCAGGGCGTGCTCACGGCCGCCGCTGCCGATGATCAAAACTTTCATGTCAAAACCTCGATTCAGGTGATCCCGAGGCTGGTGGGGAACGCTGTGGGAGCGGGCGTGCCCGCGAATGCGGCGGTGAATTCACCATCGTATTCGCGGGCACGCCCGCTCCCACAGGATCGCCGCTTGCCCGGGATCCGCGTAATTAGTGGCGGAAGTGGCGCATACCGGTGAAGACCATGGCGATGCCGGCTTCGTCAGCAGCAGCAATCACCTCGGCATCACGCATCGAACCACCCGGCTGGATCACGGCGCTGATACCCACTTTAGCCGCATTGTCGATGCCATCACGGAACGGGAAGAACGCGTCCGACGCCATGACTGCGCCCTGCACCTGCAGGCCGGCATGCTCGGCCTTGATTGCAGCAATGCGCGCGGAGTTGACGCGGCTCATCTGGCCGGCGCCGACGCCGATGGTCTGGCGCTGCTTGGCGTAGACAATGGCGTTGGACTTGACGAACTTGGCCACTTTCCAGGCGAACACCAGGTCGTGGATCTCTTGCTCGGTCGGCGCGCGCTTGGTGACGATCTTCAGGTCATCGGCGGTGATCATGCCGATATCGCGGCTCTGCACCAGCAGGCCACCGTTGACACGCTTGAAGTCCCAACCGGCAGCGCGCTCGGCTGGCCACTCGCCGCATTCCAGCAGGCGTACGTTCTGCTTGGCTGCAACCACGTCGCGGGCAGCCTGGGAGATTTTCGGGGCGATGATCACTTCGACGAACTGGCGGTCGACGATGGCCTTGGCGGTTTCGCCGTCCAGCTCGCGGTTGAAGGCGATGATGCCGCCGAACGCCGACTCGGTGTCGGTGGCATAGGCCAGGTCGTAGGCCTTGCGGATGCCGCCTTCGTCTTCAGGTACCACGGCCACGCCGCATGGGTTGGCGTGCTTGACGATGACGCAGGCCGGCTTGACGAAGCTCTTCACACACTCCAGTGCGGCGTCGGTGTCGGCCACGTTGTTGAACGACAGTTCCTTGCCCTGCAGCTGGATGGCGGTGGAAACGCTGGCTTCGCCTTTTTTCGCTTCCACGTAGAACGCCGCGCTCTGGTGCGGGTTCTCGCCGTAGCGCATTTCCTGGGCCTTGACGAACTGGCTGTTGAAGGTGCGCGGGAATTCGCTGCGGTCTTCAGTGCTCAGGGTCTCTTTGGCCTGATCGATGGTGCCCATGTAGTTGGCGATCATGCCGTCGTAGGCGGCGGTGTGCTCGAACGCCTTGAGCATCAGGTCGAAGCGCTGGGCGTAGGTCAGGCCACCGGCCTTGAGGCCTTCGACGATGCCGGCGTAGTCGCTGGCGTTGACCACGATGGCCACGTCCTTGTGGTTCTTGGCAGCCGAACGGACCATGGTCGGGCCGCCGATGTCGATGTTCTCGATGGCGGTCGGCAGATCACAGCCAGGCTTGGAAATGGTGGCTTCGAACGGGTACAGGTTGACTGCTACCAGGTCGATCGGCTTGATGCCGTGCTCGTTCATGATGGCGTCGTCGGTGCCGCGACGGCCCAGGATGCCACCGTGGATTTTCGGGTGCAGGGTCTTGACCCGGCCATCCATCATTTCGGCGAAGCCGGTGTAGTCGGCCACTTCCACCGCGTTGACGCCGTTGTCCTTGAGCAGCTTGTAGGTGCCGCCGGTGGACAGGATCTCGACACCGAGCTGCTGCAGCTCACGGGCGAATTCGAGGATACCGGTCTTGTCGGAGACGCTGATCAGGGCGCGGCGGACTGGCAGGCGGGTAGTCTGGTCGGTCATTTCGGGTTCCAATAACGCGGTGGAGTCAGCAAAAAAGGCGCCTCTGTTCAGGGAGCCGCCTTTTCTGGTTGGGATTCTGGCTTACAACAAGTCGTACTGCTTGAGCTTCTTGCGCAGGGTGCCTCGGTTCAGCCCGAGCATCTCGCTGGCCTTGGTCTGGTTGCCCTTCACGTAGTTCATCACGCTTTCGAGCAGGGGCGCCTCGACTTCGGAGAGCACCAGGTTGTACACGTCCGTCACGGTCGCGCCTTCCAGGTGGGCGAAGTAGTTGTGCAGCGCCTTCTCGACGCTGTCGCGAAGGGTCTGGCCCTCTTCGCTCGGCGTGTTGAGGTGCTGTTTCAGGTTGGCGTTGTCGCTCACGGGCGTTGTTCCACTCACAAATGTCTCGGTCATCATCGTCATGCGGCCACCCCTTGTCCGTCCTCTGTCTCAAGGCTCTGTCGACGTTCGCTGAAAAACGCGCGAACGTTGGCGCACTGCGCTTGTGTGTCTTCCAAAGCGTTGAACCGGGAGCGAAACTCCTTGCCGCCGGGTCGTGTTGCCAGGTACCAGCCAACGTGCTTGCGGGCGATACGTACGCCCATCACATCGCCATAGAAGGCATGCAGCGCGGCCAGGTGCTCCAGCAGGATGCGTTCCACTTCGTCCAGCTGCGGCGCTGGCAGGTGTTCGCCAGTGCGCAGGTAATGCTCGATCTCGCGAAAGATCCATGGCCGCCCCTGGGCGGCCCGGCCGATCAACAGGCCGTCTACCCCGGTGGCGTCCAGCACCGCCCGGGCCTTTTCTGGCGAGGTGATATCGCCGTTGGCAAAAACCGGGATCGACACCGCCTGCTTGATGGCAGCGATGGTGTCGTATTCGGCTTCGCCGGTGTACAGGTCGGCGCGTGTGCGGCCATGCACCGCCAGCGCCTGGATGCCGGCCTGCTCGGCGATCCTCGCCACGTTCAGGCCGTTCTTGTTCGCCCGGTCCCAGCCGGTGCGGATCTTCAGGGTCACCGGGACGTCCACGGCGCCGACCACGGCGTGGAGAATCTCGCTGACCAAGGCTTCATCTCTCAATAAAGCAGAGCCTGCGGCTTTGTTGCAGACTTTTTTTGCCGGGCAGCCCATGTTGATATCAATGATCTGGGCGCCTGCTTCGACGTTGGCCTTTGCCGCCGCTGCCATCATCTGCGCATCACCACCGGCGATCTGTACCGAGCGTGGCTCGGGATCACCTTCATGGATGCGGCGCAGGCTCGACTTGCGGCTGTTCCACAGGCTCATGTCGCTGGAGACCATTTCCGACACCACCATGCCGGCGCCCAGGCGCTGGCAAAGTGTACGGAAAGGCTGGTCCGTGACCCCGGCCATGGGCGCGAGGATCAGGTTGTTACGTAGTGTGTATGGGCCGATGCGTACCGCCGACATAGGTGATCCCTGTTGTGGGGCCGAATCTTGGAGTTCGAAAAAGGGTTGGCATGATACCCGCTCTCGGTGACCGGATAAAGATGGATTTGGATAAAATCTGAACAGTTGTCGGCTTATGACATTTGGTATGGGGGACGGATCCAGGACCTTGCGCGGCCCCTGTGGGAGCGGGCGTGCCCGCGAAGCAGGCGGCGCAATGGCTGGCACGGGCTTCGCCCGTGTTCGCGGGCACGCCCGCTTCCACAGGGTTGGTGGTTATTCCGGCGAGCGGAAGCTCAGGCTGTAATTGACGGCCTTCGGCCCCGGGTCGAGGATGTCCAGGGCGATGTGGATCGGAGTCTGGCTGGGCATTTCACCGCGCCCGGCCAGTTCGCCGGACAGGTACTCGCTGGGCTTGAAGCGCCGGCTGGCGATCAGCTGGCCATTGAGGTCTGCGAAGCGCAGTTCCAGCAGCGGGAACGGCTGGGCGAACGGCGCGCGGTTGTAGATGATCGCATCGACGATCAGTGCGCCCTTGAAGTCCGGGTGGCTGCGTACTACCAGGTTGCTGCTCTTGATTCGGGCGATATCGACGCGGGTCGGCACTTCGCAGCCGACCAACGGGCAGACTTGCTGGAAGAGCGGCCGGTACTGGTCCTGGCGGGCCATTTCATCGAAGTGGAACCACACGTACTGGAACGCCAGCAAGCCAGCGGCCAGCAGGGTCAGGAAGCCCCACAGCAGGCGCTTGCCCCAGTTGGGTGCGGGCTTTTCCCAGCCCAGTTGCAGCGGGTCGTCGACCACGTCGACCAGCGGCTCCTTGCGCGCCGGGCGCTCGGCTTTGCCGGCAAGGCCTGGTTCCAGGCGTTCGCCGGGCAGCGGCTCGACAGGCTCGTCATCGCGCGCCGACAGGTGCAGCTCCAGCGGCTCGTCGTCGCGGGCACTCAGGCCCTGTACCGGGGCTTCATCATCGCTGGCACGCAGCGGTTCGTTGAATTCGGGGTGGTCATCGATTTCGACGGCACGGTGTACCGGTGGCTCGTCGTCGATGTCCAGGTCCAGATTGCCACCTAACGTCGGCTCGGTACGCTCGCCCGGGACGGGCTCCAGGTCCAGCTCCAAGGGCTCCGGCTCCCGCAGCACGGGCGCGGTTTCTATCGCCGGTTGCGGTTCGAACGGTTCATCGGTAGCCGTACCGAACAGGTCGTCGGCATGTTCGTCCGGGTGCAGTTCGTCACGCCGCGCCTGCAGGCCGTCATCCTGGCTGGCCGGGCGAGCCGTGGCCGGTTGGCCGCGGCGCTCCAGGCGCTCCAGTTCCATGTCGAGGTCGAGCGCGTCCAGCGCCTGGTTGGTGAGCGCCCAGTCCTCGTCCGGAGTGGTGCCGGGTTCGCTGGCGAGAGGCTCGGGTGCGATCACCGGTTCGGCCAGCGGCTCGGCAGGGGCGGCAGGCATCGGTGCCGGCACCACAGGTGCGCTGGCTCCGCCGGTGCGGTTCTGCTCCAGCAGCTGCTTGGCGGCGTTGAACACCTGCAGGCAGTGGCCGCAGCGCACTACACCGCGGGCCACGCTCAACTGGTGGTGGGTGACGCGAAAGCTGGTCTGGCAATGCGGGCACTGGGTGACGAAACTGTCGGTCATGCGGCAATCCGGGAGCTGTGCAGAAAAGTATTCTAGGCCCGCTTAACGGCGGCGACCACTGATGCGCACCCAGCCGTCGCGCACGACGATCGGGTCCAGCTCGAAGTCGGCGGCATAGGCCGCGGCCACTTCCTCACCCTGCTCGGCGAGGATGCCCGACAGCGCCAGCAGGCCACCTGGGCGGACCAGGCCGGACAGTTGCGGTGCCAGCGACACCAGCGGGCCGGCGAGGATGTTGGCGACCAGCACGTCGGCCTGCATGGCCGGCATGTGCTCGGGCAGGTACAGCGCCAGCTTCTCATCGGCGATGCCGTTGCGCTGGGCGTTGTCGCGCGAAGCCTCGATGGCCTGCACGTCGATGTCGGTACCGACCGCTTCACGGGCGCCCAGCAGCAGCGCGGCGATGGCCAGAATGCCCGAGCCGCAGCCGAAGTCCAGCACCTGGGTGCCTTCGAGTTGCTGGCCGTCGAGCCATTCCAGGCACAGGGCGGTGGTCGGGTGGGTGCCGGTGCCGAACGCCAGGCCCGGGTCGAGCAGCAGGTTCACCGCGTCCTGTTCCGGGGCCTCGTGCCAGCTGGGCACGATCCACAGGCGGCGGCCGAAGCGCATCGGCTGGAAGTTGTCCATCCAGCTGCGTTCCCAGTCCTGGTCCTCGATCACCTCGGCCTGGTGCTCGGGCAGCTCGGCGCCGGTCAGCAGGCGCAGGTGGGCGAATACCTGCTCAGGGTCGGCATCGGCCTCGAACAGGGCCAGCAGGTGGGTGTGCGACCACAGCGGGGTGGTGTTGAGGTCTGGCTCGAAGATCGGTTGATCCTCAGCGTCCATGAACGTGACCGAGACGGCACCCACTTCGAGCAGGGCATCTTCGTAGGTTTCGGCTTGTTCCGGGCTGATGGCCAGGCGTACTTGCAGCCAGGGCATGGCGGGCACCTTTGGTAAATCGACAGGGGCAGCCCTAGGCTGCGCGAAGGCTGGCAGTTTACGCGAGTGCGGTGGGTTTGTAGAGGAGGCCAGGCACGGACATCGTTGGGGCTACTGCCTTGCACAACATTGAAATCCTGGCATGCACCCTGTGGGAGCGGGCGCGCCCGCGAACACGGGCGAAGCCCGTGCCATCCACCGCGGTGCTTGCTTCGCGGGCATGCCCGCTCCCACAGAAACTGTGGTGTATCAGACAAAACAGAGGGAAAGCGACTCAGCTATATAAGCAGGCTTCTCTTCTCCCTCGATTTCCAGCGTGGCAATCGCCTTGAGCAACCATTGCCCCGGCCTCTTCTCCGTCACCTCGGCCAAATCCACCTTCAGCCGCACCTGGCTGTCGACCTTGACCGGCTGGATGAACCGCACGCTGTCCAGTCCGTAGTTCACCACCATCTTCAGCCCTTCCGGCAGGACCAGGATGTCCTCGATCAGTTTGGGAATCAGCGACAACGTCAGGAAACCGTGAGCGATAGTGCCGCCAAACGGGGTTTTCGCCGCCTTTTCCGGGTCGACATGGATGAACTGGAAATCGCCAGTGGCTTCGGCGAACAGGTTGATGCGCTGCTGGTCGATCTTCAGCCAGGCCGAGCGGCCCAGTTCCTTACCAACGTACTGCGAAAGCTCTGTAACCGGTACATGGGGCATCGCGGACTCTCCAGGTTGTCAGTTGGTACGAAAGTGCAAGATCAGCACGGCGAACCGTTTCAGTCAAGTTGCGCGCTTTTCGACGAATATCGGTATATGGCGGCACATGCTTATAATGGCGGCCATGCCCGAGGGAGATGCTTATGCTGTTGCGTGGTTTGACCTGGCTGGTGCTGTTCCAGCTGCTGGGGACGGCAATCAACCACCTGTTGGTGCCGTTTTTGCCGGGGCCGATCATCGGCCTGTTGCTGCTGTTGTTCTTCCTCATGGCCCGTGGTGAGGTGGGCAAGCCGCTGAACGAGGCCGCCAGCAGCCTGCTGCGCTACCTGCCGCTGTTGCTGGTGCCGCCAGCGGTGGGGGTGATGGTGTATGCCAAGGATATCGCCGCGGACTTCTGGGCTATTGCCGGTGCCTTGCTGATCTCCTGCCTGGTGACCCTGGTGTTCGTTGGCGTGTTGATGCAAAAGCTCATCCACCGCCAGGGCCGGCGCGAGGAGCAGCCATGATGCTCGACTGGCAAGGCGCACTGGATGCGGTCGTTCATCATCCCTTGTTCGGTATCGGCATCACGCTTGGGGCCTACCAGGTGGTGCTGGCGGCCTACGAGAAGACCCGCTGGATCTTCCTGCAGCCGGTACTGGTGTCGATGCTGCTGGTGATCGGTGTGTTGCTGGTGTGTGGCATCGACTACAGCGAATACCGCAAGAGCACCGAAATCATGAACATCCTGCTGGGGCCTGCCACCGTGGCCCTGGCCGTGCCGCTCTACCTCAACCTGCGGCGTATCCGGCAGCTGTTCTGGCCCACATTTACTACGCTGGTAGTCGGAGGCCTGTTCGCCACGCTGTGCTGCCTGTTGCTGGGCTGGTGGTTCGGTGCCGAGCACATGATCCTGATGACCATGGCGCCGAAATCGGTGACCTCGCCGATCGCCATGCTGGTGGCCGAGCAGATTGGCGGCGTGGCGGCCCTGGCGGCGGTGTTCGTGCTGATTACGGGGGTGATCGGGGCAATCTTCGGCCCGGCGCTGCTGAGCCGTTTTGGCGTGCATAGCCCCGAGGCGCGCGGCATGTCTCTGGGCGTGACCGCGCACGCGGTGGGCACTTCGGTGGCCCTGCAGGAAAGTGACGAATGCGGCGCCTTTGCCGCGCTGGCGATGAGCCTGATGGGGGTGGCCACGGCGGTGTTCCTACCGCTGGCGGTCAGCCTGGTGGCTTGAGGACTTGTGATGACGCTACCGCTGTTTCCCCTCAATACCGTGCTGTTTCCTGGTTGTTTCCTCGATTTGCAGATTTTCGAGGCACGCTATCTGGACATGATCGGGCGCTGCATGAAACGGGGCGAAGGTTTTGGTGTGGTGTGCATCCTGGAAGGCGAGCAGGTCGGCAAGGCGCCGCCGGTGGTTGCCTCGATCGGCTGCGAGGCGGTGATCCGTGACTTCGTGCAGCAGGATAACGGCTTGCTGGGTATCCGCGTCGAAGGTGTGCGGCGCTTCAACCTGGACAGTACCGAGGTGCAGAAGGACCAGTTGCTGGTGGGGCAGGTGCAATGGCTGCCGGAGCAGGCGGACAGCCCATTGCTCGAGGCGGACGAAGACCTGCTGGCGTTGCTGGTGGCGCTGGGCGAACACCCGATGGTCGAAGCCTTGGACATGCCGCGCCCGGTGGACGGGCGCCAGGCGCTGGCCAACCAGCTGGCGTACCTGCTGCCATTCATGGAAGAGGACAAGCTGGATTTGCTGACCCTCGACTCGCCACAGGAGCGGTTGGGGGAAATCCAGAAGCTGCTGGAGCGGATTCAGGGTGAATTGTTTGCCTGATAGTGATGGGTTGCCAGTGCCGGCCTTTTCGCGGGTAAACCCGCTCCCACAGAGATAGCGCCGTTCTCAGGCTTGATGCAGTACCTGTGGGAGCGGGTTTACCCGCGAAGAGGCCGGTACAGGCGACATCAATATTGATACCGCAGCAAAGCCTGCGGCAGCGCATGCATGGCAAAGAACGCCAGCAACGCGACACACGCCGGCAGCACCAGCCACCACACCCGCAGCGGCAAGGCAGGCAGGGTCTGGTGGCGCTGCACCAGTGCCAGGCTGAGCGCGCACACACAGCACGCCAGCAAGGCCCCGGCGAGGATGTCGGTCGGCCAGTGCGCCCCCAGGTACACCCGTGACAGGGCAATCGCCAGCGCTGGAATACAGCCCAGCATCACCCAGGTCAGGCGCATCCGCGGCGGTTGCCCGCGCCCGGCCAGCACCGCCATCACCAGAAAGAACGCAAACGACGCCGAACTGTGCCCGCTGGGCATGCTGTAGCTGGTCAGCGGGTCACTCAGCACTTCCGGGCGGGCCCGGGCGAACAGCCACTTCAGCGTGCCGTTGGCAAGCGCCGTACCCATCAGCGCGCCCGCAGCGAACATGGCATGCCGCCACTGCCGGGCAAGCAGCAGCAGGCCCGTCAGCAGGCCGCCGAGGAACAACTGGGTGCGGAAATCGCCCAGCCGGGTCACCAGCACCACGGCGCCATCGATGGCCTGGCTACGGTGTTCCTGCACCAGTGTCATCACGCCCTGGTCGAATTCGTGCAGGTAGGGCCAGCCGAGGAAGACCCCGGCCAAGGCCAGGAAACTCATGCCGGCGATCAGCCGGGTGCCGTGGCGTTGATCGCGAATGCTGGTGTTCAGGCTCAGCCCGATGATGACAGCCAGGGTCCCGGCGATTATCCCGGCATCCAGCCAGAAGCCTTCCGGCAAGGGCAGGCGCATGGCCGCGCCGGTAGCCCAGCCGGGCAGCAGGTAGGCCACCGCCCAGCCGGCACCGGCCACCAGGCTGACGGCGATGAAGCGCGGCAGTGGCATGTCGAACATGCCGGCGACCATCGGCAGCATTGGCCGCAGCGGCCCGATGAAGCGCCCTACCAGCAGGCTGGCGATGCCGTAGCGCTGGAAGTAGGCCTCGGCACTGCCGATCCATTCCGGATGGTGGCGCAGCAGGGGCAGGCGGCGGATATTCTGGTGGAAGTACTTGCCCACCGTGTACGACAAGGCATCGCCCACCAGGCCGCCGAGAAAGCCCAGCAGCAGCGTTTCGCCCAGGCTGAAGGCGCCGCTGCCGGCCAGTACCGCGACCGCGAACAGCAGCACGGTGCCTGGCACGATGATGCCGGCAATGGCCAGGCACTCGATGCAGGCCACCAGGAAAATTGCCAGGCCAAGCCACTGCGGGTTGGCGCTGAGCCAGCCGGTCAGGCTGTCGAGCCATTGGCCCATGGTTCAGCTTCCTTGTTCGAGAATGAAGAAGTCGCGGTCTTCGACTTGGCCACGACGTAACGGGTTCCGCGTGCAGAAACGGGCGTATTCGGCATCGACGAAACGGTAGGGCAGGTGCTCGTCGCGGCCATGCGGGATGCCCAGGCGGGCGGTCTGGATCACCCGTGGCACGGCGTTGCCGCAATCTTCCACGTACAGGCGCTCGGCGTCGAAACGCTGGGCGTCCCAGTGCGGCACCTTCAGGCCCAGAGCCCGGCACAGCAAGGTCTGGCCGGCGCACAGGCGCTCGGCCGGGCGGAGGTTGCCGCTGGCATCGGGGTTGTTCAGTTGCATCTGCGCCAGGCTGTTCGGCCCCGAGCGGGCGTCCTGCCAAGGATAGGCCGACTTGATCAGCACCGCGTTGCCCGGCCCGTGGGCGCTGAAGTTCAGCGAGTCGCCGCCGCGCGCGTAGTACATATAGATGTGCCCGCCATCGAGGAACAACGCCTTGCGTTTCTCGGTGTAGCCGAGCGAGGCGTGGCTGCCCTTGTCGGTGAGGTAGTAGGCCTCGGTCTCGATGATGCGCGCGGCCAGCCACAGGTCGCTGTGGCGATGGCGGATGACCTTGCCCAGCAGGGCCTTGGCCAGGGTCTGGGCGTCGCGGTCGAAAAAGCTGTCGGGCAAGGCTGGCATGCGGGCGGTTCGCGGTTGGGAAGGCGGGGATGATAGCAATGAATGGCTTAATCGAGGCTGAATCGAGTGGGATGTTGGCAGTGCCGGCCCTTTCGCGGGCTCGCCCGCTCCCACAGGTACCTCGGAGGTCCCAGGCCTTGTGCAATCCCTGTGGGAGCGGGTTTACCCGCGAAAGGGCCCTGACAGGAGATAGAAATTTCGATAACCCCGGTTACATCTTTCCTACACAATGCCCCCAGCCATTTTCTACCATCCGCCACCCGCCGCTGGGCGTACACCTGCGCGGCAGTTATAATCAGCCGATTTCCCCTTCGCCAAGACACCGAACCCATGACTGAGTCCGTTCTTGACTATATGACCCGCCTGGGTCGCGCTGCCCGTGAGGCTTCCCGGGTGATCGGCCGTGCCAGCACCGCGCAGAAGAACCGCGCCCTGCAAGCTGCCGCCGATGCACTGGACGCCGCTCGTGCCGAGCTGACCGCTGCCAACGAGCTGGACCTGGCCGCCGGCCGTGCCAACGGCCTGGAACCGGCGCTGCTCGACCGCCTGGCGCTGACCCCGGCGCGTATCGACGGCATGATCACCGGCCTGCGCCAGGTGGCCAGCCTGCCGGACCCGGTCGGTGCCATCCGCGACATGAGCTACCGCCCATCCGGTATCCAGGTCGGCAAGATGCGCACGCCGCTGGGGGTGATCGGGATCATCTACGAGTCGCGCCCGAACGTGACCATCGATGCCGCCAGCCTGTGCCTGAAGTCGGGGAACGCGACCATCCTGCGTGGCGGCTCCGAAGCCATCCACTCCAACCGCGCCATCGCCACCTGCATTCAGCGTGGCCTGGCTGCCGCCGGCCTGCCGGCAGCCGTGGTGCAGGTGGTCGAGACTACCGACCGCGAAGCCGTGGGCGCGCTGATCAGCATGCCGGAATTCGTCGACGTCATCGTGCCGCGCGGTGGCCGTGGCCTGATCGAACGCATCAGCCGCGATGCCCGCGTGCCGGTGATCAAGCACCTGGACGGTATCTGCCACGTCTACGTCAGCCAGCACGCCGACCTGGACAAGGCCTGGCGCGTGGCGTTCAACGCCAAGACCTACCGCTACGGCATCTGTGGCGCCATGGAAACGCTGCTGGTCGACCAGCAGGTGGCCGAGCGCTTCCTGCCGGAAATGGCCCGCCGCTTCCAGGAGAAGGGCGTCGAGCTGCGTGGCTGCGAGCGCACCCGGGCGATCATTGACGCCAAGCCCGCCACCGAGGCCGACTGGCACACCGAATACCTGGACGCGATCCTGTCGATTCGCGTGGTCGACGGCCTGGACCAGGCCATCGAGCACATCAACCACTATGGCTCGCACCACACCGATTCGATCATCAGCGAACACCAGGGTGAAGCTCGCCAGTTCATGGCCGAGGTCGACTCGGCGTCGGTCATGCTCAATACCCCGACCTGCTTCGCCGACGGCTTCGAGTACGGCCTGGGTGCGGAAATCGGCATTTCCACCGACAAGCTGCATGCCCGTGGCCCGGTCGGCCTGGAAGGCCTGACCTGCGAGAAGTACGTAGTGATCGGCGACGGCCAGCTGCGCGGCCAGGAGTCCTGCTGAGTTGAGCAAGGCCCAGGCAGTCCGGCGCATCGGCATTCTTGGCGGCACCTTCGACCCCGTGCACATCGGCCACCTGCGCAGCGCGCTGGAAGTGGCTGAGTTCATGGGGCTGGACGAGCTGCGCCTGCTGCCCAACGCCCGGCCGCCGCACCGCGACACCCCGCAGGTGGCCGCGCAGGACCGCCTGGCCATGGTGCAAGGCGCCGTGCAGGGCGTGCCCTGCCTGAGCGTGGATGCCCGCGAACTGGCGCGCGACAAACCGTCGTACACCATCGACACGCTGGAGTCGATCCGCGCCGAACTAGGCGCCAACGACCAGCTGTTTCTGGTGCTAGGCTGGGATGCCTTCTGTGGCCTGCCCGGCTGGCACCGCTGGGAAGAATTGCTGCAACACTGTCACATCCTGGTGCTGCAACGCCCGGATGCCGACGTAGAACCCCCTGACGAGCTGCGCAACCTTCTGGCTGCGCGCTCGGAGAGCGATCCCACCGCCATGTCCGGCCCGGCGGGAAACATTTCGTTCGTCTGGCAGACGCCGCTTGCGGTGTCGGCTACACAGATCCGACAGCTGCTGGCCAGCGGCAAATCGGTGAGGTTCCTGGTGCCGGACGCCGTACTGGCCTATATCGAGGCGCACGAACTGTATCGTGCACCTAACTGACGGTGCCTCTGGCGCCTCATCCAACGAGTTGAACGAGTTTTATATGACCAAGCAGAAAATCCACGGCGAAGAACTGGTCGCCCTGACCAAGGCAGCGCTGGAAGACGTCAAGGCCCAGGACATCCAGGTCATCGACGTGCGCGAAAAGCACAGCCTGACCGACTACATGATCATTGCCACCGGTACCTCCAACCGCCAGATCAACGCGATGCTGGAAAAGGTCCGCGAAGCGGTCAAGGCCAAGGGTGCCCAGCCACTGGGTGAAGAAGGCAAGGGCGACAGCGACTGGGTGCTGCTGGACCTGAACGACGTCATCGTGCACATGATGACCGCCGCTGCCCGCCAGTTCTACGACCTGGAGCGCCTGTGGCAGGGTGCCGAGCAAAGCCGTGCCGCCGATGGCAAGCACCACAGCCCGGACCATGCCCACGAGTACTCCGACAAGCTCAAGGACCGGGAATAAGGAAGCGCTGTGCGTCTGCGCCTGATCGCGGTCGGCTCGCGCATGCCGAAGTGGGTTGAGGAAGGCTGGCATGAATATGCCAAGCGCCTGCCCGCCGAGCTGTCGCTGGAGCTGGTGGAAATCCCGCTGAACACCCGTGGCAAGAATGCCGACGTCGCCCGCCTGATCCGTCAGGAGGGCGAGGCCATGCTGAGCAAGGTTCAGCCCGGGGAACGCATCGTCACCCTCGAGGTCCATGGCAAGCCGTGGAGTACCGAGCAACTGGCGACCGAGCTGGACCGCTGGCGCCTGGATGCGCGCACGGTGAATTTGATGGTGGGCGGCCCGGAGGGCCTGGCGCCCGAGGTCTGCGCGCGCGCCGAGCAACGCTGGTCGCTGTCGCCGCTGACCTTGCCGCACCCATTGGTAAGGATACTCATCGGCGAGCAGATCTACCGCGCCTGGACCGTGTTGTCCGGGCATCCTTACCATAAATGAGCCTGTAAGCAGTCCGATGTCGCAGCCGATCCGTCTCAAGGACCACGAGAAAGACGCCCGCCTGGTGCGCAACCGCGTCGTGGTCGGCGCAGTGGCGATCATGCTGCTCATTTGCGTGCTGATCGCGCGGCTTTACTACCTGCAGGTCATCCAGCACGACTATCATTCGACGCTGTCGGAGAACAACCGGGTGCATGTGCAGCCGATCCCGCCGACCCGCGGGCTGATCTTCGACCGCAACGGGGTGATCGTCGCCGACAACCGGCCCAGCTTCAGCCTGTCGATGACCCGCGAACGTGCGGGTAACTGGCAGGAAGTGCTGGATACCATCGTCGAAGTGCTGGAACTGACGCCCGACGACCGCGCCCTGTTCGAGAAGCGCATGCGCCAGGGCCGCCGGCCGTTCGAGCCGGTGCCGATCCTGTTCGAACTCAACGAAGAGCAGATCGCCCGCGTTGCGGTGAACCAGTTCCGCCTGCCGGGCGTGGAAGTGGTGGCCCAGTTGGTGCGCCATTACCCGCAGGGCGCGCACTTCGCCCATTCGGTGGGGTATGTGGGGCGGATCAACGAGAAAGAGCTGAAAACCCTCGACCCGGTGAACTACAGCGGCACCCACCACATCGGCAAGACCGGCATCGAACGCTTCTACGAAGCCGACCTGCATGGCCAGGTGGGCTACGAGGAAGTCGAGACCAACGCCCGTGGCCGTGTGCTGCGGGTGCTCAAGCGTACCGACCCGAAACCGGGCAAGGACATCGTGCTGAGCCTGGACATCAAGCTGCAGGAGGCCGCCGAGGCTGCCCTGGGTGGACGGCGTGGTGCGGTGGTGGCGCTCGACCCGCGTACCGGCGAGGTGCTGGCGATGGTCAGCCAGCCCAGCTTCGACCCCAACCTGTTCGTCACCGGCATCGGCTTCAAGGCCTATGCCGAACTGCGCGACTCGATCGACCGACCGCTGTTCAACCGCGTGCTGCGTGGCCTGTACCCGCCAGGCTCGACCATCAAGCCGGCGGTGGCCATCGCCGGCTTGGACAGCGGCGTGGTCAATGCCGGCAGCCGGGTGTTCGACCCGGGCTACTACCAGTTGCCCAACTACGACCACAAATACCGTAACTGGAACCGCTCGGGCGATGGCTGGGTCGACCTGGACACCGCGATCATGCGCTCCAACGACACCTACTTCTACGACCTTGCCCACAAGATGGGCATCGATCGGCTGTCCAGCTACATGAACAAGTTCGGCATCGGCCAGCGGGTTTCCCTCGACATGTTCGAGGAATCCGCCGGGCTGATGCCGTCGCGCGAATGGAAGCGCGCCACTCGCCGCCAGGCCTGGTTCCCCGGCGAAACCCTGATCCTCGGCATTGGCCAGGGCTACATGCAGACCACGCCGCTGCAACTGGCCCAGGCCACTGCGCTGATCGCCAACAAGGGCGTGTGGAACCGCCCGCACCTGGCCAAGACCATCGAAGGCCAGCCGCCGGTGGACGACAACCCCATGGAAAACATCGTGCTGCGTGACAAGTCCGACTGGGCCAAGGTTACCCATGGCATGGAGCAGGTGATGCACAACGCCCGCGGTACCGCACGCAAGGCGGCCATCGGCTCGCAGTACCGCATTGCCGGCAAGAGCGGTACTGCCCAGGTGGTGGCGATCAAGCAGGGCGAGAAGTACGACCGCAACAAGCTCCAGGAGCGCCACCGCGACCACGCCCTGTTCGTCGCCTTCGCCCCGGCCGAGGACCCGAAGATCGTGGTTTCGGTGATGGTCGAGAACGGTGAGTCCGGCTCGGGCGTCGCCGCCCCGGTGGTGCGCCAGGTGATGGACGCCTGGCTGCTTGACGAAAACGGCCGGCTCAAGCCCGAGTTCGCGCCTGCCACCGTTACCCAGGAATCAGCCCTGTGATGAACAATTTCGATCGCATGCTCTCCAGCGAGGATGTGATGCGTCGGCGCGCCAGCTTTCTACAGCGCATCCACATCGACGGCCCTTTGCTGATCATTCTGCTGACCCTCGCGGCCGGCAGCCTGTTTGTCCTGTACTCGGCCAGTGGCAAGAACTGGGACCTGCTGCTCAAGCAGGCCACCTCGTTCGGCATCGGCCTGGTGTCGATGTTCATCATCGCCCAGCTGGAGCCGCGCTTCATGGCCCGTTGGGTGCCGCTGGCCTACCTGGCCGGGGTGCTGTTGCTGGTGGTGGTGGACGTGATGGGCCACAACGCCATGGGCGCCACGCGCTGGATCAACATCCCCGGGGTGATCCGCTTCCAGCCCTCGGAGTTCATGAAGATCATCATGCCGGCGACCATCGCCTGGTACCTGTCCAAGCGCACGTTGCCGCCGCATCTGAAGCATGTGGCGATCAGCCTGGTGCTGATCGGCGTGCCGTTCATCCTGATCGTGCGCCAGCCCGACCTGGGCACGGCGCTGCTGATCCTAGCCTCCGGGGCTTTCGTGCTGTTCATGGGCGGCCTGCGCTGGCGCTGGATCCTCAGCGTGCTGGCAGCTGCGGTGCCAGTGGCGGTGGCGATGTGGTTCTTCGTCATGCACGACTACCAGAAGCAGCGGGTACTGACCTTCCTCGACCCGGAAAGCGACCCGTTGGGCACTGGCTGGAACATCATCCAGTCGAAGGCGGCGATCGGCTCGGGCGGTGTGTTCGGCAAGGGCTGGCTGCTCGGCACCCAGTCGCACCTGGACTTCCTGCCGGAAAGCCATACCGACTTCATCATCGCCGTGCTCGGCGAGGAATTCGGCCTGGTCGGGATCTGCCTGCTGCTGATCGTCTACCTGCTGCTGATCGGCCGTGGCCTGATGATCACCGCCCAGGCGCAGACCCTGTTCGGCAAGCTGCTGGCGGGCAGCCTGACCATGACCTTCTTTGTATACGTGTTCGTCAATATCGGTATGGTCAGCGGCCTTCTGCCCGTGGTGGGCGTGCCGCTGCCCTTCATCAGCTATGGCGGAACTTCGTTGGTGACGCTGCTGTCAGCGTTTGGCGTTCTGATGTCGATCCACACGCACCGCAAATGGATCGCTCAGGTTTGAATAAGGTGAAGAATTTCATGCAAGCAGTGCGTAACTGGGCTGCCCGTTGTGCGCCGTGGATCGGCGCGGTGGGCCTGTTCGGCGCTGTACAGCTGGCCCATGCCGGCGATTACCAAGGCTCGCCCCAGGTGGCCCAGTTCGTTGGCGAAATGAGCCGCGACCATGGTTTTGCCCCTGAGCAGCTGATGGGTGTGTTCAGTGAGGTGCAGCGCAAACAGTCGATCCTCGACGCCATTTCGCGCCCGGCCGAACGGGTAAAGCCGTGGAAGGACTACCGGCCGATGTTCATCACCGACGCGCGCATCGCCCGCGGTGTGGACTTCTGGCGCCAGCACGAAGCGGTGCTGGCCCGTGCCGAGCAGGAATACGGCGTGCCGGCGCAGTACATCGTCGCCATCATCGGCGTGGAAACCTTCTTTGGCCGCAACACCGGCAACTACCGGGTGATCGATGCCTTGTCGACCCTGGGCTTCGACTACCCGCCACGGGCCGAATTCTTCCGCAAGGAGCTGCGCGAGTTCCTGCTGCTGGCCCGTGAGGAGCAGCTCGACCCGCTGACGCTCAAGGGCTCCTACGCCGGCGCCATGGGCCTGCCGCAGTTCATGCCGAGCAGCTTCCGCAACTTTGCGGTGGACTTCGACGGCGACGGCCACATCAATATCTGGAACAACCCGGACGATGCCATCGGCAGCGTGGCCAGCTACTTCAAGCGCCACGGCTGGGTGGCCGGCGAAGGTGTGGTCAGCCGTGCCTGGGTGGACGGTGGGCGCGCCGACGAAGGCCTGACTACCGGCATCGAACCGGTAAAAACCGTTGGGGAGTTGCGCACGCTTGGCTGGTCGGTCCATGATTCGCTGCGCGATGATCTGCCGGTTACCGCCTTCCGTCTCGAGGGTGACAATGGCCCCGAGTACTGGATGGGCCTGAAGAACTTCTACGCGATCACTCGCTACAACCGCAGCGTGATGTATGCCATGGCGGTGCATCAGCTATCGGAACAGCTGGTTCAAGCACGGGGCGTCAAGTAATGCGCGCAATCTTCTCTGGCAAATCTTTCAAGCTGCTCACCTGCCTCGCCGTCGGCGTGGTGCTGGCCAGCTGTTCGTCCAACCGCCCGTCCCAGCAAAGCAGTGGCAACGTGGTGCGCACCCAGCCGGGCCTGGACATCAACCGGGCGCACAAGGACGGCGCGCCGTGGTGGGACGTGGATGTGAACAAGATCCCCGACGCCACGCCAACCGTGCACACCGGCAACTACAAGGCCAACCCGTACACGGTGCTGGGCAAGACCTACTACCCGATGCAGGACTCGCGCAACTATCGCGCGGAGGGCACCGCGTCGTGGTACGGCACCAAGTTCCATGGCCAGAACACCGCCAACGGCGAGCTGTACGACCTGTACGGCATGAGCGCGGCGCACAAGACCCTGCCGCTGCCGGCCTACGTGCGGGTGACCAACCTGGCCAACGGCCGCAGCGTGATCCTGCGGGTGAACGACCGTGGGCCGTTCTATTCGGACCGCATCATCGACCTGTCCTATGCCGCGGCGAAAAAGCTCGGTTATGCCGAGATCGGTACCGCGCACGTGCGCGTCGAAGGCATCGACCCGCAGCAATGGTGGGCCCAGCGTGGCCAGACGCCGCCGATGGTGCTGAAAGAGCCGCAGGTGGCCCAGACCCAGGCAATCCCGGCCAGTACCGGGCGCGTCGAGCAATGGACTCCGCCGCCCCAGCAGCATGCGGCGCCGGTGGTGCCGGTGCAGGTGGCTGGCAACAACGTGCCGGCCGGCAGTGGCGGCAGCTTCCTGCAGGTGGGCGCCTTCGCCAACCCGGACGCCGCCGAACTGCTGCGCTCCAAGCTCAGCAGCATGGTCAGCGCGCCCGTGTTCATCAGCTCGATCGTGCGCAACCAGCAGACCCTGCACCGCGTGCGCCTGGGGCCGATCAACAGCCAGGGCGAGATCCAGCAAGCGCAGGACAGCATCCGCCTGGCGAACCTTGGGCAGGCCAAGCTGGTCACAGCTGACTGACCGCGTTGCCTTCTTCGCGGGCACGCCCGCTCCCACAGATGCATGCGAAACCCTGTGGGAGCGGGCGCGCCCGCGAAGAAGGCAACACCAAACTGTCGGTTTTGTCATGAATTGCCGGGCGTGGGCATGTACAATGTCGGCTTTTGCCCGCAGCGACATAAAGCCGCACTTTGCGAGCCTGGCCTACGGCCACAAAAACTAGACTGACTGGCGCTGGGCACATGATCTTGCCCAGGGAACATCAGACCATTAGCGATTTTCGAGAGACGGATGAACATCACCAACCTTGCCAAACGACTTTGCCTGCCCGTACTGCTGATGATCACGCCTGCCGCCTTCGCGGCTGAGCAGATGACGCCGGCGCCACCGCAACTGGCAGCCAAGTCCTACGTACTCATGGATGCGTCCAGCGGCAACGTGCTGGTCGAGAACAATGGTGACGAGCGCCTGCCGCCAGCCAGCCTGACCAAGCTGATGACGGCCTACATCGCCACCCTGGACATCCGTCGCGGCCAGATCGGTGAAAACGACCCGGTCACCGTCAGCGAAAACGCCTGGCGTACCGGTGGTTCGCGCATGTTCATCAAGGTGGGCAGCCAGGTGACCGTCAGCGACCTGCTGCACGGCATCATCATCCAGTCCGGCAACGACGCCTCGGTCGCCCTGGCCGAGCACATCGCCGGCAGCGAAGACGCCTTCGCCGACATGATGAACAAGACCGCTGCCGACCTGGGCATGGCCAACAGCCACTTCATGAACCCGACCGGCCTGCCGCACCCGGAGCACTACTCGTCGGCCCACGACATGGCGACCCTGGCCCGTGCGATCATCAACGTCGACCCGGCCCACTACGCCATCTACTCGCAGAAAGAGTTCTTCTGGAACAACATCAAGCAGCCAAACCGCAACCTGCTGCTGTGGCGTGACAAGACCGTCGACGGCCTGAAGACCGGCCACACCGACGAAGCCGGCTACTGCATGGTGGCTTCGGCCGTTCGCGATGGCCAGCGCCTGATCGCCGTGGTGTTCGGCACCAACAGCGAGCAGTCGCGTGCTGCCGAGACCCAGAAGCTGCTGACCTACGGCTTCCGCTTCTTCGAAACCCAGACCTTCTACCAGAAGGGTACCGAGCTGACCAAGTCGCCGGTCTGGAAGGGCGCGACTGGCGAAGTGAAAGCCGGCCTGGCCAACGACCTGACCCTGACTATGCCTAAAGGCCAATTGAAGCGCCTTCAGGCTTCGATGACCATGAACCCGCAGCTCACCGCGCCAATCGCCAAAGGTGACGTGATCGGCAAAGTGGAAGTCAAACTGGACGAGAAAGTGGTTCACAGCGCCGACCTGATCGCCCTCGATGGCGTCGAGGAAGGTGGTTTCTTCCGCCGTATGTGGGATAGCATCCGTCTATTCTTCTACGGGTTGTTCAACTGATACGTGACCTGCATGCCCCCGCGTATCCAGCGGGGGCGTTGTTGTTGCCACGGCTTACGAGGCCGTTTCCGCCATGAGCGAACCAGACGTCAAGTCGCACAAGATCGAATTCCCCTGCGACGATTACCCGATCAAGGTCATCGGTGACACCGTTGTCGGCTTCAAGGACACGGTGATCGAGATCCTGAGCAAGCACGCCAAGGTCGACCTTTCCACCCTGGCCGAGCGCCAGAGCAAGGAAGGCAAGTACACCACCGTGCAATTGCACATCGTTGCCGAAAGCGAGAACCAGCTGCACGATATCAACAGCGCCCTGCGCGCGACCGGCATCGTGAAAATGGTGCTCTGATGTCCGCCTGCCTCGGTTTTCGCGAGCTTGGCCTGCAGCCCTACGAACCGGTGCTGGAGGCCATGCGTCGCTTCACCGAGCAGCGCAGCCCGGACAGCCAGGATGAAGTCTGGCTGGTCGAGCACCCCGCGGTCTTCACCCAGGGCCAGGCCGGCAAGGCCGAGCACCTGCTGGTGCCGGGCGACATCCCGGTGGTGCAGACCGATCGCGGTGGCCAGGTGACCTACCATGGCCCCGGGCAGCTGGTGGCCTACCTGCTGCTGGATGTACGCCGGCTGGGCTTTGGCGTGCGTGAGCTGGTCAGCCGTATCGAGCAGACCCTCATCGACCTGCTCGCCAGTTACGATGTCCAGGCCGCGGCCAAGCCCGATGCCCCGGGCGTCTATGTCGACGGAGCGAAAATCGCCTCCCTCGGCCTGCGAATCCGCAACGGCCGTTCGTTCCACGGCCTTGCCCTGAACGTGGACATGGACCTCGCGCCATTCCGCCGAATCAACCCCTGCGGCTATGCGGGGCTGGCGATGACCCAGCTGTGCGACCTGGCAGGTCCGATCGAACTCGACGAGGTCAGGACAAGGCTGCGCGGACAGCTGGTCAAGCACCTCGACTACGCTGAGCAGACGACCCTCACGGGCGGAATCGACTGAATATGACAACTGTGCAAGAAGCCGTGCCGAACCTGATACCTACCCAGGATGCCACCCCGCGCCCAGCGCCGAAGAAGGTGGAAGCTGGGGTCAAGCTGCGTGGTGCCGAAAAGGTGGCGCGCATTCCGGTGAAGATCATCCCCACCGAAGAGCTGCCGAAGAAGCCCGACTGGATCCGCGTGCGTATCCCGGTGTCGCCCGAGGTAGACCGCATCAAGCAGCTGCTGCGCAAGCACAAGCTGCACAGCGTATGCGAAGAGGCATCCTGCCCGAACCTGGGCGAGTGCTTCTCCGGTGGTACCGCCACCTTCATGATCATGGGTGACATCTGCACCCGTCGTTGCCCGTTCTGCGACGTTGGCCACGGCCGGCCGAAACCGCTGGACCTGGACGAGCCGAAGAACCTGGCCATCGCCATCGCCGACCTGCGCCTGAAGTACGTGGTGATCACCTCGGTGGACCGCGACGACCTGCGTGACGGTGGTGCCCAGCACTTTGCCGACTGCATCCGCGAAATCCGTGCGCTGTCGCCGGGCGTACAGCTGGAAACCCTGGTGCCGGACTACCGTGGGCGCATGGATATTGCCTTGGAAATCACCGCGCAAGAGCCGCCGGATGTGTTCAACCACAACCTCGAGACCGTACCGCGCCTGTACAAGGCCGCACGCCCGGGTTCGGACTACGACTGGTCGCTGGACCTGCTGCAGAAGTTCAAGCAGCTGGTGCCGCACGTACCGACCAAGTCGGGCCTGATGCTCGGCCTGGGCGAGACCGACGAGGAAGTGATCGAAGTGATGCACCGCATGCGCGAGCATGACATCGACATGCTCACCCTCGGCCAGTACCTTCAGCCGTCGCGCAGCCACCTGCCGGTGCAGCGTTTCGTCCACCCGGACACCTTCGCCTGGTTCGCCGAGGAAGGTTACAAGATGGGCTTCAAGAACGTCGCTTCCGGCCCGCTGGTGCGTTCTTCGTACCACGCTGACCAGCAGGCTCACGAAGCCAAGATCAAGCTCTGAGCCAAGCACAGAGCCACGCATGCCGATGCGCGCCGAAGGGCGGCATCGGCATTTTTGTTTGTGCCACACGCGCTGCAAGGAGCCGCGATGAATTGCGCCGAAACCTTCCAATCCAGCCTGCCCGCCGCGCTGCCGCGTGATGCCTGTTTTGCCATTGTCGCCCCGGCGGGCGCGGCGCGGCTGGATACGCACAAGGTCAACCAGTGGTTCGTTGATCGAGGCTACAGTTGCCGCATCTACCCGGGTGCCCTTCAGGCTCAGGGCTACCTGGCGGGGCCGGACCGGCAGCGGTTGCAGGACCTGCACGATGCCTTTGCCGACCCGGCCATCGACGCCATTCTGTGCATGCGTGGGGGGTACGGCAGCATGCGTCTGCTCGACCAGCTCGATTTCGAACTGATCCGGCGCAACCCCAAGCCGCTGATCGGCTACAGCGACATCACCGCGCTGCACACGGCGATCTACCGGCATACCGGGCTGCTCACCTTCCATGGCGGGATGCTCAATGCCGACCTGCTGGGGGCCAAGTTGCCGCCAACCGAGACTTCGTTGCTGGCGCAGCTGGGTGGGCATGTGCGGGCAGGTGAGCAGATCCTGCACCCTGCTGACTTCCCTTTGAGCAGCGTGCTGCATGGGGTGGCCAGCGGGCCGCTGCTGGGCGGCAACCTGTCGATGCTGGGCGCGACCCTGGGGACGATTGCCGAGCTGGATACGCAGGGTTGCATCCTGTTCATCGAGGACGTCAACGAGCCGCTGTACCGGGTGGATCGCTTGCTGACCCAACTGCGCCTGGCGGGCAAGCTGGAGGGGGTGAAGGGTGTGCTGGTGGGGGACTTTGCCGGGATTACCACTGCGGCGTTGACGCCCCTGCTGGAGGACATCTTCGCGCCGCTGGGTGTGCCGGTGCTGGCCGGGTGGCGCAGTGGGCATTGTGACCCGAATGTGTGCTTGCCTTTGGGGGCTCGCGTAAGGCTGGACAGTGTTCAGCAGACACTGTTGCTGGAGCAGGATCTGTTCACGGCGTGAGATTGTCGGGGCTGCTTTGCAGCCCATCGCCGGCAAGCCAGCTCCCACAGGTCCAGCGCAGTCTGTCAGGCCTGTGATATCCCTGTGGGAGCTGGCTTGCCGGCGATGGGCCGCACAGCGGCCCCAAAATGCTCACTGCTGACGCAGGCTCTCGAGCAGCTTGTGGGTCGGATACCCATCCGCCGGCCACCCCAGCCCCTGCTGGGCATTGCGGATCGCCTTGCGGGTATTGGCGCCAATGATGCCATCGGCATTGCCGGCTTCGTGCCCATTGCTGTTCAGCAGGTTCTGCAGCTCCATGCGCTCGCTGCGGCTGAGCGGCAGGTCTTCTTTCGGCCAGCTGCCGGCAATGAAGCCCCAGCCCGTGAAGCGATCACCCAGCAGGCTTACCGCCAGCGCGTAGGACGACGAGTTGTTGTACTTGAGGATGGCGCGGAAGTTGTCCAGCACCAGGAACGCCGGGCCGCGCGCGCCCGCTGGCAGCAGCAGGGCGGCAGACAGCTGGTTGCTGCCCACTGGCAGCTGGGTACCGGCAGGCAGTTTCACGCCCATCGCCAGCCACTCGCTCACCGGCTTGCGCAGGGCGCCATCGGCCTGCCAGTAATCGAAGCCAGGCGGCACCTGTACCTCGAAGCCCCACGGCTGGCCACGTTTCCAGCCCGAGCTCTGCAGATAGTGCGCGGTCGAGGCCAGGGCGTCTGGCGTGCTGTTCCAGATGTCGCGTCGGCCATCGCCGTCGAAGTCCACGGCATGGGTGTTGTAGGTGGTCGGGATGAACTGGGTCTGGCCCATCGCGCCGGCCCACGAGCCACGCATGGCCTCAGGCTGGATGTCGCCATGCTGGATGATCTGCAGCGCAGCGATCAGCTGGTCCTGGGCGAACTGCGGGCGGCGGCCCTCATAGGCCAGGGTAGCCAGCGAGCGGATCACCGATTTGTTGCCCTGGAACTGACCGAAGTTGCTTTCCATGCCCCATACCGCGACCAGCACCTGGCGATCGACGCCATAGCGTTGCTCGATGCGGGTCAGCAGTTCGGCGTTCTGCTCCAGCAGCTTTTTGCCGTTGCGCACACGCAGGGGCGACAGGGCGCCTTCGAGGTATTCCCATACCGGGCGGGTGAACTCCGGCTGGCTGCGATCGGCCGTGATCACGTCCATGTCGGGGGTGATGCCGAGGAAGGCGCGGTCGAAGGTGTCCTGCGAAATGCCGGCTTGCAGGGCTTGCTGGCGAAAGCCTGCTTGCCATTGTGCGAAGGTTTGCAGAGGCTGGATTTCAGTGCTGGTGTCGGGCGTCGTGCCGGGCAGGGTCACCACCGGGGCGGGCTGGGCGGGGGCCAGCGGCAGGGCATCGGCGGCGGTGGGCTTTTCTGCGCAGGCCACGAGCAGGATGAAACTGGAGGCCGCGATCAGCTGACGGGTTTTCCAGCGGGGGAGAAGACTGAGGAGCATTCACAGATCCAGAATTGCAGGTCAGGTGACGACCATACCATGCCTGCGCTTTCGATGCTTTCATGCAGCCAAAAAGTAGGAAGCCTCCCAATCTCTCGATTGGAAGGCTTCGCGGCGGTAGCTGCCTTTGCCCTTGTTCGGCTGTTCCTGGCGGCAGCGGAACAGCGGTTGGGCGATGATCGACTTGGCCTTGTTGGGGCCGTGCTTTTTCGGCTTTTTGCTCATGGCGGGGTTCCCGGGTTGGGTGGGTTTCGCGGCGCACTGTAGGGCTTGGGGCAGGGTGGGGCCAATTGATTGTGTTTATGGTTCGAGATGTTGGGGACATTGCAGCCCTGTGGGAGCGGGCGTGTCGAGGCGTCGAACCGCCGCGAACACCGGCGAAGCCGGTGCCATCCACCGTGTCGCCTGATTCGCGGGCATGCCCGCTCCCACAGCGGCCCCAGTTACTCGGGAGGCAGTGCCAGGCGCTGGCCGGCCATCAGCAGCGACAAGCGCGCCAGGCCGGTCCACGGCGAGCCCTCGGCCTGGCCCTTGATCTGTGCATCGATACGCTGGGCATCTTGCAGCAACTGCGCCCAGCGCTGCGCCGACAGGCGCTGCAGGGCCTTGCTGACCAGTGGCCGGCGTTTGTCCCAGATCGGCGGGCGGGCCTGGCTGAAGGCCTTGTCCAGCGGTACACCCTGGCTGAACTGCTGGGCCAGCCCGGCCAGCTGGCGCAGCTCACGGGCCAGGGCCCAGAGAATCACTGGTGGCTCAACGCCTTCACCGCGCAAGCCTTCGAGCATGCGCAAGGCATGCGCGGCTTCGCCGTTGAGAATGGCATCGACCAGGCCGAAGACATCGAAGCGGGCGCTGTCGGCGACGGCAGCCTGCACGGTCTCCACGGTGATCTGGTTACCTTCGGCAAGCAGCTTGAGCTTTTCGATTTCCTGCGCTGCAGCCAGCAGGTTGCCTTCCACGCGCGCGGCAATCAGGTCGACGGCGTCACGCTGTGCCGACAGGCCGGCCTGCTGCAGGCGTTGGTTGATCCACTGCGGCAACTGGTGCACATCCACCGGCCAGATCTGGATGAACTGGCAGTGGGCACCTTCGATCAGCGCCTTGCCCCACTTGGTCTTCTGTGCGCTGCCGTCGAGCTTGGGCAGGCTGACCAGCAGCAGGGTGTCTTCGGCGGGGTTGGCGCAGTATTCCATCAGCGCAGCAGCGCCCTTGTCACCGGGCTTGCCCGAGGGCAGGCGCAATTCCAACAGGCGGCGCTGGGCGAACAGGGACAGGCTGGCGCCAGCCTGGAGCAGGGTGCCCCAGTCGAAGTTGGCGTCGGCACTGAATACCTGGCGTTCGTCGAAGCCCTGCTGGCGCGCGGCGTTGCGGATGGCGTCGGCGGCTTCCTGGCACAGCAGCGGGTCGTCGCCGCTGACCACGTAGACCGGTGCCAGGGCGCCTTGCAGGTGCTTGTTGAGTTGGGCGGGGGCGAGCTTCATGGGAAACAGGCGGGGTACCCGAAGGTACCCCGCTCGGGCTTAGTTGCCCGGTACTTCCAGTGGCGACTGCTGAGGCGTTTCGGCCTGCTGGCGGCGAGCGGCCTCCAGCGCAGCGGCTTCGGCCTTGGCACGTTCGTCGGCTTGGCGCTGCAGCTCGTCCAGCTGGGACGGGGTCAGCATCTGCAGGCGAACGACCATGGCGTTGACCAGGTCGCGACGCATTTCTTCGCGGGCGCGGTCGGCTTCCTGTTCAGAGCCGGTGATGTTCGAGCCGTCACGCAAGTAGATCTTGCGTACTTCCAGCTTGTCGCTCATCAGCTCCAGGTTGTTCAGGCCCTGGATGCTGTAGTTCAGCACGGTGGTCAGCTCGTACTCGGCGGTACGGTTGCCGCTGTTGTAGGTTGCCGAGCGCTCGCGCTCCTGCTCATTGGTCAGCACCAGGCGGTACGGTGCGCCAGCGTGCACGTTGACACCGCTACGCTGCAGTACTTCACGCAGCTGGACCACGGTCGGGCCGTAGGCGTTGCGTGCGCTGACGTCCATTTCCTTCACGCTCAGCTCGGTGGAGCCGGTGCCGCGCAGCTGGAAACCGCAGGCGCTGAGCATGACCGCCAGGCCAATTACCAGCAAATTGCGTTTGATCATGTTGTTGCTCCCTTGTGGGCCTGTTCGCCCGCCCGCAGTGGCTGCGGGCGGGCGTTGCCATCAGTTGGCGACGATGTTGACCAGCTTGCCCGGTACCACGATGACCTTGCGGATGGTCAGGCCATCGATGAAGCGCAGGACGTTCTCGTTGCTGCGCGCGGCGGCTTCGATTTCTTCGCGGCTGGCGGCGGCCGGCATTTCGACCTGGCCACGCAGCTTGCCGTTGACCTGCACCACCAGGGTGACGGTGTCCTGTACCAGGGCTTCCTCGTCGACGGCTGGCCAGCTGGCGTCGATGACGGCCTGCTGGTGGCCCAGCTGTTGCCACAGCTCGTGGGAGATGTGCGGGGTGATCGGTGCCAGCAGCAGGGTGACGGCCTCCAGGCCTTCCTGCAGCAGGGCACGGTCCTGTTCAGTGGCCTGCGGGGCCTTTTCCAGCACGTTCATCACGGTCATCACCTGGGCGATGGCGGTGTTGAACTTGTGGAACTGGCCTACGTCGGTGCTGGCCTGCTTGATGGCGGCGTGGATGGCGCGGCGGATGACCTTCTGCGCGTCGTCCAGGGCGGCAACATCCAGCTTGCCCGGCAGGCCTTGGGCCACGTGGGCCTGGGCCAGGCGCCAGACGCGGCGCAGGAAGCGGCTGGCGCCTTCGACGCCGGAGTCGGACCATTCCAGGCTCATGTCGGGCGGCGAGGCGAACATCATGAACAGGCGGCAGGTGTCGGCGCCGTACTGGTCGATCATCGATTGCGGGTCGACGCCGTTGTTCTTCGACTTCGACATCTTCTCGGTGCCACCGATTTCCACCGGCAGGCCGTCGGTCTTCAGGCGGGCGCCAATGATCTTGGCCTTGGCATCGCGCTCGACTTCGACATCCGCCGGGTTGAACCAGTCCTTGCCGCCGTTGCTGGCCACACGGTAGTAGGTTTCGGCGACCACCATGCCCTGGGTCAGCAGGTTCTTGAACGGCTCGTTCGAGGTGACCAGGCCTTCGTCACGCATCAGCTTGTGGAAGAAGCGCGCGTACAGCAGGTGCAGGATGGCGTGCTCGATACCGCCGATGTACTGGTCGACCGGCAGCCAGTGGTTGGCCGCTTTCGGGTCGACCATGCCACCTTCGTAGTTCGGCGAGGCGTAGCGGGCGAAGTACCAGGACGACTCGACGAAGGTGTCCATGGTGTCGGTTTCGCGCTTGGCCGCGGTGCCGCATTTCGGGCAGCTGCACTCGTAGAATTCAGGCATGCGCGCCAGCGGCGAACCGGCACCGTCCGGCACCACGTTCTCTGGCAGGGTGACCGGCAGCTGGTCTTCCGGCACCGGTACGTCGCCGCAGGACGGGCAGTGGATGATCGGGATCGGGCAGCCCCAGTAGCGCTGGCGGCTGATACCCCAGTCGCGCAGGCGGAACTGGGTACGCGATTTGCCCAGCTCCTTGCGGATCAGGGCGGCTTCGATGGCGTCGAAGGCACCGGCGAAGTCCAGGCCGTCGAACTCGCCGGAGTTGATCAGCTGGCCGTGCTCGCCATAGGCGGCCAGCCACTCGTTGCCGACTTCGTCGCCAGCGCTGGTGCGCACCACGGCCTTGACCGGCAGGTTGTACTTGTGGGCGAACTCGAAATCGCGCTCATCGTGGGCCGGCACGGCCATGACGGCGCCATCGCCGTAGTGCATCAGCACGTAGTTGGCGACCCATACCGGCAGCTTCTCGCCGGTCAGCGGGTGCTCGACCAGCAGGGAAGTGGCCATGCCCTTCTTCTCCTGGGTGGCCATGTCGGCTTCGGCAACGCTGCCGCTCTTGCACTCGTCGATGAACGCCTGCAGCGCCGGGTTGCCCTGGGCGGCCTGGGTGGCCAGCGGGTGTTCGGCGGCGACGGCGACGTAGGTGGCGCCCATCAGCGTGTCGGGACGGGTGGTGAAGACCTTGAGGGTGCCTTCGTGGCCGATGCTGGCCAGGTCGAACGGGAACTGCACTTCCATGCCGCGCGACTTGCCGATCCAGTTGCGCTGCATGGTCTTGACCTGTTCAGGCCAGCCGGGCAGCTCGTCGAGGCTTTCCAGCAGCTCGTCGGCGTAGTCGGTGATGCGGAAGTAGTACATCGGGATTTCGCGCTTCTCGATCAGCGCGCCCGAACGCCAGCCACGGCCGTCGATGACCTGCTCGTTGGCCAGTACGGTCTGGTCCGCCGGGTCCCAGTTCACGGTACCGTTCTTGCGGTAGATGATGCCTTTCTCGAACAGGCGGGTGAATAGCCACTGCTCCCAACGGTAGTAGTCGGGCTTGCAGGTGGTGACTTCACGTGCCCAGTCGATGGCCAGGCCCAGGCTCTTGAGCTGGGTCTTCATGTAGTCGATGTTTTCGTACGTCCACTTGGCCGGGGCGACGTTGTTCTTCATCGCCGCGTTTTCCGCGGGCATGCCGAAAGCGTCCCAGCCCATCGGCTGCAGGACGTTCTTGCCCAGCATGCGCTGGTAGCGGGCAATCACGTCACCGATGGTGTAGTTACGCACGTGGCCCATGTGTAGCTTGCCGCTCGGGTACGGGAACATCGACAGGCAGTAGTAGGTGTCCTTGCCTGGCTGTTCGGTAACAGCGAACGATTGTTGCTCGTCCCAGAACTTCTGGGCGGCGGCTTCGATATCACGGGGCGTGTATTGTTCGTGCATGGCTACTTTTTGCTGAGAGAGAAGAGACCTTGTTCCAGGCAGCGGAACCTCGCTGCGTCCGGCACTCCGGTGTCGTTTAGAGTGAACGCCGTAGCATACAGCAGCGCCGCGCATCGTGGGAAACCTTCGTTGCGAATGCCCGCTGGTCGCGGCACACGGCTGCTTTTTGCAACGACGCTAAGCTCAGGTGTGGGGGGAGATATTCTTATCTTCAATGAGGTGAACGGATGGGAGAGACGCAGCTACCCGCAATCAGACCGGAGCTATACGAACGCCTGATCGACCGGCTTGGCCTGGCGCTGGAAGTGGCCAGAACCTCGGTGCGATTGCGCGACGAAATGCCAGCCGAGCTGGAGTTGCGTGGCCTGAGCCACGCAGAGTTCGAACTGATCAAGGCCTACCTGGATTCCCTCCCGGAGCGCCACAATGCCTGTGTCGGCAGTTACCCACAAGCGGAGCCGACATCGGCCAAGATCATCTGGCTCAAGGACAAGAAACGCCCCGCCAGCACGGCGAGATCCAGGACGCTGCCACATCGCTAGCCGTTCAGGACGCCAGGCGCAGGCTATCGCGCGCCGGTTCTTCAAAATTTGCACAGCTCACGATCGGCGCCGGCCGCACCCTTGTTGACCGGCGTCGATCCTTCTAGGCTGCACGCCTGCCAAGGAGGTGTGGCCCATGCCGATCCGATTCTTCGTCAAACAATGGCTGATGCCGCCAGGCGTCCTGTTCCTGCTGCTGCTTGTGGCGTGGTGGCTGCGCCGTCGCCGGCCCAGGCTGGCAGCGCTGTGTTTTGCCGTGGGCCTTGGTGCCCTGTGGCTGATGAGCCTGCCGCTGGTGGTGCAGGAAGCCGCTCGTGCGCTGGAGACGGAAGCGCCGCTGGCGGTAAGCGATTGGGCCGGCCTGGCAAGCCGGGCGGATGCCATCGTGGTGCTGGGCGCGGGGCGTGAGCGAGGTGACCCGGCCTGGGGTGGTAGCGACCAGCCCACGGCCACGGCACTGGAGCGCATGCGCTTTGCCGCGCGGCTGGCCAAGGCTTCGGGCTTGCCGGTGCTGACCAGTGGCGGGTTGCACTATGGCACGCCGCCGAGCGAGGCGCGGTTGATGGCTGATCGCCTGCGTGAAGATTTCGGTGTCGAGGTGAAATGGCGGGAGGAGGGCAGCCGCACGACCTGGGAGAATGCCCGGCTGACGGCCAAGGTGCTGCAGCCGTTGGGGATTCGCCGGGTGGTCGTGGTGACCCAGGCGTGGCACATGCAGCGCTCGCGCAGGAGTTTCGAGCAGGCGGGGTTCGAGGTGGTGCCGGCGCCGGTCGGGTTCCTCGGGCGCGATCATGCGCGGCCGTTCGGTGGGTTGCTGCCGGAGAGCCGGGCGATGTGGCAGAGCGGGCAGTTGCTCAATGAAGTGGCGGGGCTGGTGGGGTATCGGCTGTTCTACTGAGCCTTGTACTGCCTGTACCGGCCTATTCGCGGGCATGCCCGCTCCCACAGGTTCATCACAGCCCTTGTGGGAGCGGGCGTGCCCGCGAAGAGGCCGGTACAGGCGGCATCATCAGACAGTCTTGGCAATGCGCCCGGCCAGCAACGCCCAACCCAGCAGCAATGCGCAGACAATCGCCAGCGGCCACGACCGCCATTGCAGGTACGGCGTCAGTTTCTGCATCGGCACCACTTCGCCATACAGCACCGCCTGCTGGAACTGCGGTACCTGCGTGGTAATGCGGCCAAACGGGTCGATCAGCGCGGTCACGCCGTTGTTGGTGGCGCGGATCATCCAGCGGCCGGCTTCCAGCGCGCGCATCTGCGCCATCTGCAGGTGCTGCAACGGGCCGATCGAGGTGCCGAACCAGGTGTCGTTGCTGATGGTCAGCAGCAGGTCGCTGCGGGCCGCCAGGCCAGCGGCGAATTCGGGGTAGACCACCTCGTAACAGATGTAAGGCGCAATCTGGTAGCCCTTGGCCTGCAGCAGCGGCTGGTCTTCCGGCCCGCGGGCGAAGTCCGACATGGGCAGGTTGAAGAACTCGATCAGGCCGCGCAGCATGTCCTGCAGCGGCACATACTCGCCAAACGGCACCAGCTTCTGCTTGAGGTAGGTGCCATCGCCTTCACCGGTGACGGTGATGCCGTTGTAGTAGCGGCGCTGATGGTGCACCACTTCACGCACCGGCACGCCGGTAATCAGCGCCGAATGCCGTTCGGCGGCGAACCGGCCCATCACATCGATGTAGCCTTGGGCCTGGTCCTTGAGTACCGGGACCGCGGTTTCCGGCCACACCAGCAGGTCCACCGGCCTGGAGCTGAAGCTCAGGTCACGGTACAGCGCCAGTTGCGCGTCGATATGTGCCGGGTCCCATTTCAGGTCCTGCTCGACATTGCCCTGGATGGCCGCCACTTTCAGCGGGTCGCCCGCCGGTTTGGTCCAGGCATGGCCCTTGAGCGCCAGGCCCAGCACCCACGGGGCCAGCAACAGCAGGCCGCCCACCGCCAGGAACGAGGGGCGGGCGCGCAGGCGGTGCAGGTTGCACAGCAGGGCAGCGGTCAAGGCCAGGGTGAAGGAAATCAGCCACACGCCGCCCAGCGGTGCCAGGCCGGCCAGCGGGCCGTCCAGCTGGCTGTAGCCGGCGTAGAGCCAGGGGAAACCGGTCAGGAACCAGCCGCGGAAGGCCTCTTGCAGCAGCCACAGGGCGGCGAAGCACAGGGCGTCGGCCAGTGGCGCCTCGGTACGCCGCAACCAGCGTGCCCAAAGCCAGGTGGGCAGGGCGAAGAACCAGGCCAGGGCGGCGAAGAACGCCAGCAGCAGCAGGATTGCCAGCAGCGGCGAGGCCCCGCCGTAGGTGTTCATGCTGACGTAGATCCACCAGGTGCCGGCGCCGTACAGGCCGAAGCCGAACCACCAGCCACGCCACATGGCCTGGCGCGGGCTGAGCTCGCGCAGGCCAAGGTAGAGCAGGGCGATGGACAACACGGCCAGGGGCCAGATGTCGAACGGCGCCAGGGCCAGGAGGGTGGAGGCACCGGCCGCCAGGGCCAGCAGGTTACCGGGCCAGCCGGGGCGGGTGATCCAACGCATGTTTGTCCTTAGCGGGTGATCGGTGTCAGGCGCAGCAAGTGTATCCGCCGGCTGTCGGCATTGAGAATACGGAACTTGTAAGGGCCGATCTCGGTGGTTTCGTTGCGCTTTGGCAGGTGACCGAAGGCGCTCATCACCAGGCCGCCGACCGTGTCGAACTCGTCATCGGAGAATTCGCTGTCGAAGAACTCGTTGAAGTTCTCGATCGGGGTAAGCGCCTTGACCAGGAAGTCACCGCTGGGCAGCGGCTTGATGTAGCTGTCTTCCTCGACATCGTGCTCGTCCTCGATGTCGCCGACGATCTGCTCCAGCACGTCCTCGATGGTGACCAGGCCGGCCACGCCGCCGTACTCGTCGATGACGATGGCCATGTGGTTATGGTTGGCGCGGAACTCGCGCAGCAGCACGTTCAGGCGCTTGGACTCGGGCACGAAAGTGGCCGGGCGCAGCAGGTCCTTGATGTTGAAGCTGTCACCGTTCTCCTTGAGGATCAGCGGCAGCAGGTCCTTGGCGAGCAGGATCCCGAGCACATCGTCGTGGCTTTCGCCGATCACCGGGTAGCGCGAGTGCGCGGCGTCGATCACTGCCGGCAGGAACTCGCGGGGCGACTGGCTGGCTTTGATGCTGATCATCTGCGAACGCGGCACCATGATGTCGCGAACCTGCAGGTCGGCCACCTGGATGGCGCCTTCGACGATGGTCAGCGCTTCGCTGTCCAGCAGTTTGTTCTGATGGGCTTCGCGCAGCAGTTCAAGAAGTTGCTGGCGGTTTTTCGGCTCATGGGCAAAAGCCTGGGTCAGTTTACCCAGCCAGGACTTCTGCCCGTTGCTCGATCGATCTTCGCTCATGGCGGTTCTCGTGATCCTTCGTGTATCAGTGTGTGATGGTGTCGGTTTCATCGTCGGCGTACGGGTCGGGATGACCCAGTTCTGCCAGCAATTCCCGTTCCAGGCCTTCCATTTCCTCGGCTTCCTCATCTTCGATGTGGTCGTAGCCGAGCAGGTGCAGGCAACCGTGGATGACCAGGTGTGCCCAGTGCGCTTCCAGCGACTTGCCCTGTTCGGTGGCTTCGCGCTCGACCACTGGCACGCAGATCACCAGGTCGCCCAGCAGCGGGATATCTAGCAGGTCGTCGGGGACGTCGGCCGGGAACGACAGCACATTGGTCGCGTAGTCCTTGTGCCGGTAGGTGTGGTTCAGCTCGCGGCCTTCGGCTTCGTCGACCAGGCGAATGGTCATTTCCGAATCGGCGCTGCGCTGGCGCAGTGCCAGTTCGCACCAGCGGCGAAAGGCGGTGTCATCCGGGGCGGCAGCATCCGTGGCCCGTTGAATATCGAGTTCAAGCATCTTTGCCGGGCGCCTCGGGCTTGGCCTGGCGGGCATCGAAGCGGTCGTAGGCCTCGACAATGCGCTGCACCAGTGGGTGACGAACCACATCTTTGGGTTGGAAGTGGGTGAAACTGATCCCCGGAACGTCCCTCAGCACCTCGATGACGTGCGCCAGGCCCGACTTGGTGCCACGGGGCAGGTCGACCTGGGTGATGTCACCGGTGATGACCGCGGTTGAGCCGAAGCCGATACGGGTGAGGAACATCTTCATCTGTTCCAGCGTGGTGTTCTGGCTCTCGTCGAGGATGATGAAGCTGTTGTTCAGGGTGCGGCCACGCATGTAGGCCAGCGGGGCGATCTCGATCACCTGGCGCTCGATCAGCTTGGCCACGTGTTCGAAGCCGAGCATTTCGTACAGGGCGTCGTACAGCGGGCGCAGGTACGGGTCGATCTTCTGGGCCAGGTCGCCGGGCAGGAAGCCGAGCTTTTCGCCCGCCTCGACCGCCGGGCGCACCAGCAGGATACGGCGCACCTGTTCGCGTTCCAGCGCGTCCACGGCGCAGGCCACGGCCAGGTAGGTCTTGCCGGTACCGGCCGGGCCGATGCCGAAGTTGATGTCGTTGGCCAGGATTTCCTTGACGTAGCGTTGCTGGTTGACCCCGCGCGGGCGGATGTTGCCCTTGCGCGTGCGCAGCGACACGCTGACCTCGTTGACGGCCGGGTTGTCGATGTTCTCGACGGTCGATTCCTGCAGGTACAGGTGCACGGTTTCCGGCGACAGGTCGCTGGCCTTGGTCTCGCGGTAGAGACGGCGCAGCAGTTGTTCGGCAGCGGAGGTGGTCTTGGGTTCGCCGATCAGTTCGAACTGATTGCCGCGGTTGCGGATCTCGATGGCCAGGCGCTGTTCGATCAGGCGCAGGTGCTCGTCGAACTGGCCGCACAAGTTGGCGAAACGGTGGGCCTCGAAAGGTTCGAGGATGAAACGATGGGGTTGTATGGGTGCGTTCAAGGTCGTTTTTAGCCGCTCGACGGCAATGGATGTGAACTCAAGAATAACCCTTGAATGGCAGTGGCGAAAGCACTGAAACGTTCAACGGTATGTATGGCCTGTTCCGGCCTCTTCGCGGGCACGCCCGCTCCCACAGGTACCGCACCGCTTCGAAGGTGGGCGCTATACCTGTGGGAGCGGGCTTGCCCGCGAAGGGGCCGGTACAGGTATGATGCCCGCCTTTTCTTACGCATGTGTTATCCCGACGAACATGAGCAAACGCGAACCTGCCATCTATAAAGTGATCTTCCTCAACCAGGGGCAGGTCTTCGAGATGTATGCCAAGCAGATCTACCAGAGTGACCTGTGGGGGTTCCTGGAAATCGAGGAGTTCGTGTTCGGCGAGCGTTCGCAGCTGGTGGTGGATCCGAGCGAGGAGAAGCTCAAGAGCCAGTTCGATGGGGTGATCCGCAGCTTCGTGCCGATGCACTCGATCGTGCGCATCGACGAGGTGGAGCGCCTGGGCACGGCGAAGATCAGCGAAGCCAAGGGCGGCGGCAACGTGATGCCGTTCCCTATGCCGATGCCGGAAAAGTAACCCTCAGGGGAGTGGCGAGAACGGCGTGCGCCCTTCGGCGTTCTGCAGTTCCAGCAGGTACTTGCGGAAGATCTGGCCGAGCACCTGGGTGGCATGCTCCAGCTCGTCGCGGGGCATTTGCTCGGTCACTTCGTCGGCCATGTCCAGCGCATCCTCGGCGCCGTTGACCGCGGCCATCTTCAGCAGGATGTAGGCCTGCACATTGTTGGCCTTGACCCCTTCGCCACGGAAGAACATGGCGCCCAGGCGGTACTGGGCCTCGGCATGGCCTTGCAACGAGGCCTTTTCGAACCAGTTCAGGGCTTTGCCCAGGTTTTTCGGCGTTTGCGTGTAGTAGTACTCGCCCAGTTCGAATTGCGCCTGGGCATCCCCCGCTGTTGCCGTCTGCTCACAAGCCTTGAGGGCGTTTGCCAGGTCTTCAGGCTGGACATTCAAGGTGCAGCGGCCCGTCGCCGGAATGAGCAACGAGTTACCGCCCTCCGCCAGGGCCAGCAGGGGCTGAAGAAGCAACAGGCAGCCCAGGGTCAGGGCGCGGCCGGTGCGGTTCATGGGGATCGACTTACCTCTGCAAAGCTGCGGCCAATGTCTCTGGTGGCACATTATGGGATAAGCAGCGCCAACCTTACAAAGTTTTACTCGAATTTCTGCTTGGTTGGGGAAGTCAGCTGATTGTGCAGGGTCTTTTGTTGCCTGTCCCGGCCCTTTCGCGGGCATGCCCGCTCCCACAGGGATCGCACTATTTTCAAGGTTGGTGCAGCACCTGTGGGGGCGGGCGTGCCCGCGAAAGGGCCGGGACAGGCTGACAATTACTTCAGCGCTGCAAAAGCCTTTTCAGCCGCATCCAGGGTGATCTGCAGCTCCTTGTCGCCATGGGCGATGGAGGTGAAGCCGGCCTCGAACGCGCTCGGCGCCAGGTACACGCCACCATCGAGCATCAGGTGGAAGAAGCGCTTGAAGCGCTCGGCATCGCTGGCCATCACGTCTTCGAAGGTGACGATGTCGTCGGCACCGCTGAAGTACAGGCCGAACATGGCACCGGCCTGGGTGGTGACGAACGGCACGCCAGCGGCATCGGCGCGCTGTTGCAGGCCGTCGAGCATGCGGCTGGTGTAGTCGGTCAGCTCGGCGTGGAAGCCCGGGCGGCTGATCAGCTTCAGGGTGGTCAGGCCGGCGGCCATGGCCAGCGGGTTACCCGACAGGGTACCGGCCTGGTAGACCGGGCCGAGCGGGGCGATGCAGCCCATGATTTCACGCTTGCCGCCGAAGCAGCCGACCGGCATGCCGCCACCGACGATCTTGCCGAAGGTCGACAGGTCCGGCTTGATGCCGTAGTGGCCCTGGGCGCCGCCGAGCGAAACGCGGAAACCGGTCATCACTTCGTCGAAGATCAACACCACGCCGTGCTTGTCGCATTGCTCGCGCAGGCCTTCGAGGAAGCCTGGCGCTGGCGGTACGCAGTTCATGTTGCCGGCTACCGGCTCGACGATGATGCAGGCTACGGTCTGGCCGACTTCGGCCAGGGTTTTCTCGACAGCGGCGATGTCGTTGAACGGCAGGGTCAGGGTGTGCTTGGCGAAGTCCGCCGGCACGCCCGCCGAGCTCGGCACGCCCTGGGTCAGCAGGCCGGAGCCGGCTTTTACCAGCAGGCTGTCGGAGTGGCCGTGGTAGCAGCCTTCGAACTTGATGATGGCGTCACGGCCGGTGTAGCCACGGGCCAGGCGGATGGCGCTCATGGTGGCTTCGGTGCCCGAGCTGACCATGCGCACCATCTCCATGGACGGCACCAGCGAGCAGACCAGGTCGGCCATCTCGGTTTCCATGGCGGTCGGGGCACCATAGGACAGGCCGTGCTCCAGCTGCCTGCGTACCGAGTCCAGTACCTCCGGGTGGCCGTGGCCGAGGATCATCGGGCCCCAGGAGCCGACGTAGTCGACGTAGCGCTTGTCATCCTCGTCAACGACGTAGGCGCCTTCGGCATGCTTGAAGAACAGCGGCGTGCCGCCAACGCTCTTGAAAGCGCGGACCGGCGAGTTGACGCCACCGGGGATGTGCTTCTGGGCTTGGGCGAACAGGGCTTCGGAACGGGACATGGGGGTTCTCTCGAATCAGGATGCGAACAAGGCGTTGAAGGCGCGGGCGCGGCGGGTGACTTCCTGCGCGCTGTCGGCACCGAACAGGCCGTGGATCACCGCCAGCAGGTCGGCGCCATGGGCGACCAGCGGGGCGGCGTTGTCGAGGGTAATGCCGCCGATCACCGCGATCGGCAGTTTCACCTGGGCGCGGGCCTGCTCCAGCAGTTCGATGTTGGCAGCGGGTGCACCCGGCTTGGTGACGGAATTGAAGAAGCGGCCAAAGGCCACGTAGCTGGCGCCTTCGCTGGCAGCCTGGGCGGCCAGTTCGAGGCTGGCGTGGCAGGTGGAGCCGATGATCGCCTGGCGGCCGAGCAATGCGCGGGCCGGGGTCAGTGGGCCGTCGGTCTGGCCCAGGTGCACGCCGACGCCCAGGCGCGCGGCCAGTTCGGCGTCGTCGTTGATGAGCAACTGGGTGCCGTAGCGCTCGCAGAGCTTCAGCAGCCCTTCGGCTTCACGCAGGCGGCGCGCCGCGTCGTCACTTTTGTCGCGGTACTGCAGCAGGCACACGCCGCCTTCCAGTGCCGCCTCGACATGGGACAGGAAACGGCCAGCGAGCAGCTGGCTGTCGGTGATGGCGTACAGACCGCGTAGCTTCATTGGAGGCCTCGTGTCAGGAGCAGAAATCCAGCGGCAGACGGCGCGGCACGAACTGGCCCTTGCCCAGTTGTTCGGCGTCACGCAGGGTGCGCCAGGTGTAGTCCAGGGCGCTGCGGACGGCGCTTTCCAGCTGCTCGCCGAGGGCCAGGCGGCCGGCCAGGGCGCTGGCCAGGGTGCAGCCCGAGCCGTGGTAGCTGCCCGGCAGGCGCTGGCAGGTCCAGGTGTGGTGCTGGCCGTCGCGGCTGTACAGGCGGTTGTGAATTTCGTCTTCGTCGCCGTGACCGCCGGTAATCAGCAGGTGTCTACAGAACGGCAACAGTTTCTCGGCACACTCGTCGGCGGTGCCTTCGGGCAGTTCGGCAAGGATGCGGGCTTCGGGCAGGTTCGGCGTGGCGATGGTCGCCAGCGGCAGCAGGCGTTCGCGCAGGGCGTAGCCCACTTCGTCCTTGCCCAGGCGGCCACCACCACCGGCACGCAGCACCGGGTCGCAGACCAGCGGCAGGTGCGGGTGGGCGGCCAGCAGCTCGGCGATGGTGTCGACCATTTCGATCGAACCGAGCATGCCGAGCTTGACGGCGGCCACCGTGGAGTCGGCCAGCACGGCGTTGGCTTGGGCCAGCACCCACTCGCGGTCGAGCACGCGGAAGTCGGAAACGTTGACGGTATCCTGCACGGTCAGGGCGGTCACTGCAGGTGCGGCGTGACAGCCTTGGGCGATCAGGGCTTCGATATCTGCCTGCAGGCCGGCGCCGCCACTGGGGTCGTGGCCGGAGAGACAGAGGACAACGGGGCGGGAGCTGTAGGTATTCATGGTCGGCGAGCTTACCACCAATCCTGTTTGGGCGGATCGTCCTACAAACGAGTTTTGTTGATCATAAGGTCAGTTTTTTACCGGTTTAATTTCTGAAAGCATTGATTTAGAGCCTTTTCTTTGTGATTGGATATGGTCGATTGCCAGGTTGCGAAGCTATGCTAGAGTGCTCGGATAACTCTACAAACGGGTTCTGCCGGATCGTGTCGTCTCAAACGGATGGGAGGCAACCGCGACTCGACCGGACAGGCCATGCTGGGGCTGTATGCGCTATTTGCTGATTGTGCTTCTGGGCTTGCTGCCCGTGCTGGCCGGGGCAGTCGATTTCGACGACGCTACGCGGCATCTTCCGCTGGGCAAGGCCATGCAGGTTTATGAAGACCTCGATGGCAGTGCCAGCATCGCCCAGGTCAGTGCCCCTGGGTTCGCCAAGCATTTTCGCCCCCACCATGAAGACGTGCTGAACGCCGGTTACTCCACCTCGGTGTTCTGGCTCAAGGTCGAACTGCGCCCTGTCGCCGCACCCGGTGCCGCCCCGCGGCAATGGCTGCTGGAGCTGGCCTATCCGCCGCTGGACCACCTCGAGCTGTACCTGCCCGACAGCAGTGGCAGTTATCGCCTGGCCCGGCGCACCGGCGACGCCTTGCCCTACCACAGCCGGCAGATCCTGCAGAACAACTACCTGTTCGAACTGCAACTGCCGCCTGGCCAGGTGACCACCGCCTACCTGCGCCTGCACAGCCAGGGTTCGGTGCAGGCGCCGCTGGCGCTGTGGTCCGCCCAGGCCTACATGGAGGAGCAGCCCACGCGCCTGTATGTGCTGGGGATGATCTACGGCGTGCTGTTGGTGATGCTGGTGTACAACCTGTTCATCTACCTCAGCGTGCGCGACGTCAGCTACCTCTATTACATCCTCTATATCGCCTCGTTCGGCTTTTACCAGGTGTCGGTGAATGGCGCCGGTGTGGCCTACTTCTGGCCGGACAGCCCGTGGTGGGCGAATGCTTCGACGCCGTTGTTCATCGGGGCCGCTGGCCTGTTCGGCTGCCAGTTCGCCCGGCATTTCCTGCAACTGGGCAGCATCAGCCGTGGTTTCGACCGGCTGCTGCAGCTGCTGATGCTGGGTGGCGCGCTGGTCATGGTGCTGGCGGTGAGCATGCCCTACGGCGTCGCCCTGCGCATGGCCACGGTGCTGGCGTTGCTGTTTACCGTGAGCATCTTCGCTGCCGGGCTGTACGCCTGGTGGCGTGGCTTGCGCGTGGCACGCTGGTTCATCATCGCCTGGACGGCATTCCTGCTTGGTGGCCTGGTCAACACCCTGATGGTGCTGGGCTACCTGCCGAACGTGTTCATCACCATGTATGCCAGCCAGCTGGGGTCGGCGCTGGAGGTGGCCTTGCTGTCGCTGGCGCTGGCCGACCGCATCAACAGCCTGCGCGAGCAGCAGGCGCAGACCTTGCGAGACACCGGGCGCACGCTGGAACAACTGAACCTGCAACTGGCCAGGAGCAACCGGCTGAAAGACGAATTCCTGGCCAGCGTGACCCATGAGCTGCGCACGCCGATGAATGGTGTGATCGGCTCGCTGGAGCTGATGCATACCCTGCCGATGGAGGCCGAGATGGCCCAGTACCACCGCACGGCGGTGGGCTCGGCCCAGGGCATGATGGATATGGTCGATGCCATTCTTACCCTGTCCGAGCTACAGGCCGGCCGCCTGCGCGCGCAGCCGGTGCCGTTCAGCCTGCGTGACCTGCTGCAGGGCGTGCGTGCCGGTTATGCCGGGCAGGCTTTGGGCAAAGGCTTGTACCTGAGTCTGGACATCCCGGCCGATGTGCCGGACGGGTTGCTGGGCGATGCTCAGAAGCTGGCCCGCTGCCTGGGGTGCCTGGTGGACAACGCTTTGAAGTTCACCCACCAGGGCGGGGTGATGATCCAGGTGCGCGGGCGCCGGGTGGGGCCTGACGACCTGGCGCTGACCTTCATGGTCAGCGACAGCGGTATCGGCTTCGATGACCTCGACCAGGCGACCCTGTACCAGCGCTTCTTCCAGGTCGATGGCTCGATGACCCGGCGTTATGGCGGGCTGGGGATTGGTTTGTCGATCTGCCGGCAGATGGGGGAATTGCTGGGGGCACGGTTGTCGCATGAGTCGACGCGTGGGTTGGGGAGCCGGTTCGAGTTGAGTTTGAACATGGCGGTTTCGCAGGTGCAGATGAGCCCGAGCATCCAGCAGGTGCGGCGTTCGCTGTAGGTCTTATTGGGGCTGCTTTGCAGCCCTTCGCGGGCACGCCCGCTCCTACAGGTTTGGTGCTCAGCCCAAATAATGCGTGATCCCCTTGTGGGAGCGGGCGTGCCCGCGAAGGGCCGCAAAGCGGCCCCAAGAAACCCACAGGCTACAACAACTCCAGACTCTTCCTACACACTGGCACTGGAAACTGCGCCAACTGCGAAATACCCTACAACCCCTGTCGACACGCGTCTGATTGTTCCTGCAAATCCCGCGCTCTAGGCTTTTCCAGTCGCTGACGGTTCAGCGATCGGGTGTGGAAACCTGGCAAGACCTATGGTGCGTGTCGTTACGACAGCTGTACGCGGGAGGCCTTTGGGCCTACCGGGTTCGCATCATGCCTGGTTTTCCACCCCGTGTGCAGCTGTCACCCCTATGTGTGGAAACGGACGGGTGGCACATATTTCCATGGTGCCGAACTCATGAACGACGAAATTAAAACCACCCCTGGCGTTACCTACTTCTACCAAGGCGAAGGCCAAACCCATCCACTGTTCCGCATTGCCGAGGGCATCCCCTGTCGCAGCGCCCGTGAGCAGGCCTCGGAGCTGATGGCAACTGTCGTGGCGAGCACCTGTCAGCCCCGCTGCATCCCCAAGACATGCCCCCCACCACATGTTTAGTCATTAATGTCACTTTGACTGACTCACAGGGAGTGCTTCACTGGGGCTCTCAAGCTACCCGGATCCAGGAGCCGCCGATGAACCTGCACCAGTACGCTGAAACCCACGAAGTCACCAACCAGCCACCGCCCCTCGACGGTGTCAACCTGTACCGCCTCGACATTCCGCTACAGGAATGGTCGCGGCGTTTCGGTGCGGGTTGGGCCGAATCGCGGATCGATGCCTACGGTGCCCTGGCCGGCGGCCCGCTGATGCAGGCGGGCTTCCTAGCCAATGCGCACAAGCCGGAGTTCAGCAGCCACGACCGCTACGGCCATCGCATCGACCTGGTCGAGTTCCACCCCGCCTACCACGAACTGATGCGCACCGCCGTCGAGCACGGCCTGCCGTCGCTGCCATGGGCCGAACCCCGCCCCGGCGCCCATGTGGCGCGGGCTTCGATGACCTACCTGCACAGCCAGGCCGAGGCCGGTACCGGCTGCCCGCTGACCATGACCTTCGCCGCTGTGCCAGCGCTGCGGCTGCAACCCGAACTGGCCAAATACTGGCTGCCGAAAATCCTCGCCTGCGAGTACGACCCGCGTAACGTCGGCGACCGTCACAAGGCTGGAGTAACGCTGGGCATGGCCATGACCGAGAAGCAGGGCGGCACCGATGTACGGGCCAACACCACCCGGGCTTATCCAGTCGGCGCCGCGGGCCCGGGGCAGCCCTACGAACTGGTTGGGCACAAGTGGTTCTGCTCGGCGCCGATGTGCGATGCCTTTCTGACCCTGGCCCAGACCGAAAAAGGCCTGAGCTGCTTCCTGCTGCCGCGTCACCGCCCCGACGACAGCCGCAACCAGTTCTATATCCAGCGCCTTAAGAACAAGCTGGGCAACAGTTCCAACGCCTCCAGCGAGGTGGAATTCCGCGGTGCCCTGGCGTGGATGGTCGGGGAAGAAGGGCGGGGCGTGCCGACCATCATCGAAATGGTGGCCATGACCCGCTTCGACTGCATGGTCGGATCCAGCGCCCTGATGCGCCAGGCGCTGACCCAGGCGGCCCACCATTGCGCGCACCGCAAGGTTGGCGGGCGGCTGCTGAGCGAGCAGCCGTTGATGCAGAACGTGCTGGCCGACCTGGCGTTGGAAAGCGAGGCCGCGCTGGCCCTGAGCCTGCGCATGGGGCAGGCGCTGGAGCAGCTGGAAGACCCGCAGCAGGCGCATTTCGCCCGGCTGGTCACGGCGGTGGGCAAGTACTGGATCTGCAAACGCGCGCCGGCCATGATCAACGAGGCCGCCGAGTGCCTGGGCGGGGCAGGTTATGTGGAAGACAGCATCCTGCCACGGCTGTACCGCGAAGCGCCGGTCAACTCGACCTGGGAAGGCTCGGGCAATGTGCAGTGCCTGGATGTGCTGCGGGCCTTGTCCAAGGAGCCGGGCGTGCTCGATGCGCTGTTCGCCGAGCTGGGCGATGGGCACGGGGACCCGCGCCTGGCGGCGCACATCGGTAACCTCAAGGGGGCGTTTGCCGACACTGGCGACATGCAGTACCGCGCGCGGCAGCTGACCGAGGATATTGCCCTGGCGCTGCAGGCCAAGCTGTTGCTTGAGGCGGGCAATGCGGTGGTCAGTGATGCGTTTATCGACAGCCGCTTGACGGGGGGCGGGCGCGTGTATGGGGCGTTGCCGCGGGGTGTGGATGTGGAGGCATTGGTGGCCAGGGCGACGCCAGCCTGGGCGAACTGAGCTCGCTTCTTCGCGTGCCCGCCCGCTCCCACAGGTACTGCGTTGTACTTGAGGGCAGTGAAGATCCTGTGGGAGCGGGCGTGCCCGCGAATGGATGCAACACCGATCAATGGGGGTGTATTTAGCCAAGAAGGCAGGCAAGATGGTTCACATGCATGTCCAGACAGGAAGCACAGTGTGAGCCAAGCTTTTGTAGTCGTTGATACCCCCGAACAGGCCGTCGACCGTCTGGCGGCCCTGCATGACCAGGCCACCGGGGCCCTTAGCCAGGCCCTCAAGCGTTACCTGAAGGACCGTACCGAGCCAGGCGTCGAAGAGCGCGACCTGTTCCGCTACCCGGCGCTGCGCCTGACCTACTACAGCCACGGTGAAGTCGCCGCCACCACGCGGGCTTACGCCAAGGTCCAGGTGGCCGGTACCTACAGTGTCACCATCACCCAGCCGGCTGCTTTCCGTGGCTACCTGCTGGAGCAACTGCGCCCGCTGATGCACGACTACACCGTCACGGTAGAGGTCGGCGTCAGCGAACAGAACATCCCTTACCCCTACGTGGTCGACCAGGGCGACGAACTGGCCGGCAGCGGCATCACCGCCGCGCAGCTGGCGCGGGTGTTCCCCAGCACCGACCTGTCGGCTGCCACCGACAACATCGCCGACGGCCTGTATGACTGGGGCAGTGCCGAAACCCTGCCGCTGGCGCTGTTCGATGCCGCGCGGGTCGACTTCTCGCTGCGCCGCCTGGTGCACTACACCGGCAGCGACTGGCGCCATGTGCAGCCGTGGATCCTGCTGACCAACTATCACCGCTATGTCGACCAGTTCATCAGCCACGGCCTCGACCAGTTGCGTGACGACCCGCGCTTCGTGCGCATGGTGCTGCCGGGCAACGTGGTGATCGAAAAGGGCATGGACCACGGTGAAACCCAGGCGCTGGTGGCCAGCGTGGTCTGGCACCGCTACCAGATGCCGGCGTATCACCTGATCGCCGCTGATGGCGACGGCGTCACGCTGGTCAACATCGGCGTCGGCCCGTCCAATGCCAAGAACATCACCGACCACCTGGCCGTGCTGCGCCCGCACTGCTGGCTGATGATCGGCCACTGCGGCGGCCTGCGGCAGTCGCAGACCATCGGCGATTATGTGCTAGCACACGCCTACATGCGCCGTGACGGCATTCTCGACCGGGTGGTGCCGCCGAACATCCCGATTCCGGCCCTGGCCGAAGTGCAGCTGGCCTTGCAGGAAGCCGCCGCGCAGGTCACCGGCGAGCGTGGCGAACAGCTGAAGAAGCGCCTGCGCACCGGCACCGTACTGACCTACGACGACCGCAACTGGGAGCTGCGCTGGGCCCAGGAGCGGCCGCTGATCAACCTGTCGCGTGCCGTGGCGGTGGACATGGAAAGCGGTACCATTGCCGCCCAGGGTTACCGCTTGCGCGTGCCGTACGGCACCTTGCTATGTGTATCCGACAAACCGCTGCACAGCGAGATCAAGCTGCCGGGTTCGGCCAATGCCTTCTATAACCGGGCGGTCAGCCAGCATCTGAAGATCGGCATTGCCGCCCTGGACCTGCTGCGCACCGAGCTCAACTCGCTGCACTCGCGTAAACTGCGCAGTTTCGATGAGCCGCCGTTCCGCTGAGGATCCATGTCACTGCCACCCCGTTCCAAGCCGCGCCGCCCCCAGGCGCGGCCTGCCGCCGGCCCGCGTCGCCAGCCCAAGGCGCCACCGGCCGAGCCGCGCCTGATCCTGTTCAACAAACCGTTCGACGTGCTGACCCAGTTCAGCGACGGCGACGGGCGCGCGACGCTCAAGGACTACATCGACATCCCCGGCGTGTACCCGGCCGGGCGGCTGGATCGCGACAGTGAAGGCCTGTTGCTGCTGACCAACGATGGCGGCCTGCAGGCGCGCATTGCCGACCCGAAGCACAAGCTTGCCAAGACTTATTGGGTTCAGGTGGAGGGGGAGCCGAGCGAGGAGCAGTTGCAGCGCTTGCGCGATGGCGTGGAACTGAACGATGGGCCGACCTTGCCGGCCGAGGCGCGGCGCCTGGACGAGCCCGAGCTGTGGCCGCGCAACCCGCCGGTGCGTTTTCGCAAGAGCGTGCCGACCAGCTGGCTGGAGCTGGTTATTCGCGAAGGGCGTAACCGCCAGGTGCGGCGGATGACGGCGGCGGTGGGGTTGCCGACCTTGCGCCTGGTGCGGGTGCGGATTGGCGACTGGGCGCTGGATGGGTTGGAACAGGGCTGCTGGCGCGAAGTGGCCGCCAAGCTTTAGTCCAGTTCAAGGGCCTATTCGCGGGCACGCCCGCTCCCACAGGTATGGTGCAGCCCTCAAGTGCAGCGCCAGACCTGTGGAGCGGGCGTGCCCGCGAATGGCCCTGAATGTTCTACACCCCTTCTAGAAACCCCACCACCACGCTCTTGATGATAAAGGCCAGCACCCCCAACCCCAGCACGAAGAACAGGATCAGCGTCCCGAACCGCCCGGCCTTGGACTTTTTCGCCAGGTCCCAGACGATGAAACCCATGAAACCGATCAATACGGTGACCAGGATGATCATCATCCACTCTTCGAATACGGCGGGATCCATCGGTGTTCTCCAGGCGGTTTGAGCGTTCGATTATACGCCTGCTGGCGCAGGCAATTAACGCAGGTGGGTCAATGGCAGCTCGGTGCTGGCCAGCACCTGGTTCAGCACGAAGCTCGAACGCACGCTGGTGACGCCCTCAATGCGGGTCAGGCTGCCTAGCAGCAGTTTCTGGTAGTGATCCATGTCGGGCACCACCACCTTCAGCTGGTAGTCGGCATCCATGCCGGTGACCAGGCTGCATTCGAGCACCTGTGGCAGGTTGCGGATGGCCGCCTCGAAGGTTTCGAAACGCTCCGGGGTGTGGCGGTCCATGCCGATCAGCACGTAGGCAGTCAGGCTCAGGCCCAGCTTCTTGCGGTCGAGCAGGGCCACCTGGCGCGAGATGTAGCCATCGTCCTCCAGTTGCTTGACCCGACGTGAGCATGGCGAAGGCGACAGGCCGATGCGTTCGGCCAGTTCCTGGTTGGAAATGCGCGCATCGCGCTGCAATTCGGCGAGGATGCTCAGGTCGTAGCGGTCAAGTTTGCTCATGGTTTATGCCTTTTCTGTTCGGATTGCGGTGAATTATCAATCCAGGGTGAAAAATTGCGCAAGTGCTATTTATCCGAGCAATCTTCGCAATCATCTGCCGCAACCTGTCCGGTATCTTTATCCACAGAATCACTGCCCGGACATCAGTCCACGGCGACGCGCCCTAGGCGGGCGGTCGCGGCCAGCCATCCAACAGGATCTGCAGGCCCCCGGGCTACACACCTTCCAGAAGACGGTGTGAGGTGAGCCGGCGCCACAAGTGCCGAGCACGGACGACAATTCCTGAAGGGAGGCCCAGCGGCCTCCCTTTTTTCATGTCCGGAAATTTAATTGGCCTGCGTGACAGGCGCGGTAGACTGGTTGTGGTTGCCGTATTTTCTACCGAGAGGAACAGCATGAAGTCGCGCATCTGGCAGTTGGCAGGTGTTGGTGTGTTGGGGTTGAGCATCAGCCTCGGGGCCATGGCCGAAGGGCCGGGCGAGGGGGCGCCGGGCCGCTCGCTCAATTCGCGTGACGAAGTGCAGCAGACCCAGCCGCCACGCCAGGGTTATTACCAGGACATTCCCCGCCGCCATGGCGATAACCGCCATTGGGAAGCCGGTGGCCCGGGGCAACGGCCCGGTGGTGACTGGCAAGGGCGCCCGGATGGTCATGGCAATGGCTGGGGGCCGGGGCCGCAGTATCGCCCGGGGCACGCCATCGATCATTTCCCGGACCGCTACTGGAAAGTACCCTACCGTGGCGATGACTACTTCTACTCCGGTGGTTACTGGTATCGCCCCCATGGTGGCCGCTATGTCGTGGTGACCCCGCCCCATGGCGTGCGGGTCGACTACCTGCCGCCCTATGCGCGGGAAGTCTGGCTGGGCGGGACGCTGTTCTTCCTGGTGGCCGATACCTATTACCAGTACCTGGCCGACAGCCGCGAGTACGTGGTGGTCAACCCGCCGGTTGCGGCGCCGGCACCTGTAGGCGGTGGGTATGACGTGGTGGCCTACCCGATGTATGGGCAAGGGCAGGAGCAGCAGGACCAGGACCGTTACCAGTGCCACCGTTGGGCGGTGAGCCAGTCAGGGTTCGACCCGGCGACGGCGACTTATGCACCGCCGGCCAATGTGGCGGACAACTACCGGCGGGCGCTGGGCGCTTGTTTCAGCGGCCGAGGCTACAGCATCAACTGAGCCAGATGTGCTGCCTGTCCCGGCCCTATCGCCGGCAAGCCAGCTCCCACAGGAACCGCACCGGCCTGAAGTAGTGCCTGTGGGAACTGCCTGTCCCGGCCCTTCGCTGGCAAGCCAGCTCCCACTGGCATTGCGCATGCCTTCAGGCCGGTGCGGTTCCTGTGGGAGCTGGCTTGCCGGCGATAGGGCCCTTGCAGGTTCACACCGGATCCGCATGCACCATCACATCCGCCTGTGGATAACGCTGGCGGATCACCTTCGACGCCTCCACGCACAAGGCATGCGCTTCATTTAGCGGCAATTGCCCCGGCATCTCCAGATGCAACTGCACGAACCACTGGTTACCCGACACCCGCGTACGCAGGTCGTGCACGCCTTTGACCCCGGGAATGGCCAGCACCAGCGCAGCCATGTCCTCGCCTACATCGCCAGGCAGTTCCTGGTCCATCAGGATGGCCGTACTCTCCCGGGCGATCTGCAGCGCGCTCCAGAGGATATAGACGGCGATGCCCAGGCCGAACAGCGCATCCAGCTGCGGCCAGCCAAAGCGTGCCAGCAGCAAGGCCAGCAGGATGCTGCCGTTGAGCAGCAGGTCTGAGCGGTAGTGCAGGGAGTCGGCCCGTACCGCCGTGGAGCCGGTCAGGCGGATGACCTTGTGTTGCAGTGCCAGCAGGGCAAGGGTCAGCACCAGCGACAGCAGCATTACCCCGATACCGACGGCGGTATCGCCCAAAGGTTGCGGGGTGTGCAGGCGTTCAACCGCCTGCACACCGATCAGCACCGCACTGACCCCGATGAACAGCGCCTGCGCCATACCGGCCAGGGCCTCGGCCTTGCCATGGCCGAAACGGTGGTCGTTGTCGGCCGGGCGCAGGGCGTAGTGCACGGCGAGCAGGTTGAGAAACGAGGCAACGGCATCCAGTGCCGAGTCGGTCAGCCCGGCCAGCAGGCTGACCGAGCCGCTCAGCCACCAGGCCAACGCCTTGCTCAGGACCAGGATGCTGGCCACCGCCAGCGATGCGCGAGTGGCCAGGCGTAGCAGGCGCTGGTGTTCAGCCGGGGTGGTCATCATCCGTGGGTAGTGTCCTTGTACTTCAGGCTGCAGGTACCAGGCCCAGGCTGGCCAACTGCTCGATGCTGCCGCGATGCTGGATCAGCCGTGGGTCGTTCAGCGGCAGGCGCTGGCCCAGTTCGCTTTCCAGAATGGCCTGCAGCTTCAAGTTGTCGACCTTGCCATCGGGGCTCACGGCCTCACGCAGCTTGACCGGGTCAACCTGGGCGGATCGCCCGCCTGGGTAATAGATGGCGCCCGTGGCGAAGTCGATACCGAAGGCGATCAGCCCCGGGATCACATAGAACAGGATGCCGATGGCATCCATTGCGGCAACCACTGGGTCGATCTTGCCGCCGATCTGGCCACGACGTTCCGGGTACAGAATGGTGCCGCAGGCCGTCAGTTGGGTCAGCAAGGTGACGATGAGGGCGCCACCGATGACGCGGGATGGGATGCGCATGTAAAAACTCCGAAAAGGTATTCAGCAGGGCAAGCGAAACGCCTGCACCTGAAGCTAAGACCATGATAGGGCAGCTTGGGTTCGCCGTTATACTCGCCAGACTGTTCGAGGACCACCATGATTTCATTACCGATCGATGCTGTCTTGCCCGCCCTGCGCCAGGCCCTGGAAAACCGTGACGAAGCGGTGCTCGAAGCGCCACCTGGCGCGGGCAAGACCACCCGCGTGCCGCTGGCGCTGCTCAACGAGCCGTGGCTGGCTGGGCAGAGCATTCTCATGCTCGAGCCCCGCCGCCTGGCAGCGCGGGCTGCGGCCGAGCGCCTGGCCAGCGAGCTGGGCGAAAAGGTCGGCGAAACCGTGGGCTATCGCATCCGCCTGGACAGCAAGGTCGGGCCGAACACCCGCATCGAGGTGGTGACCGAAGGCATCCTCACCCGCCGCCTGCAGGCCGACCCGGCGCTGGAAGGTGTGGGGCTGGTGATCTTCGACGAATTTCACGAGCGCAGCCTTGATGCCGACCTGGCCCTGGCATTGAGCCTGAATGGCCGGGAGTTGCTGCGGGAAGATCCGCCACTGAAGGTTTTGCTGATGTCCGCGACCCTGGAGGGCGAGCGCCTTTCGCGGCTGCTGAATGATGCCCCGGTGGTCAGCAGCGAAGGTCGCATGCATCCGGTCGACATCCGTTGGGGGCGGCCTTTCCAGCCGGGTGAGTTCATCGAGCCACGGGTAGTGGACAGCGTGTTGCAGGCACTGGCCGACCAGGCCGGCAGTGTGCTGGTATTCCTGCCAGGTCAAGCCGAGATCCGCCGGGTGCACCAGAGCCTGCAGGAAGCGCTGGGCGAGCGCCCCGAGGTCCTGCTTTGCCCGTTGCATGGCGAGCTCGATCTCGACGCCCAGCGTGCGGCCATCGACCCGGCGCCCAAGGGCCTGCGCAAGGTGGTGCTGGCCACCAACATCGCCGAGACCAGCCTGACCATCGACGGCGTGCGCGTGGTGATCGACGCGGGCCTGGCCCGGGTACCGCGTTTCGACCCCGGCAGCGGCATGACTCGTCTGGACACCCAACGCATCTCCCGTGCCAGTGCCACTCAGCGCGCTGGCCGTGCCGGCCGTATGGAGCCCGGCGTGTGTTACCGCCTGTGGTCCGAGGCCCAGCATGACCAGCTGGCCGCCCACGGCAGCGCCGAGATCATGCAGGCCGACCTGGCTGGCCTGGCCCTGCAACTGGCGCGCTGGGGTGTTACACCCGAGCAGTTGCGTTGGCTCGACCAGCCTCCCACGGCCGCCTTCGCCCAGGCCCAGGACCTGCTGGCGCGGCTCAACGCCTTCAAGCCCGGCAGCCGCGACAACCTCAGCGAACACGGCCAGGCCATGGCCGAGTTGCCGGCGCATCCGCGTATCGCGCATCTGCTGTTGCGCGGCCAGGACCTGGGCCTGGCACAGATGGCCTGCGATGTGGCTGCGCTGCTGGGCGAGCGGGATATCCAGCGCGGTGGTGGTGCCGATTTGCACAGCCGGCTGGCGCTGGTCAGTGGCGAAAGCAAAGCTTCCCGTGGCAGCCACGGCGGTGTGCAGCGTGCGCGCCAACTGGCTCGCCAGTACCGTGGCCTGCTACGTGGCAAACCAGGCGCGCCGGTTGCGGACCCCGGTCACCCGCGCTGGCTGGGCGCGCTGCTGGCGCTGGCCTACCCCGACCGCGTCGCCCAGCAGCGCCGCGAGGGCGGTGCGGAATACCGGCTGGCCAACGGCCGTGCGGCGCTGTTTGCCGAAGTCGATGCACTGATGAAGTGCCCGTGGCTGGTGATCGCCGACCTGGGCAGCCGCCAGGGTCAGCGCGAAGAACGCATCTATCTGGCCGCCGAGTTCGACCCGGCGCTGCTCGAGGGCGTGCTGGCCGAGCAGGTCGAGCGCGTCGATATCCTTGATTGGGACGAGCGTGAGCAGGTGCTGCGTGCAGAACGCCAGACCAAGGTCGGCGAGCTGGTGCTGGGGCGTGAACCGTTACCCAACCTGGATGACGATGCCCGCGGCAAAGCGTTGCTTGGCCTAGTGCGGCGCAAGGGCCTGAACCTGTTGACCTGGACCCCGGAACTTCGCCAATGGCAAGCACGGGTTGCGCTGTTACGTCAGCTTGATCTGGACAAAGAGGGGCAAAGCGATTGGCCTGACCTGGGGGACGAAGCGCTGCTGGCGACCCTGGAAGACTGGCTGCAGCCATACTTGGGCAAGGTCTCGCGGCTGAGCCATTTCGCCGCCCTGGATGTGTCCTCGATCTTGCGCAATCTGCTGCCTTGGCCATTGCCACAGCGCCTGGACGAATGGGCACCGGCGCATCTGGCGGTGCCCTCCGGCTCGAACATTCGCCTGGACTACAGTGAAAATCCACCGATTCTCGCCGTGCGTCTGCAGGAACTCTTCGGCCTTGCCGATACTCCGCGTATTGCCCAAGGCCGTCAGCAAGTGAAGTTGCATTTGTTGTCACCGGCACGGCGGCCGGTACAAGTGACCCAGGATCTGGCCAACTTCTGGCGCACGACGTATGCCGAGGTTAAGAAGGATTTGAAAGGGCGTTACCCCAAGCACTATTGGCCGGATGACCCTTTGGTGGCCGATGCGACCGCGCGGGCGAAGCCGCGTGGCACCTGAATGTGACGCAGAGCGGTAGCCAGATCGGTTGCCTTGTTCAGAGGGATCGAGATCTGGCTATCCTCATGAATCATGTAATTCGGCCAAAGAAAATTTGTGAAGGCTAAGAAGCGCCAATAGATGTGCGCTTCATCGAAGTACTCCCTATGAATTAATATTTCGTCAGGTCGAAGGTGACGATCTGACCTTTCTTGACATTCAGCGGGGCTAACGTTTCTTGGTACTCGTCTCGTTTGTAGTCAATGGCGCCCACGCTCTGCCCGCTTTGGTCTCGCAGATGACAGATGAGAGATCCATTGAGCAGGTGCAGTGGCTCGATCACCCAGTAATCGGTGACTTCGGCATACTTGTAGAAGCCGAGGTAGCCATTGCGGCTGACACCCAACTTCTTGTCTGGTTGTCCCCAAAGGTGGATGTGATAATGCAGGCGATCTTCGGTTTTGGAGATATAACGGAACTCCAACAGTGGCGGCAGCGTGCGTCCGCCCAATATTAACCAGTCATTCCCAGGGGAGAAATCAAAGAAACTATCATCGGTTTTGTCGCCACTACGACTAATCCGGGTATTGGCATAGCCACCGTCGACGCACATTAAAAGCCGGCCTCGAAACGATTCGGCATATTGAGTACTGATTGTTTGCTCCATGACGTTTTCCTCTAATGGCATTGAAGGTGTGTTTACACTAATGCCACCGTCGGGCGTGCGAGCAGAATGAAGATTTTCCCAGACGCCTCAAGCCCCGGCTTCACCTTCCAGCAGCATGAACAGGCGATACAGCACCACGGTACTGAACAGCTGCAGGAAGCCGCTCAGGCTGTCCATGGCCAGTTGGGCACCCGCTGCGGGTTCGGGAAAAGCCATCAGCAATAGCCCGTCGATCAGCCAGATCGGTGCCAGCACCCCCAGCACGCAGATCATGATGCGCATGAAGTGTCCGGTGGTCATGCGTGCGCTCTCGCGCATGGACTGCACCACCGGCAGGCCGCGCAGTACCAGCAGGTACTCGGCGAACACCAGGTTGATCATGATCCACACGCCCGGGAAGATGAACAGCGCCAGGCCGGCCATGATCAGCAGCGAGCTGATCAGGATCAGCAGGGCCAGCTGCGGCCACAGTTGCACGGCGCGGGCGAACAGGTCTCGCTTGGCGATTTCCTGGCCGTTGCTGCGGGTGTCGAGGTACAGGATCAGCGCGGCGCTGTACAGCGGGTAGAACAGCAGGCTGATCAGCATGCCGTAGGCCGGCGATGCCTGGTCGCCCATCTGCCGGTACAGCAGTTGGGTGAGCAAGGATTCCAGCACCACCAGCGGCAGGCACAGCTGGAGGATGTTCGGCAGGTGGCGGCGGAAGAAGTACAGGGAGTCGCGCAGGACGCTCAGCGGGTTCATCGGTCTACATCGCATGGCAGTAAAAACAGGGGCATAACTTTAGCCCAAAGCAGGCCTGGGGCTGTCACTTGCTGAAAAAAGTTTCACGCCACCGGTGATTGAATCCCACGCCTGTACGCCCCATCTTTGACGCTGTCCGTTGTCCGCTACCCCACGAGGTCGCCCCATGAATACTGAAGAACAAACCCTGATCGACGGCCTGTTCGGCCGCCTCAAGCAAGCCGAGGACCCGAGCCAGCCACGTGATGCGCAGGCCCAGGCATGCATCGAGGAACATGTGCGTCAGCAGCCGGCGGCGCCTTATTACATGGCCCAGGCGATCCTGGTGCAGGAGGCAGCGATCAAGCGCCTCGACGAGCAGAACAAGCAACTGGAAGCCGAACTGAAGCAGGCCCGTGCCCAGGCCGAGGCCGCCCGTGCCAGCAGCGCGCCGAGCAATGGCGGTGGTGGTTTCCTGTCCAGCATCTTTGGTTCGTCTGGGCGCAATGCGGCCCCGACCGTGCAACCGCAGCGTCCCGCTGCAGCCCCCGTGGCATCCGGCGGTGGCTGGCGTGAGCCGTCGGCGCCGGGCTTTTCCCAGCCACAAGCGCAGCAGCCTGCCTTTGGCGCTGCGCCGGCACGCAGTGGTGCCAGCAGCTTCCTCGGCGGTGCGATGCAGACTGCGGCCGGTGTGGCGGGTGGTGTGTTGCTGGCGCAGGGCATCAGCAGCCTGTTCAACCACAACTCGCAGCCGGAGGAGGTGGTCGAGGTGATCAAGGAAGAGCCGGCCCCGGCCAGCGACAGCGGAGGCTGGAACGACTCGGGGGCGCAGCAGCAGGTGGCTGACGACAGTGGTTGGGGCAGCGACCAGGGTGGTTATGCCGACAGCGATTATGGCAGCGATGATGGCGGGTTCTTCTCGGACGACGATTCGTACGTCTGACAGGTCTGGCATACTGCTGGCAATTTTGGGGGCGCTTTGCGCCCCTTTCGCGACACAAGGCCGCTCCTGCAAGGGTACGCGAACCCCTGTAGGAGCGGCCTTGTGTCGCGAAAGGGCTGCAAGGCAGCCCCCAGCATTCCAGGCCGACCAAGGGGTTCCAAGGTGAAAAAGATCGCGCTGTTCGCCGATGTGCAGAACCTCTACTACACCGTGCGCCAGGCCCACGGCTGCCATTTCAACTACACCGCCCTGTGGGCCGATGTCAGCCGCGAAGGCCAGATCGTCGAGGCCGTGGCCTATGCCATCGACCGTGGTGACAGCAAGCAGCAGCAGTTCCAGCAGATCCTGCGCAATCTCGGTTTCGATGTGCGCCTCAAGCCCTTCATCCAGCGCAGCGATGGCTCGGCCAAAGGTGACTGGGATGTGGGTATCACCCTGGATGTGATCGACGCCGCCAGCCGCGTCGACCAAGTGGTACTGGCCTCCGGCGACGGCGATTTCGACCTGCTGCTGGAGCGGGTGATACAGCGCCATGGCACCGAGGCAGTGGTGTATGGTGTGCCCGGGCTTACCGCACTGTCGCTGATCCGTGCCGCCACCCGTTATGTGCCCATCGAGGGTGCGCTGTTGCTAAAACACTGAGATTTTTCATGGAACGTATCGCTGTCATCGACTTTGAAACCACCGGCATCAGCCCCGGCGCCGGCTGCCGCGCCACTGAGGTGGCGGTGGTGATGCTGGAGGGCGGGCGCATCGTCGAGCGCTATCAGAGCCTGATGAACGCGGGCGTGCCGGTACCGGCCTTCGTCGCCGGGCTCACTGGCATCACCACCGCCATGCTGCGCAGTGCGCCGCCGGTGGACAAGGTGATGAACGAAGTGGCCGAGTTCGTTGGTGGTACCCCGCTGCTGGCACACAATGCCGCCTTCGACCAGAAGTTCTGGGACTACGAACTGAGCCGCATCGGCCGTAGCCGCAGCCAGGCCTTCGCCTGTTCCCTGCTGCTGTCACGGCGCCTTTTGCCGGCGGCACCGAACCACAAGCTGGGCACCTTGACCCGCTGGGCCGGGCTGCCGGATACCGGTACCGCGCACCGTGCCATGGCCGATGCCGAAATGGCCGCCAACCTGCTGCAACATCTGGCTGGCGTGCTGCGCCAGAGCCACGGTGTACAGCAGCTTTCGCACGACCTGCTCTGCCGCCTGCAGAAAACCCCGGCCGCCAAGGTTCGTGAAGCTCTGGCCAGGTACTGTTAGGGCTTCTTCTCCAGTTGCGCCAGCGGCACCCGCCGCTCCACAGCGCTTGAGAGAATGATCGAGGTCTTGCTGAAGCCGAACTGCGCGACTCGGTTGATCAGTTCTTCCAGCTCCGGCATCGAACCCACCGCTGCCTGCATGATGACGCAGGGGTCGCCGGTTACCCGGTGGCATTCGGTCAACTGGGGGATCTGGGTCAACGCTTCGTAGGCCTGCTGGTTGCCGTGGCTGGCCAGGCGCAGTTCGATCACGCACTGGATCGGCAGGCCGATCTTGCTCATGTCGACCTTGGCCTGGTAGCCGGTGATAACCCCGCTGGCCTCGAGCTTGGCCACCCGCTCGGCCACCGCCGGTGCCGACAGGTTCACCTGGCGCGCCAGTTGGGCGAAGGTGGCGCGGCCATTGTCGAGCAGGGCGGCGAGCAGCATGCGGTCGTACTTGTCCATGGGTTATTCCTGCTTGGTTTCGATTCGATTGAAAAGCATCCGAATAACCATGCAATGCAAAGTGTTCGGGCAATTTAAAGCTGTTTTGTAACTTAAGTTTACACGGTGGCCTTTCTAAACTAAGCCACCCGTAAACGGATTTCGAGTGTTTCCCATGCCTGCCTCCCGTCGCTTCCCGTTGTTGCTCATTGGCGCTTTCCTGGCCTTGTACCTGGTCTGGGGCTCCACCTACCTGTTCATTCGCATAGGCGTCGAGAGCTGGCCACCGATGCTCATGGCCGGGGTGCGCTTCCTGATTGCCGGGGGCCTGCTGTATGGCTTCTTGCGCTGGCGCGGTGTGCCGGCACCGACCTGGCCGCAGTGGCGGGCTGCGGGGGCGATCGGTTTCCTGCTGCTCAGCTGTGGCAATGGTGGCGTGACCGTGGCCGAGCATGCCGGTGTGGCCTCGGGCGTGGCGGCACTGGCGGTGGCGACGGTGCCGCTGTTCACCTTGCTGTTCGGCCTGCTGTTCGGGCACCGCAATTCGAAGCTGGAGTGGGCGGGGATCGCCCTCGGGCTGGCGGGTATCGGCCTGCTGAACCTGGGCTCCAACCTGCAGGCAAGCCCGATTGGCGCGGCGCTGATCATCTTTGCGGCAGCCTCGTGGGCATTCGGCTCGGTGTGGAGCAAGACCTTGCCGCTGCCCCAGGGGCCCATGGCCAGCGCCGCGGAAATGCTGGTTGGTGGCGCTGTGCTGCTGCTCGGCAGCGTGCTGTCTGGCGAGCGCATGACGCAGATGCCGACCGCTGCCGGCTGGGGGGCACTGGCCTACCTGGTGTTCTTCGGTTCGATCCTGGCGTTCAGTGCCTACATGTACCTGCTCAAGCATGTGCGCCCGGCAGCCGCCACCAGCTATGCCTACGTCAACCCAGCGGTGGCCGTGCTGCTGGGCATCGTCTTTGCCGGTGAGCAGATTGGTGCCGAAGAATGTGTGGCCATGGCGGTGATCATCGGCGCGGTCGTGCTGATCGGCCTGCCGCAGTGGCGCAAGGCACCTGAGCCGGCGCAGCCGTTGAAAGGCGAAATCTGCAAGTAGGCAGGGGTGATGCGGTAAACTTGCCGCCTTCGCTGAACCCCCTGACGGTATTGCCATGAATTTCGCCAAACTCGGCCTGATCGAACCGCTGCTGCGCACCCTGCAGCAACTGGACTACACCACCCCGACCCCGGTGCAGGCCAAGGCCATCCCCGCCGTGCTGGCCGGCCGCGACCTGATGGCCGCGGCCCAGACCGGTACCGGCAAGACCGCGGGCTTTGCCCTGCCTGTGCTGCAGCGCCTGGCGCTGGAAGGCGAGAAGGTGGCCAGCAACTCGATCCGCGCGCTGGTGCTGGTGCCCACTCGTGAGCTGGCCGAGCAGGTGCACAACAACGTGCGCGAGTATGCCGAGAACCTGCCGCTGAGTACCTACGCGGTGTATGGCGGGGTCAGCATCAACCCGCAGATGATGCGCCTGCGCCGTGGTGTCGACCTGCTGGTGGCCACCCCGGGGCGCTTGCTCGACCTGTTCCGGCAGAACGCCGTGAAGTTCAACCAGGTGCAGACCCTGGTGCTGGACGAAGCCGATCGCATGCTTGACCTGGGCTTTGCCGAAGAGCTGCAGTCGGTGTACGCCGCGCTGCCACGCAAGCGCCAGACGTTGCTGTTCTCCGCCACTTTTTCCGACCAGATCCGCATGCTGGCGGGGCTGGCCCTGAACGACCCGCTGAGCATCGAAGTCAGCCCGCGCAATGCCACGGCCACCAGCGTCAAGCAGTGGCTGGTGCCTGTGGATAAAAAGCGCAAGGTCGACCTGTTCTGCCACCTGCTGCGCAAGCAGCGCTGGAAGCAGGTGCTGGTGTTCGCCAAGACCCGCAATGGCGTCGATCAACTGGTGGAGCGCTTGCTGGCCGAGGGTGTGAATGCCGACGGTATCCACGGTGACCGCCCGCAAGCCACCCGCCAGCGCGCGCTGGACAGCTTCAAGGCCCGCGAAATCCAGGTGCTGGTGGCGACCGATGTGGCGGCCCGCGGCCTGGATATCGACGACTTGCCGCTGGTGGTCAACCTTGACCTGCCGATCGTTGCCGAGGATTACGTGCACCGCATCGGGCGTACCGGGCGGGCGGGCAACAAGGGCGAGGCGATCTCGCTGGTGTGTGCAGATGAAGTGCAGCTGCTGGCGGCAATCGAAGTGCTGACCCGGCAGACCCTGCCGCGTCATGAAGAGCCGGACTTCATCCCTGACCACCGGGTGCCGATGACCGACGCCAGTGGCCAGGTGATCAAGAAGCCGAAGAAGCCCAAGAAGCCGAAGGAAAACAGCGCCAAGCGCGGATTGGGGCGCTGGATGGACAGTGCTGAATCAGGCAGTGCGGAGCCGGCGGTGAAGGCGGTGCGCAAGGTGCCGAGCTTCAATGGTGGGGCGCGCAAGCGTAAGCCGTAGCCAGGGAAGCTTGGCCCCTGTGGGAGCGGGCGTGCCCGCGAAACAGGCACTGCGGTGCATGGCACGGGCTTCGCCCGTATTCGCGGGCACGCCCGCTCCCACAGTGGATCGAGTATGTGTCAGGACTTCAGCCAGCTTGCCGCCGCCCGCCCGGCGCGCAAGCCGCTGGCAAAGCACGCTGTCAGCAGATACCCCCCAGTCGGCGCCTCCCAGTCCAGCATCTCGCCGGCACAGAACACCCCCGGCATGCCCTTGACCATCAAGCCCTCATCCAGCCCCTCGAAACGCACCCCGCCCGCGCTGCTGATCGCCTCATCCAGTGGCCGCGTGCGCACCAGCGTGATCGGCAATGCCTTGATCGCCCTCGCCAAGGCACCAGGGTCGGCAAAGGTCGCCTGATCGGTCAGCTCGCGCAACAGCGCCGCCTTGACCCCATCGATACCCAGCTGGCTGTGCAGGTGCTTGGCCATGGAGCGCGAACCCCGTGGCTTGGCCAGCGCCTGGGCAATCTTGTCCACAGGCTTGTCCGGCAACAGGTCGAGCAGCAACACCCCGTGGCCCTCACGGTTGATGGCCTCGCGCACCAGCGCTGACCATGCATACACCAGGCTGCCTTCCACACCCTGCGCGGTGAGGATGAACTCGCCCTTGCGCGGCGCGCTGCCGGGAACGCTGAGGGCAATGTTCTTCAACGGCGCACCGGCGAACTTGTCCTTGAGCAGCGCACTCCAGCCTGCCACTTCAAAACCGCAGTTGCTGGGTTGCAAGGGCGAGATATCCACAGCCCGTGCGGCCAGCAGCGGCTGCCAGCTACCGTCCGAGCCCAGTCGCGCCCAGCTGCCGCCACCCAGCGCCAGCACCACCACGGCGGCCTTCACCAGGCGCTCGCCTTGTGGATAAGCAATCCGCAATGCGCCTTCGGCATTCCAGCCCAACCAGCGGTGACGGGTGTGGATAACTACCCCGCTGTCGCGCAGGCGCTTGAGCCAGGCGCGCAGCAGTGGCGCGGCTTTCATGTCGGTGGGGAACACCCGGCCCGAGGTGCCGACGAAGGTTTCGATACCCAGGCCGTGAATCCACTGGCGCAAGGCGTCGGCATCGAAGTCCTGCAGCAGCGCGGCGATTTCGCCCTGGCGCTCGGCATACCGGCTGACGAACGCCGGGTAGGGCTCGGAATGAGTGATGTTCATGCCACCGACACCCGCCAGCAGGAACTTGCGGCCCACCGAAGGCATGGCATCGAACACCTCGACCGCCAGGCCCGCCTGGGCCAGTGCTTCGGCGGCCATCAGGCCGGCTGGGCCGCCGCCGATGACGACAGCGAGGGGAGGGGAGGCGGGGCTCAGATCAGGCATGGTGGGCAGCAGGCTGTGGAAAAGAGGCGCATTCTAGCGCAGCGCGGCCTGTGGAAGCACTGCTCAAAAAATGATCAGAGCTTTGCAGGCCTTGCATGTAAAGGGCTGCAGCGCCTTTCCCGCAGGTTATCCACAAGCGGTTCCACAGTCATTGTGAACAACCGATGACGCGTGCCGCGCTGTGATGAAGGATGCCATGGCGCCTGGCCAAGGCTGCGCGGTCCTTGCTGTAGCCACCGCCGATCACGCCCACCACCGGGATGTCGCGGCCCAGGCAGTGGCGCAGTACCGCTTCGTCGCGGGCGGCAACGCCTGTATCGGTCAGTTGCAGATAGCCCAGGGCGTCGTCCTTGTGCACATCGACCCCGGCGTCGTACAGCACCAGGTCGGGTCGATAGAGTGGCAGCAGGTAGTTGAGGGCGTCGTCCACCACCTTCAGGTAGGCCATGTCGCCCATACCGCGGGGCAGGGGGATGTCCCAATCGCTTTGTGCCTTGCGCGCCGGGAAGTTCTGTTCGCAGTGCAGCGACACGGTGATGGCGTCTGGTGTGTCGTGCAGGATGCGCGCGGTGCCGTCACCCTGATGCACATCGCAGTCGAAGATCAGTACCCGGTGTACCCGGCCAGCCTCCAGCAGGTAGCGGCTGATCACGGCCAGGTCGTTGAAGATGCAGAAGCCGGCAGGGTGGTCGTAATGGGCGTGGTGGGTGCCGCCGGCAAGGTGGCAGGCGATGCCGTGCTGCAGCGCCATCTCGGCGCTCAGCAGCGAGCCGCCTACGGCGCGCACGGTACGCCGAGCCAGGGCCTCGCTCCAGGGCAGGCCGAGGCGGCGCTGGTCCTCACGCGACAGGTCGCCGTTCATGTAGCGCTCGATGTAGCTGCGGTCGTGGGCTAGGGCGAGGATGTCGTTGGGGCAGATGTCCGGGCGCAGCAGGGCTTGGTCGGTGGTCAGCCCGCTGTCGATCAAGTGGTCGTGCAGCAGGCGAAACTTGTCCATGGGGAAGCGGTGTTCGGCAGGGAACTCCGGGCTGTAGTCTTCGTGGTAGATCAGCGGCAACGGCATGGGTGGGGTCGCTATCGGGGCCAGTGCTGATCTTGCCATGGCTGGGGCAGCTTTGCTGCCCAATCGCCGGCAAGCCAGCTCCCACAGGTACTGCACAAGGCGAAAAGGCTATGGGATACCTGTGGGAGCTGGCTTGCCGGCGATGAGGCCAGAAAGGGCAGTGCAAGGCAGTTGCCCTGGCAGGCAGGAGTGGCGTCAGTGCTGTTTCGTGGTACTGGCCAGCACCCGTTGCCAGTCCGGCTCGTTCAGGCGGCCGAGGATGCGCGTCTTGCCATTGCCATCCACCGAAACGAACAGCGCACTGGCATAGCCGCTTTCACGCTCGCCCCCCGCAACCTTCTGCTGGCGGGCAAAATGGTCGATGCAGCCGTTGTGGGTCACCAGCACCAGGTTATGCCCCGGTCGTTTGTGTGCCAGCGCTTCGCTGGCGAACTGGCTGTCACAGCTTTCCAGCCAGTCCTCACTGGCCACCGCCTGGCCAAGGATGAAATGCGCGGTTTGCCGTGTGCGCAGTTTCGGGCTGCTGAGCATATCGGCGTTGTTCAGGCCCAGCTGGTGCAGCCCTTGGCCAACACGTTCGGCAGCCTGGCTGCCGGCCACGGTGATGCCGGTGGGGTCGTCCAGGCACGGGCCGGGGGCGCTGTCGCAGCGCTCGGCGTGGCGGATCATCACGATCACCGCACCGTCGGCCCAGTCCTGCAGCAGGCCGCTGTCACTCAATTGTCGTTCGTTGCCAAGGTCCACGATGTGCGTCCTCGTCGCCAGCCAGGTGCTCAACGCCGCCACGACCATGCACAGGCCAAGGGCGGCACCGAGGGCTTTGCGGGTCAGGCGTCGCTTGCGCCTGGCGTGGATGGCTGGGTGCCCCAGGGTGTTGCTCGATAGCATGCGTTGCTCCGTTGGCATGGTCGCGGCTGGCGCGGCGGTATTGGCTGGCATCCTGCCAACAGGCCTGTCGGGGGGCGGTGAAGGGCGTGTGAAAATTGCATTCGGCTGCGCCGGCTGGGTGAAACCTGCACCCGCGCCTACGCTGTAAACTGCAAGACGGTAAAACCGGAGCACGCCCGATGACCCCTATCCTGCAACTGGAAAGCGCGCGGCTGGTGCTGCGCCAATGGCACGACGACGACCTGCGCGAGTTCGCCGCCCTGTGTGCCGACCCGCAGGTGATGCGCTACTTCCCGGCGCCGCTGACGCGCGTGGAGGCAGCCGCGCTGATCGGCCGCGTGCGCGGGCATTTCAATGAGTACGGCTTTGGCCTGTGGGCCCTGGAGCGCAAGGACAGCGGTGCCTTCATCGGCATGACCGGGTTGCTGCACGTGGGCTTCGATGCCGATTTTGCGCCGGCGGTGGAGATCGGCTGGCGCCTGGCACGCCGCCACTGGGGCCTGGGTTTCGCCAGCGAGGCGGCGTGGACCTGCCTGCGCTGTGCTTTCGCCCAATTGCGCCTGGAGGAGGTGGTGTCGTTCACTAGCAAGAGCAACCTGCCCTCGCAGAAGGTCATGCAGGCCATCGGTATGCAGCAGGACCTGAATGGCAGTTTCGAACACCCCCGCCTGCCCGTGGGCCATCCGCTGCGCCCGCATGTGCTGTACCGCATCGACCGCGCAAACTGGGAGCGTACCCTGCGCGCCTGAATGCATGGCCATGCCCGGCGCGAATGACAAACCCTGTATCATTTGCCTTCATAAGAGTGCTGTAGAGACCTGTTTGCCTTGCTAGGAGAACCCCCGATGAGTCATGTGTTGGACGACCTGGTCGACCTGTTGAGCCTCGAGTCCATCGAGGAGAACCTGTTCCGTGGCCGCAGCCAGGACCTGGGCTTCCGCCAGCTGTACGGTGGGCAGGTACTGGGCCAATCGTTGTCGGCGGCCAGCCAGACGGTCGAGGATGCACGCCATGTGCATTCGTTGCACGGCTACTTCCTGCGCCCTGGCGATGCCAGCCTGCCGGTGGTGTATTCGGTGGACCGCGTGCGCGATGGCGGCAGCTTCAGCACCCGGCGGGTGACTGCGATTCAGAAGGGCCAGCCGATCTTCACCTGCAGCGCTTCGTTCCAGTACGACGAGGAAGGTTTCGAGCACCAGGCGCAGATGCCCGAGGTGGTCGGCCCGGAGAACCTGCCCACTGAAGTCGAGCTGGCTCGGGCCATGGCCGACCAGTTGCCCGAGCGCATTCGCGACAAGGTGCTGTGCGCCAAGCCGATCGAGATCCGCCCGGTCACCGAGCGCGACCCGTTCAACCCCAAGCCTGGCGACCCGGTGAAGTACGCCTGGTTCCGCGCCGACGGCAACCTGCCCGATATCCCCGCCCTGCACAAATACATGCTGGCCTACGCCTCGGACTTCGGCCTGCTGACCACTGCGTTGCTGCCCCATGGCAAATCGGTGTGGCAGCGTGACATGCAGATCGCCAGCCTCGACCATTCGCTGTGGTTCCATGGCAACCTGCGTGCCGACGAGTGGCTGCTGTACGCCACCGACAGCCCTTGGGCGGGCAATGCCCGTGGCTTCTGCCGCGGCAGCATCTTCAACCAGGCCGGGCAACTGGTGGCGTCGTCGTGCCAGGAAGGCCTGATTCGCCATCGCAAGGACTGGGCATGAGCCTGGGCGAGGTGCGCAACTGGGTGTTCGACATGGACGGCACCCTGACCGTGGCCGTGCACGATTTTGCCGCCATCCGCGTAGCGCTGGATATCCCGGCCGAGCACGACATCCTCACCCACCTGGCAGCCTTGCCGGCGGACGAGGCGGCGGCCAAGCATGCCTGGCTGCTGGAGCACGAGCGTGACCTGGCGATTGCCTCCACGGCGGCCACCGGGGCGGTGGAACTGGTGCGCGAACTGGCCCAGCGTGGTTGCCGGCTGGGCATTCTGACCCGCAATGCCCGTGAGTTGGCGCATGTGACGCTGGAGGCCATCGGCCTGGCGGACTGCTTCCCGGTGGAGCACATTCTGGGGCGTGACGAAGCGGCGCCCAAGCCAAGCCCGGATGGGCTGCTGAAGATTGCCAATGCCTGGGGTGTGGCACCGGGTGAGCTGGTGATGGTGGGGGATTACCGGTTTGACCTGGACTGTGGGCGGGCCGCAGGGGCGCGCACGGTGCTGGTGAACCTGCCGGACAATCCGTGGCCGGAACTGGTGGATTGGCATGCGGCCGATTGCCGGGCATTGAGGGTAATGCTGGGCTGAGTTTTTGTGTCGCCTGTGCGGGCCTCTTTCGCGGGCTTGCCCGCTCCCACAGGTACTGCAGTGCTGTTGAGGGTGGTGTAGATCCTGTGGGAGCGGGCAAGCCCGCGAAGAGGCCGGACCTGTCTATGCTGAACCCCAATCTTTTCCCTGAAGGAGACCTATCCATGACCAGCAAGGCCATCTACGTAAAACCCGGCGGCGGCTACGACAAGGTCGAGGTCGGTACCAGCGAGGCTCTCGCCCCCCAGGCCGGTGAAATCACCGTGCGCCTGCACGCCAGCTCGCTCAACTACCACGATTTCGCCGTTGTCAGCGGCATGTGGGGCCCGAGCGAGCGGCGCATCCCCATGGCCGATGGCGCTGGCGAAGTGGTCGCGGTGGGTAGCGGCGTCACCGAGTTCCAGGTCGGTGACAATGTGGTCAGTACCTTCTTCCCCGACTGGCTCGACGGCCAGGCCAATGTGGAAGGCTTCGCCAGGGTGCCCGGCGACGGTATCGATGGTTACGCCCGTGAACAGGTCACCGCTCGCGCCACCGCCTTCACCCTGGCGCCCAAGGGCTTCAGCCATGCAGAAGCTGCCACGCTGACCACGGCCGGTCTCACGGCCTGGCGTGCGTTGATGAGCGACGACCATCTCAAGCCAGGCGATACGGTGCTGGTGCAGGGCACCGGCGGTGTGTCGATCTTCGCCCTGCAGTTTGCCAAGCTGGCCGGCGCGACGGTGATCGCTACCTCGTCCAGCGACGCCAAGCTGGAGCGCCTGAAGGCCCTGGGTGCCGACCACCTGATCAACTACAAGAGCACCCCGGCGTGGGGTGAGAAAGTGCGCGAGCTGACCGGCAACCGCGGCGTCGACCATGTGATCGAAGTGGGTGGCCCGGCGACGCTGGAGCAATCGATGATTGCCGCGCGCATTGGTGGGCATGTGTCGTTGATCGGCATCCTCACCGGCGTGGCCGGGCAATTGCCGCTGGTGCAGGCGCTGGTGCGGCAGATTCGCCTGCAAGGCGTGCTGGTGGGCAGCCGCGCCCAGCAGCAGGCGATGGTGCGGGCGATCGATGCCAACGGCCTGCGGCCGGTGGTGGACAAGCATTTCGAGCTGGAACAGATCGTCGAGGCGTTCCGTTATCAGGAGAGCAACCGGCATTTCGGCAAGATCTGCCTGACCTGGTAATGGCGGGGGGCTGCTTTGCAGCCCATTCGCCGGCAAGCCAGCTCCCACTTCGACCGCATCGGCCTCAAGCCATTCGCTACCCCTGTGGGAGCTGGCTTGCCGGCGATCGGGCCGCGCAGCGGCCCCTAGTCCGGCAACAACCGGTCGCGGCTATTGGACAGGTGCAGGCACACCGCTGCCCGCGCCGCGTCCGGGTCCTGCCGGCGGATGGCATTGAGGATCGCCTCATGCTCGAGGTTGGCCAGGTACGCCTGCCGCGCCAGCTTCGCCCCGCTGCGTTCGGCCAGAGCCATGCGGTTGCGCGGGATCAGGCCGTTGCCCAGCTGCAACAGCATTTCAGTGAAGTACAGGTTGCCAGAGGCCTCGGCGATCAACAGGTGAAAGCGCCGGTCGGCCTCGATGCAGCTGTCGCCGGCGGCGGCCAGGTCCTGGTAGTCATCCAGCGCCTGGCGCATTCGCCTCAGGTGCCCCTCGTCACGGCGTAGCGCGGCCAGGGCGGCGGCCTGGCCTTCCATGCCGATGCGCAGCTCCAGCAGGTCGCGTACATTCGCCGCGCTTTCCGCAGCGATGCGCAGGCCGGCCTGGGCCTGGCGCTCCATCACGAACGTACCGATACCGTGGCGTGGCTCCACCAGCCCCGAGGCCTGCAATTTCGACAGGGCCTCGCGGACCACGGTGCGGCTGACCCCATGTTCGCGCACCAGGCTGTTTTCCGAGGGCAACTTGTCGCCTGGCTTGAAGGTACCCAGCAAGATCTGTTGGGTCAGGCTGGAGACCAGGTCATGGGCACGGCTGTGGCCGCGTTTGTGGGCTTGTTCGGTGGCCATGGTGTGATCCGATTGTTGTTGTACTTGTACGACAAGTTAATCGATAAAAATATTTCTTGCCGATTTTTCCTGCGGTCAAGCCAGCGAGTAGTTTGACTGTTTTTGCAAGATCGACGCATATTGGCTTTGCGGTAGCTTGTATTTTGTGATTTTGCCGATGTTGTTGATCTTGTCGTACAACTGCGCTGCGCATATGCTCCTCCCCACTGCCATGTCAGACAACCTCGACCCGCACAAAAACAATTAGTGGGAGATCCGCAAGTGAACGATACCCTCGCTCCGTCTGCCCGGAATGAAGGCGACGCCCTGGCCAGCGCCGTGGCCAAGGTCAAGCGCCACGTCCTGCCGCTGTTCGTCATCATGTTCATCGTCAACTACCTGGACCGCGTCAACATCGGCTTCGTCCGCCCCCATCTGGAAAGCGACCTGGGCATCAGCGCCGCGGCTTATGGCTTTGGCGCCGGCCTGTTCTTCATTGGCTACGCGCTGTTCGAAGTGCCCTCGAACATGTTGCTGCAGAAGGTCGGGGCACGGCTGTGGCTGACCCGCATCATGTTCACCTGGGGGCTGGTGGCCACGGCCATGGCCTTCGTGCAGAACGAAACCCAGTTCTACGTGCTGCGCTTTCTGCTGGGCGTTGCCGAAGCGGGCTTCTTCCCCGGGGTGATCTACTACTTCACCCGCTGGTTGCCGGCCGCCGAGCGTGGCAAGGCGATTGCCATCTTCCTCAGCGGCTCGGCATTGGCGTCGCTGATTTCCGGGCCGCTGGCCGGCGCGCTGATGCAGATCCAGGGCTTGGGCATGCATGGCTGGCAGTGGATGCTGTTCATCGAAGGCATGGCCTCGGTGACGCTGTGCTTCTTCGTGTTCTTCTGGCTCGACTCCAGGCCGCAGGACGCCAAGTGGCTGAGCCAGGCCGAGCAGGAAGCACTGGTGGCCGCCATCGATCGCGAGCAGCTTGAGCGCGAAGCGGTCGGCGCGGTCAGGCCATCGGCCTGGAGCCTGCTCAAGGACCGCCAGATCCTGCTGTTCTGCCTGATCTACTTCTGCATCCAGCTGACCATCTACGCCGCCACCTTCTGGCTGCCGAGCATCATCAAGCGCATGGGTGACCTCAGCGACCTGCAGGTCGGCTTCTTCAACTCGATCCCGTGGCTGATCTCGATCCTGGCCATGTATGCCTTCGCCGCAGGTTCGGCGCGCTGGAAGTTCCAGCAAGCCTGGGTCGCAGGTGCGCTGGTGATCGCTGCCATCGGCATGTTCATGTCCACCACGGGTGGGCCAGTGTTCGCCTTTGTCGCGGTGTGCTTCGCGGCCATCGGTTTCAAGTCGGCATCGTCGCTGTTCTGGCCGATCCCGCAGGGCTACCTGGATGCCCGCATCGCCGCAGCGGTGATCGCGTTGATCAACTCGGTCGGCAACCTCGGCGGCTTCGTCGCCCCCACCACCTTCGGCCTGCTGGAGCAGCAGACCGGTTCGATCCAGGGCGGCCTGTACGGCCTGGCGGTGACCTCGGTGCTGGCAGCCATTGCCATCTTCTTCGTACGCACTCGCCCAAAGGGCGCCCCTTCCGATGACCTCAAGGCCCCTTCGGCCCTGGGTCAGAGCCATTGATGACTGCGAGACAACAACCATGAACATGCAGACCCTTCACACCAGCACCCCCGTGGTCACTGATCTGCGCGTGATCCCCGTCGCCGGGCACGACAGCATGCTGCTCAACCTCAGTGGTGCCCATGGCCCGTTCTTCACCCGCAACGTGGTGGTGCTGCGTGACAGCGCCGGCAATACCGGGTTGGGCGAGGTGCCCGGCGGCGAGAAGATCCGCCAGACACTGGAGGACGCCCGCAGCCTGGTGGTCGGCCAGCCGATCGGCCATTACCAGCGCGTGCTCAATGCCATGCGCCAGACCTTCGCCAACCGTGACTCGGCTGGTCGCGGCCTGCAGACCTTCGACCTGCGCATCACCGTGCATGCGGTGACGGCCATCGAGTCGGCGCTGCTCGACCTGCTCGGCCAGCACCTGAACGTGCCGATGGCGGCACTGCTGGGGGAGGGGCAGCAGCGCGAGGCGGTGAAGATGCTCGGTTACCTGTTCTACATCGGCGACCGCCAGCAGACCGACCTGGCCTACCGCAACGAAGCCGATGCCGAGGACGACTGGTTCCGCCTGCGCCACGAAAAGGCCCTGACCCCGGACGCGGTGGTGCGCCTGGCCGAGGCCGCCGAGGCGCGCTATGGCTTCAGCGACTTCAAACTCAAGGGCGGGGTGTTGCGCGGCGAGGAGGAGATGGAAGCGGTAACGGCGCTGGCCGAACGCTTCCCCGAAGCCCGCATCACCCTCGACCCGAATGGTGCCTGGTCATTGAAGGAGGCCATTGCCCTGTGCCGCGACAAGCACGATGTGCTGGCCTACGCCGAAGACCCGTGCGGTGCCGAGAACGGCTACTCGGGCCGTGAGGTGATGGCCGAGTTCCGCCGCGCCACCGGCCTGCCCACCGCCACCAACATGATCGCTACCGACTGGCGGCAGATGGGCCATGCGATCCAGTTGCAGTCGGTGGACATTCCGCTGGCCGACCCGCACTTCTGGACCTTGCAGGGGTCGGTACGGGTGGCGCAGATGTGCAACGACTGGGGGCTGACCTGGGGTTCGCATTCCAACAACCACTTCGATATCTCGCTGGCAATGTTCACCCAGGTGGCGGCTGCGGCGCCGGGTGAAATCACTGCGATCGACACCCACTGGATCTGGCAGGACGGCCAGCGCCTGACCCGCGAACCACTGCGCATCGTCGACGGGCATGTGCACGTGCCGGCGCGGCCGGGGCTTGGGGTGGAGCTGGATGAAGACCAGCTGGCCAAGGCGCATGAGTGCTACCGCAACATGGGGTTGGGCGCGCGGGATGACAGCGTGGCAATGCAGTTCCTGATTCCGGGGTGGAGCTTCGATAACAAGCGGCCTTGCCTGGTGCGCTGAGGCTGCTGGCCCTTTCGCGGGCTTGCCCGCTCCCACAGGTACTGCATCAGGCTCCAGGCCTGCATTTATCCTGTGGGAGCGGGCAAGCCCGCGAAGAGGCAGGCACAAATCAACCTGCTTCGAAAAACTTCCGCGCCATCGCCACGAATGCCCCCAGCACCGGGTTAGGGTTATCCCGGCAGAACGCCAGGAAAATCTCCGCCTGCTGCTCCATCCCCACCAATGGCCTGAACACCACCTGCTCCAGGCGCAATGCCTGCGCCGAGGCCGGCACCACCGCGCAGCCCAGCCCCACATTGACCAGCCCCAGTATCGAGTGGGTCTGCCCCAGTTGGTGCAGGTACCGCGGCTGCACCTCATGCCGGGCAAACAGGTTGGCGATGCGGTCATGGAAATAGCGCCCTTCGTTGGCGCTGTACATCACGAACGGTTGTTCATCGAAATCGCTCGGCCTGAGCCGCTCGCGTGCCGCCAGCGCATGCCAGGCGGGCAGGGCGGCGATGAAGGGTTCGCGGTGGATCGGCAGGTACTCCACACGCGCGCTGGGCAGCACCTGGCGCACCAGGCCAACATCGATCAGCCCTGCCTCCAGGTCATGCACCTGGGTGCTGGAGACGCGTTCGCTGAGCACCAGTTCGATGTCCGGCAGCGCCTGCCCGGCATGCACCAGCAAGCGCGGGATCATGCTGTAGGCACCCACTGCGGTGAAACCCAGGGTCAACCGGCCCGCTTCGCCATGAGCGATGCGCCGCGCCGATTGGCTGGCCGACTCGGCGATCTGCAGGATGCGACGGGCGTCTTCGAGAAAGCTCTGGCCCGCCAGGGTCAGCCGCGCCTGGCGGTTGTTACGCTCGAGCAGCAACACGCCGAGGGCATGTTCCAGCAACTGGATCTGCCGGCTCAAGGGCGGTTGGGTCATGTGCAGGCGGGTGGCGGCGCGGCCGAAATGCAGCTCTTCGGCCACGGCCACGAAACAGCGCAGCTGATGCAGCTCCATGATTCAATTCCTGAATTATTCGATCCAGTATCTATATTAGACCTGTATCAAATGCCGGCCTAGCATCGAGTCATGTCTTCGAACTGCCGGATGCCCACCATGAACGAAAACCCCATCGAAGTGCTGTTGACCCAGCCAGTACCAGAGGCCATCGACGCCCGGCTGGTCAGCGCCTATCGGGTACATCGCCTTTATCAGCATTCCAACCCGCAACAGTTGCTCGACGCAGCCGGCCCGCGCATTCGTGGTGTGGTTACAGGCGGTGCCAAGGGGCTGTCCAATGAGCTGATGGAGCAACTGCCCGCGCTGGAGATCATCGCCATCAGCGGCATCGGCACCGATGCCGTGGACCTGCGCCATGCGGCCAGCCGCGGCATCCATGTCACCACTACGCCGGGCGTGCTCACCGCCGATGTGGCCGACCTGGCCATGGGCTTGATCATCGGCACCTTGCGCCGCCTGGGCGAGGGCGAGCGGCTGGTGCGTGATGGCTTGTGGGGCAAGGTCGACCTGCCATTGGCGCGCAAGGTCAGCGGTATCGAACTGGGCATCGTCGGGCTTGGCGAGGTGGGCAAGGCTATCGCTCGGCGTGCCGCTGCATTCGACATGCGCATTGCCTACAACGGGCGGCGCGAGCAACCAGAAACCGGCTACCGCTATGAGGCCGACTTGGTCGAGCTGGCGCGTTCGGTGGATGTGCTGGTGGTCTCCGCTGCCGCCGATGGCGGCCAGGTGCTGGTGACGGCCGAGGTGCTCGATGCACTGGGGCCAAAGGGGTACCTGGTCAATGTAGCGCGCGGCAAGTTGGTGGATGAGGACGCGCTGGTCGAGGCGTTGCGCGAGCAGCGCATTGCCGGTGCCGGGCTGGATGTGTTCGTCGACGAGCCGCATGTGCCGCCGGCACTGCGTGACCTGAACCAAGTCAGCCTGCAACCGCACCGGGGTAGCGCCACGCTGCAGACCCGGCTGGAAATGGGGCGCTTGGTCTTGCTCAACCTGGAGGCTTGCTTCCGGGGTGAGATGCCGCCGAATCGGGTGATCCACCCCTAAGGCCCTTTCGCGGGCTTGCCCGCTCCCACAGGGACACCACAGGTCCTGAGGTTTGTGCAGCTCCTGTGGGAGCGGGCAAGCCCGCGAAGAGGCCGGCACAGGCAACACAAGGCCCCGAGGGCCACACCTTCTCCGCACAAGAACAATCGCTTCCACCGAGAAGCAAGAGGGTCCACATGAACAGCAAATCCGCCGTCGCCGCACCGCAGGCCGTGGCCGGGATCGGTCGCCATCGCTTCCTGGTCCTGGCACTGATCTTCGTCATCACCGTCATCAACTACGCCGACCGCGCCACCCTGTCGATTACCGGCACCGAGGTGCTCAAGGACCTCGGCCTGGACCCGGTCATGCTGGGCATGATCTTCTCTGCTTTCGCCTGGGCCTACGCCCTGGGCCAGGTGCCTGGCGGCTGGTTGCTCGACCGCTTCGGCGCTCGCCGGGTCTACGGCATCAGCCTGATCCTCTGGTCGCTGTTCACCCTGCTGCAAGGGACCGTGGGCTGGATGGGCCTGGCTGGTGTGTCCGCCGCCGTGGCGCTGTTCTCAATGCGGTTCATGCTGGGCCTGGTTGAGTCGCCGGCCTTCCCGGCCAACTCGCGCATCGTCAGTTGCTGGTTCCCCACCCGCGAGCGCGGCACCGCCTCGGCACTGTTCAACTCGGCGCAGTACATGGCCGTGGTGGTGTTCGCACCATTGATGGCGTGGATGACCCATGCGCTGAGCTGGGAGCAGGTGTTCATCTGGATGGGCGTGCTGGGGCTGGCGTTGAGCGTGGCGTGGTTCCGCTTGTACCACGAGCCGCACAGTGCGCCAGGGCTGAGCCCCGAAGAGCTGGAGTACATGCGTGAAGGCGGCGCCCTGGTCGACCTGGAAAAAGAACGCAAGACCGCCAAGAGCAAACCGACCCGGGCCGAGCTTGCGCAACTGTTCACCAGCCGTAACCTGTGGGCGGTGTACCTGGGCCAGTACTGCATCACCGCGCTCACCTACTTCTTCATCACCTGGTTCCCGATCTACCTGATCAAGGGCCGTGGCATGACCATCATGGAGGCCGGCTGGGTGGCCGCGTTGCCGGCAATCTGCGGTTTTACCGGTGGCATTCTCGGTGGCTTCGTGTCCGACTGGCTGATCCGCCGTGGCGTGCACCCGTCCAGGGCGCGCAAGACCCCGTTCATCATCGGCATGGGGCTGTCCACCAGCCTGGTGCTGGCCAACTATGTGGACGGCAATGCCGCAGTGATCGCCCTGATGACCCTGGCCTTCTTCGGCAAGGGCCTGGCGGCGGTGGGCTGGGCGGTGTTGTCGGATGTGGCGCCGAAGAAGATGGTTGGCCTGTGCGGTGGCGTGTTCAACGGCATCGGCAACATCGCCGGTATCGTCACCCCGTTGGTGATCGGTTATGTGGTGGCCAGCACCGGCTCGTTCCACAACGCACTCTGGTTCGTGGCCGCCCATGGCGTGCTGGGGATCCTCGCTTACCTGTTGCTGGCCCGACGCTTCGAGCGTACCGGGCAGGCGTAGGCAGACGCCTGGCAACAGAGGCCCCGGGAGACCGGGGCTTTTTTGTGGCTGGCAGAAAGTGGTGATGCCTGCACCGGCCCTTTCCCGGGCTTGCCCGCTCCCACAGGTACACCACAGGTTTGAGGGGCGTGGAGTACTTGTGGGAGCGGGCGAGCCCGCGAAAGGGCCAGTACAGCCATAAACACACCCAAATGAAAAACAAAAGCTCCAGACGGCCTGGTGACGCGATCGGGCATGCCATTCGCGACATCTGGCGTTCATGGAAATGCCCTGTCGTGATCGAACAGTTCCGGGGCGTTCTCGTGTAATTTCCCACAGCCCTGCGGGGCTTAAATGAAGCCCGACCTACACTGACACGTTGCTCTGTGACGCGTGCCAAATATCAACAACAGAGCGCGAGTAACGTGTCGACTTATTGATTTCAAAGGAGATATTTTCGCCTACACCTGCCCGTCCATCCTTGTGTCAGCAAAAAGAGAACAACATCAATGAACACCGTGGGATCTGATGGCAACCTTGCACAAGGTTTCAAGCCACGTCATGTAACGATGCTGTCTATCGCCGGCATCATCGGCGCCGGACTTTTCGTCGGCTCTGGCCACGCCATCGCGGCAGCCGGGCCAGCTACCATAATTTCCTATTTCGTGGCCGGGACCCTGGTGGTACTGGTCATGCGCATGCTCGGCGAAATGGCCGTGGCACACCCGGACACCGGATCGTTTTCCACCTACGCCGAGCAGGCCATCGGCCGCTGGGCCGGCTACACCATCGGCTGGCTGTACTGGTGGTTCTGGGTACTGGTAATCCCGATCGAAGCACTGGCCGCCGGGCATGTGCTGAACGCCTGGTTCCCGCAGGTGGACAGCTGGATATTCGCCCTGGCTTCGGTGCTGCTGCTGGCTGGTACCAACCTGTTCAGCGTGGCCAAGTACGGTGAGTTCGAGTTCTGGTTCGCCATCCTCAAGGTCACGGCCATTCTCGGTTTCATCGGCCTGGGTTTCGCCGCACTGATGGGCTGGCTACCCAACCGCGAGGTCAGCGGCCTGAGCGGCTTGATGGCCGAGCACGGCGGCTTCGCGCCGAAGGGCTGGTCGGCCGTGGTTGGTGCGTTCATCACCGTGATGTTCAGCTTCATCGGCACCGAAGCGGTGACCATCGCCGCGTCCGAATCCAGCGACCCGTCGCGCAACATCGCCAAGGCCACTCGCTCGGTGATTTGGCGCATCAGCACCTTCTACATCCTGTCGATCTTCGTGATCATTTCGGTGGTGCCGTGGAACGACCCGCAGCTGGCGGTGGTGGGTTCCTACCAGCGTGCGCTGGAGATCATGAACATCCCCAACGCGGCCTTCATGGTCGACCTGGTGGTGCTGGTGGCAGTGACCAGCTGCATGAACTCTTCGATCTACATTGCCTCGCGGATGATGTACTCGCTGGCCAAGCGCGGTGACGCCCCGGCCATGCTCAACAAGACCTCCAAGGTCGGTGTGCCACGCGCTGCGGTATTCGGCAGCACGCTGATCGGCGCGGCCATTGCCATCCTCAACTACTTCGCGCCGAAGGGCGTGTTCGAGTTCCTGCTGGCCAGCTCCGGCGCCATTGCCTTGCTGGTGTACATGGTCATCGCCATTTCGCAGCTGCGCATGCGCCGCCGCCTGGAGCGGGAAAACACCGAGCTGAAGTTCCGCATGTGGCTGTTCCCGTACCTGACCTGGGCGGTGATCCTGTTCATTGGCGGAGCACTGGCGGTCATGATGTTCACGCCTGAACACCGGGCGGAAGTGAGCTCGACATTGGGCCTGGCGATCGTGATTTCCTTCCTGGGGATCGTAACCACGCGGGGCAATGCGCAACCTGTGGGGGTGCGTTCGATGGGGTGATTGAGTTCACCTGGCGGTAGGGCAAAGGGCACCAGTGGATGGGTGCCCTTTGTTTTTTCAGCCTTTCATCATCTTGATGTATCTGATTGCCGCCGGCGCTTTCTCGAAGCGCCGGTGGATCAGGCTAAGCCACGAGCTGGTCTGGCAGTCGACAATACGCCGGTAGTTCACCTGCGGCAGGCTGATGCGCTGCACCACCGATTCCGGCACCACTGCGATGCCTTGGCCGAGTGACACCAGGGTGATCACCGCCACCAGGCTGCCTGGCTGGGGGCCGAGCCTCGGGACGAAACCACCTTGTGCGGCCACCTCCAGCGTGCCGGAGATCTGTTCGGGCAGGATGAAGGTTTCATTGGCCAGGCGCGAGGCCGGGATCTGCGGCACTTCATTTATCCGTGAGCTGGCAGGCAGGGCGAGCACGAAACCTTCCTGGTGCAAGGCGATGGCTTCGAGTTCCTCGGGCAGCTCCATCGGTGAGCGCACATAGGCAAGGTCGAGCAGGCCGTCGCGGACCATGCCGGGCAGTTCGGCCATGGGCAGTTCGCGAATGTTCAGGCGCACGCCGGGGCAGGATTCGCTGTAGCGGCTGACTTGCTGCTGGAGCATGCCCGAGTACGCGGCCGAGGCCACATAGCCCAGTTCTATGCGCCCGCTTTCGCCTCGGGCGGCCCGTTGCGCACCCAGTTGCGCAGCATCGAACTGGCGCACTGCATGTTCGGCCTCGACCAACAGCGCCTGGCCCGCTGCGGTGAGGTTGACCTCGCGCTGGTTGCGTTCGAACAGGCGCACGCCCAGTTCGCGCTCCATGTCCTGGATCTGCCGGCTGAGGGTGGGCGGGGCGATGCCCAGCTGTTCGGCGGCACGGGTGAAATGACCGTGGCGGGCGACGCAGAGGAAGTAGCGGAAATGGCGGATTTCCATGGGTGTTACCTGCAGGGTAATGACGCGGGCCGCCGGGGCTAACAAGCCTGGGGGCTGGCGGCGTTATGGTGAGGCCAACACTACAAGGCTGGTGGCTTGGAGGCAAAGGCTGCCTGGGAATTGCAGGGGACCGCTTTGCGGTCCATCGCAGGCAAGCCAGCTCCTACAGGTATTACGCAATCCTTGAAGGCGGTGCGGTCCCTGTAGGAGCTGGCTTGCCTGCGATGGGCTGCAAGGCAGCCCCGGCGATTTGACCAACCAGCCCTGCATCCGGAGCCTCGCCATGCCCTCTGCGCGTTTCACCCTGCTCACCGCCTCCCTGGTCTGCGCCCTGATCATCCTCGACACCAACATCGTCGCGGTCAGCCTGCCCAGCATCGCCCGCGACCTGTCCGGCTCGTTCGCCGATATCGAATGGGTGGTCAGCGCCTACCTGCTGGCCTTTGCCGCCTGCCTGCTGCCCGCTGGCAGCCTGGCCGACCGCTTTGGCCGCCGCCGCATGCTGCTGCTCGGCCTGGCCCTGTTCGGCATCGCCTCGCTGGCCTGTGGCGCGGCGCCCAACCTGCTGTTCCTGGACCTGGCCAGGGCAGCCAAGGGCGTTGGCGCGGCATTGCTGCTGACCTCGGCACTGGCCGCGATCGGCAACCGCTTCCACCAACCCCAGGAACGCATGCGCGCCTGGGCCTTCTGGGGCGCCTGCATGGGCGCCACCATCACCTTTGCGCCGCTGCTGGGCGGGTTGATCGCCAGCACCCTTGGCTGGCGCTGGATCTTCTACATCAACCTGCCGTTGGTGGCAGTGCTCGCAGTGATGGTGCTGCGCAGTGTCGAAGAGTCCCGTGACAGCGCTGCGGCCCGGCTCGACCCATGGGGCAGCCTGACTTTCGCCGGCAGCCTGGGTTACCTGATCTGGGCAATGATCGATGCCAACCAAGTGGGCTGGGGCAGTGCGCAAACCCTGGGACGGCTGGTGATCAGCGCCTTCCTGTTCGGCCTGTTCGTCATGGTCGAACGCAGCCAGGATCGGCCGATGATCGACCTGCGGCTGATGCGCAGCGGGCGTTTCGTTGGTGCCTTGCTGGGCATGTTCGCCTACGCTGCCTGCGCCCAGGTGATGATGACCCTGCTGCCGCTGTACTTGCAGAATGGCTTGCAGCTGTCGGCCCTGGCCGCAGGGGCGGGCATGCTGCCGTTTGCCGTGGCCATGCTGCTGACGCCACGCCTGGGCATGCGCCTGGCTGCACACTTGAGCCCGGCGCAGGTGTTCGCACTCGGCCTGGTATTGGTCGGGGCGGGTAACCTGTTGTGTGCCTGGGCCACGCAGCAGGGCGGTTACGGTGTATTCGCCCTGGCCAGCCTGGTGCTGGGTGCTGGTGCCGGGCTGCTGAATGGCGATACGCAGAAGAACATCATGGCTTGCGTGCCGCGTGAGCGTACCGGCATGGCTTCGGGGCTGAGTACAACCACGCGGTTCGGGGCGATCGTGCTGGCCATCGGTGGGCTGGGTGGTGTGCTGGCTGCACGTAGTGGGCAGTTGCTGTATGAGGCCATGGCTGCCGTGGCGCCTGGGCAATCGGGCCAGGTTGCCGCAATGGTTACGCGGGTTGCCGCGGGTGATTTGCAGGCGGCGTTGGCGTTGCTTGAGCCCGGGTTGCGGGAAACGGTGGCACCCTTGGCCCGCCAGGCGTTCATCGGGGGCTTCGAAGCCGTGTTGCAGGTCGCTGGTGTGGCGGCGCTGCTGTTCGCAATGCTGGTCGGCGTGTTGCTGAGCCGGCCGCTGCCGGCCATGCCGGAGGTGTTGCTGGCCGAGGGGCAATCATGAAGCGTGCGGCGGGGCACCACGACACAGCGATTGGGGGCATCGAGCCCCTCGTCGCGGCATTCGACAATCAGTCATTCAACAGCCATGGCTTCAATTCCTTGAGGTTGCTCACCACCAATTGCTGCGCCTCGGGAAGTACTGCCAGGTTGCGGTGGTCGATCTGGTAACGCTGCAACACGTACTTAACCAGCGCCCTGCGGCTGGGCACCACCAGTTGCCCCTGCGTCATGCCGAAGTCGGTTTCGATGATTGCCTTCTGCGCCGCGTTCAATCGCCCGTCAGGTTCGAAGATGACCGGCACCTCGACATTCCAGTCTTCATCCTGCTCGCGGGTGTTCGGCGATTGGTCGAGCAAGTCTGGCTGCCCACGCAGGCGGCTGAGGACGAAGTCGCGATACTGGCCGTTCTTTTCGCAGTAAGCCCTCACGTGCCAGCGCATGCCGGTGTAGACCAGCGTGTGTGGGGCGATGAGGCGCACTTCCACGTTGGGGGTGTTGAAGGACACGTATTCGGTTTCCAGGCGCAAACCTTCACGGCAGGCCTTGAGCAAGGGGCGCAGCACTTCCGGGCGAATAGGCCGGTCCGGCACTTCCAGCACCCGGGTATGCGCATAGGCCAGTGCCAGCCCGTCAATGTGCGGGGCCCGCTCATTGTTCTGATAAAGCAGGTGCAGGTAGGCGCTGGCGCTGTCGTCGATGAACAGCGGCTTGAACTGCTTGCTTGGTACGTAGCCCTTGAGCTGCTTGTCATATGTCAAGTTTTTGGGCGCATGTTCGGTGATGTAGGTATTGATGTCCTTCGACGCCTGCTGGCGGCTGATGCCAAAGCTCTGCATCAGGTGGCCCGTGGTCAGCCGGCCTTCCCACCAGGCAACGGTCTCGATCAAGCGATAGCGAAGTGCCAGGTCCCAGCGTACCTGCTCGATGGATTGCTTGCGTTTCATACCCTCTCCATGTGCGCGATAACTTTACCTGTATAAGTCTACATTCTAGACCTGTCACTAAACACTACATATCGTGTTCCTGTCTTCGAAATAAATTGAAGTCACGAAAGGAAGTGGACATGACCATGTCTGAAGCGGTTTCAACAGGAGCGTTGGTGTTGATCGGGGTGATCCTGGTGGTGCTCCTGATGCAGTACCTGCGGTTGCGAGAAATCTGGCACCTGGTTTTCGCCTGTCGCCAGGACGCGCGTTGGGCGCGGATATGGGAGATGGAAAACCGGGAGCTACGTGCGGCACAGCGTGCCGACAAAGCGCACATCGCGCAGCTGCAAAGCAAGCTGGTGCTTTTGCAGAACCTGGTCTCTGCAGAAGAGTGACAAGGGAAGACATGAACAGACTTGAACGGATCAAAGGCTGCCTGCTGGGTGGCGCAGTGGGAGACGCGCTTGGCGCCCCCGTGGAGTTTCTCGAGTGGCCTGTGATCAAGGCCAGGTTCGGGGCGCAGGGCATCATTGATCTTGCCCCGGCCTACGGCATCACCGGTGCGATCAGCGACGATACACAGATGATGCTGTTCACCGCTGAAGGTTTGCTGCGGGCTTATGTGCTAGGGAGTTCACGGCAGCCCTGTCATGTTCCCAGCATTATTCATCACGCGTTGCTGCGCTGGCTGATGACACAGGATTACCCCTCGACGATACCGGTGACAACGGATGGCTGGCTGATCAAGCACGTGGAGCTCTGGTCGCGCCGCGCCCCCGATGCAACTTGCCTGAATGCGCTCAAAAGCAGCGGGCGGCTGGGTGCGGTTGCCGAAAACAACAGCAAGGGCTGCGGTGCCCTGGTACGGGTTGCACCCTGTGCATTCTTTGCCCATGCATTTGACTACGCAGCGCAGTCCGGGCGACTGACGCACGGGCATCCGACCGGTTACCTGGCGGCAGGGCTGTTCGCCGACATTCTCCAGCGCATTGTCGATCGACAAGATAGCGTGGAGCACGCTGTGACTCAGAGCCTGGCCAGGTACGGGCAGGTGCCTGGCATGGAGGAAACGCGCAGCCTGATCGAGCGCGTGCTGTTCTTCTATTACGAGGGCTATACACCCACCCCGCAACGCATTGACGATTTTGGCGCTGCTTGGGTCGCAGACCAGGTACTGGCGGTTGGGTTGTGGTGTGCGCTGACAGCTCGGTCGCTCGAGGAAGGGGTAGCCATGGCGGTGAATCACAGCGGCGACAGTAGCAGTACCGGGTTGGTCGCCGGGCACTTGCTGGGTGCGCAACATGGTGCTGCCGCTATTCCTGGCCGCTGGCTCGAGCACCTGGAACTGCACCAGGTGATTGCGCAGGTAGCCGAAGATATCGAGCGCATTCCGCGGGAGTATTGTGGGGTTGGCGGGGAGTTTGATCAGCAGATCGAACTGGCTTATCCGGGTAGTTGAACGCGATGTTCCACTCCCCGACTTCGGGGTAAGTTGCCCCAATAATGGGCGCGATACCCCAGCAGTATTCGCGCCCCGATTAGCTGAAGGTTTTGAGCGTTGAACAATTTTTGCCCAGATGGCCAAAGCCACGCAGAGCGTCCCCCTGTCCCCGATCACTGCGTACCGACCCTAGCGGCATATGTTCATGCGTTGGTGCTGACGGTATGGATCGACAACGCCTGCCATATGGCCAGGCTGGAGGACGCGCTATATCGATTAGCCCTTGGCGTCATTGGCTGGCTTGGCTTTGCTTTCAGCTACAGCGGCTTCTGCTTTCTGTTTCTCTGCGAGCTGGAAGGCCTGCATCGAGGCTTTGCGGGCTGCCTCCATGCGTGCGAAGGTCCGATCACCACCGCCGGAGGTAGTGCGCGGCCCAGATCAGCTTCGGTTTGTCTTCCATCAGGCCGTCGATGGTCAGGTCCCGCGCGTAGCCCATCAGTTCCGAGGCTTGTTCACGGGCGTTCTGGCAGGGTATGCCGGGTTCGATGCGGAACAGTGGATGGGTCTGGTTTTCACCTTGGTAGAAGATGGTTTTACCGACTGTGCATTGGGTGTCTTCGTTGGCCATTGATCGATCTCCCTGGTAGTGATTCAGTGCACGGCTTGCGGGCCCGCTGGTTTGTGTATTTGCGCCAGCGCTGATTCGAGTAATTTGCGCAGGGCTTCAAGCTCGTGCATCGACGCCATGATCAACAATGACGCTGGTGATCGCGGCTGCATCAGCATTGCCTGCTGCGCTACGGCTTCTGCACAGAGCGCGTAGTCCGAGGCCAGCATGATGGTGTCTTCCAGGGAATGGAGATGGTGGGGTGGGTCGGGGACAATCTTCAGCATATTTTGGTCCTCAGTGGAGCGACCAGCGCTTGCTGTCAAACAAGTGGTGGCAGCCGTGTATGGGTTGACAGACCGGTGAAGACCAAACCGGCGCACACGAGGTGCCCCACACACAGCCGCCATAGGCAAAACCGTGTGTATGGTCGTCATCAGCCTGTCAAAGCTGGTCGTTGATGAGCAACGACCCACCGAGCCTAGAACGCTGAAAAAACGACCGCAACGGAAAACAGGCGTTGGGAGTATCTTTGGGAAACGCCCTACACGGAAGGGGTGAAATCTGATTTTGGGGCTCGCGCACCCCAAAACCCAGGCACAAAAAAAGACGCCCGAGGGCGCCTTCTTCTTTGGAATTTGGTGGAGCCGGGGGGATTGAAAATATATATGTAAACTATTGTTTTGTAAGGCTTTATTGATGGATCTATTATTAAGTGCCCCCATAAGTGCCCCCATGTAAGTATTTCCGATCAACGGCTATTTAAGGAGTTGAACTGGCGTCCTGAATTGTCATTTTGCGACCAGGCGAGGCCAGTCAACCACCGGGAGCATTCAATAGAGTCGGTCGTGTACAGCATGATCTCGGTTATCTGGCCAAGAGGATTTGAGCCCAGCTCAGAGCGGGTGCTGGGTAGATGTCAGGTCACGCAGTTGGGTTTTTTCCGCGGTAGCGCACCGTGGGCTCATCTAGGACGGTTTGAGCTGAGGTGCGGTATGAGACACTCGATGGTTACCTGCCACAATTGTGGCAAAGCGATGGTTCCGAGAGCGTCATATAACCGTGGTTTTTGGGGGTATTCGCCTTCGTCTAATCATTGCCCCTTTTGTCTGAGTGAGAACTGGCACGGCGGAAACCCGGGGTTAGGGGCTCGGCTGTTCGCTTTGGTTGGCCTGGCTCTTGGTGTTCTGGCCTGCGTGTTAGTGGGAGCTCTTCTGTTCAAGGTGCAGTGGTGGCTTGGTGTCGAAGGACAGTGGCCTCTATTGACGCTGGGCACATGTGCTGTGTCGGTTAGCGCGGGATACCATTTTTACAACTGGTTTGTTGATTGCTGACCGGTGATCATGCTGTGGAAGGCAGCAATCGGCCAACAGAGGTCATCTAGCGTTCACGAAAACCGGGCCGTCTCAGGACGTTGTTAGCCTGTCAGAAACATTCCCAACTCAGAAACAGACGCCTGATATCCGTTTGCCATATCCTTCAATGACCTTTAGCCTGGCGAAATGCCACCGTGCACATGATACGACAGGCCAGAGCCCGCTGATTCAGCACTCCGGCCTGCCCTATAAAGGAAAGGGAGAAGCATGAAGGTAATCGTCAAAGGCAGCGGACTGCACAGCAGCGAAACAAAGGCGCTCAGCCGCATGGAGTCGGAGCTTCGGGATTCATGGCACGCTTATGCCTCCGTCCTGATTATGGACCAGCAGGGGTCGATGGAATTCGATCTCATCATCGTCACCCACGATCGCGTCCTGGTTGTCGAGCTGAAGAACTGGCGCGGCAAGCTGACATCCTATGACGGTAACTGGCACATCGACGGAAAGTACCGCTCGAAGAGCCCGTACCATACCAAGCGAGACCAGGCCCTCCGCCTCAAGAACATTCTCCAAACACACCTGTCGCACGACCTCGGTTACCCGCCGTTCGTTGAGGCCCATGTGGTGCTTTGTGGAGAAGCCACCCCTGATCATCTGCCGTCCAGCGAACAGCTCTATGTCCACAAGCTGGATGATTTCCTGAAGATCAGTGACAGCTCTGTTTACGACGCTATAGTGCAGAAAGTCAGTCTCAAGTTCGATGGCATTGGACGGCAGCGACCGAATCATGCTGACAATCTGAAATTCTTCGATGGCTTCTTCCGCGGTCGTCGCGTGGAACTGGCCAAATTCAAGGTCAAGGGATACGAGGCTGCCGAAACCCCTGATCACCAGCACGAGCTCAAGCTATTCGCGGAGTATCCCGCCACGCATGAGGAATCTCGCGTCCGGCGCGCAATGATCCGGCGGTGGGATCTGGATGTGTTGGGCATCCTAAATCGCGAAGACAGTATCTGGAAGAAGGTGATAAGCCGGGAAAACCACCTTTACAACAATGCCTCGGCGACCAACAGCCTGCTGCAGCAGTACATGCTGCGTCCTCTGGATGCCCCCGATGACGACAACATCGCCGTCGACTGTGTGGCGATGTATGAAGTCAAACAGAATACGCGCCGGCTGAGCGAGTTCATCACCCTCAACTCGCACAGATGGAGTCCAGATCGGAAGCTGGATATCGTCCGGGCGCTGCTGGCTCCATTTGCGGAACTGCACAGTTTGGGCAGCGCCCATCGGGATATCCAGCCGCAGAACCTGTGGTATTCCGAAGATAGCGCCTACATCCTCACCAGCGGCTACCACGCCGCCTTCATTCCCGAAAAGGGTACTGTGAAGGAGCTGAGTACCCTTCTGAGAAGCTCCTCAACCCTAATTCCGGAAGACGTTTATGGCGGAGAAGGTGAGCCGGTGAACCCGTTCGCCAAGGACGTTTATCTGCTGGCTCTTGTGGCCCACAAGATCTGCTTCCCTGACCAGAAACTGGCTGAGGAGGAAGGCGTTTCGATCTGGAAACCGGTCGAGAACGATCCATTCGACGGAAAGCTCGATGCTTTCTTTGAAAAGGCGATGGATCTGGAGTACCAGAACCGATTCGCGAATGCCGCCGACATGCTTGCGGAATTCAATGCGATCTCCATCGGCAGTGATCGCTCCTACGATGACACTGCAGAGGTTATCCAGGCGCTGAGCGGGGGCGGCTTCATCAATAGGGAGCTCAACCCATTCACTCTTCAGCGAGTCTTCCCCCCTGTACCAGACGAGCAGGTCTCCTTCTTTGGAGAGAAGATTACCTATCGCTGCCTGGTCAATGGTGAGCAGTGTTTGCTGAAGCTTTGGCAACATGCCCGCATTGACCTCCAGAATCCCGCTTCCAACCGGCGCTTGCTACGCATGCGGCGGCGAATTGAGAAGGCCGTCGAAGCCAAGCTTCCCATTTCGGCTGTTGTTCAATACGGCCTGTTCGGCGAGGGCGCCGGGCTCTTCATCGTTACCCGCTATGAAGATGGCATCACCTGGCGAGAGTACGCGAAGACACTCGCTACCCCAGGGCAAAAGCTGGAAAGTGCTCTCGCACTTTGCGATCTCGCCATCCACGTCCATACCAGCAACTTCGCGCATGGCGACCTTCACCCCGACAACATTCTGGTTCGCAGCGGAGACGGGGAGGGTGGCCAAACCATCGACATGCTGCTGATCGACGCTTTGGACTACGGCGACACCAGCGACCCCTACAACGTGGAGTATGGCCCGGCCAACCCAACAGCGACCGACGGCTTCGGGCGTGACAGGTTTGCCGTCTACCGCATGGTGGAGGAGCTATTTGCCGAAGATATTTCTCCGGAGCTGGCGGTGGAGCTACAAGCCGCAGCAGCTCAACCCGATCGAGTTCCAGTTGATCTGGCACTGCTTCGATCGGCCCTGAAGAGCGACCTGGATAGCCAGGTTACGCCAGCGAAGGCAGCACCGCCCGCGTTGCGTCTGATCCATCCGTTCGCGCAGCTCCCAGAAAAACCGACCCTGCTGCAGAAGGAGGGGGCTGAATATCATCTGTATGTCCAGCAGGCGAATGACAATCCAAGGCTGCTGTTCTTCACCATCACAGCTCACGAGAAGACGTTACGGCTCAAGCTCGATCCCGAGGACAGGGTAATCACGACAGCTTGGGTCAAGGATTCAGGGCTGGGCGACTACGCCAGTGACGGTCAGCGGTCGCAATGCAGCTTCACGACCCCCATCACTGTCGAACGCGGCGTCATGGCGGGTGATAAGCCCAATTCGTTCGTCGAATTCTTGATGAACCAGGATGTGGTTCTCGACCTTCTCGTTGAGATGTTTGAGCCCAAAGAGGGCGTCGAGGCAAGCGAAACCCTCCTTGATGAGAGCATCGAGCAGACGATCAGCCCGCACCGGATATGGCGGACCCTTCTGGAATCAGAAGGAGAGCAGCGTCAAAAATTGGAGTTGCGTAGCGCTGATATCGTCGAGAGCAAGTCGGGTGGCTGGCTGATTCCCTGTGTGCTCAAGACCGGCAACGAACTGGAATTTCCTGCAGATGATATTGAGGAAATTGGCGTTTACCTCGGTGACGAGGTTCAGGCATTCGGCTGGGTGATCCCCGAAGAGACCACCGATGAAACCTTGGCGGTCAAGCCGCGGGGTGAGTCCCTTTCCTCCTTCAAGAAGCGGATCAGCGAGGGATCTGACCTGTTCCTTGAATCCAGGCGGAGTCACGCATCTCGGTTCCGCCGGCAGAAAGCCATGGACCGCGTGTTGTCCGGCAACTCCAGGATTCACAGCCTGCCAGGGTACTTCAATGAAGAAGGAGATGTGTGCGCCAGTGTCGCGCACGAGGTGCCAGACGAAGCGGCAATCCGCGCCCGGTACGATCGTCAGAACGGCTCGGACGAAGTGCTCAATCCAAAGCAGATCCAGGCATTCCAGCGGGTGGTCAGTCAGTCGCCTCTCTCCGTCCTGCAGGGGCCACCCGGCACCGGCAAGACGGCATTTGTCAGCAAGCTTATCCACTATCTGTTCGAGAACAAGCTCGCCAACAACATCCTGCTGGTGGGGCAATCTCACACGTCAGTGGATACCGTGGCCATCAAGGCCAAGGAGTTGTGCCAAGAGCTAGATACCCCGCTTAGCCTAGTGCGTTTGGGTCGCGAGCACCAGATTGACGAGAAGCTGCTGCAATGCCACTCCAGCTCCATCCAGAGCAAGATGCGCTACAAGTTCCAGCGTGAGTACGAAAATCGTATCAACGCGCTGGCTTGCCGTCTGATGCTGGACCAAGGGTTCGTCGATGAGGTCGCCAAACTCCACCGCAGCATCAGCCCGCTGCTGTCGAACATTGCCGTATTGCTGGGTAGCATCAACGAACTGAGCAATAGTCGAGAGTTAAGCCCTGAGCGGCAGGCTCACCTCGATGAGCTGAAGCAAGCCCTGACGTCGTCTAAAGAGCACATTCAGCTCAACATCGAGACTCGGGGCTATGATTTCGACTTGCCGGAAATCACGGATCCCTTGTACTGGTCGGAACTCACGAACCACATCGCGATGCGCCATGGGGTGACCAACCAGATTGCCATTCAGCGCCTGAACCAGCTCATAGGTATCAGCAAGGACTGGATTGACGTTCTCGCGTCAGCGTCGTCAAGCTTCGATCGGTTCTTCGTTAAGTCGAGTCAGTTGGTCGCCGGTACCTTGGTGGGCATGGGCGCCAAGTGGCTGAGCCTGGAAGAGCAGGAATTCGACTGGGTCATCGTCGACGAAGCCGGGCGAGCACAGGCTTCTGAACTCATGATTGCCCTGCAGTGTGCAAAACGCGTCTTGCTGGTAGGGGACCACTGCCAGTTGCCCCCGTTCTACGAGCAAGCACATGTCCGGCACGTTTCCAGACTGCTCGGTATCACCGAAACCGAGGTGAGAAAAACCGACTTTGAACGGGCATTCATCGTCAACGATGGCCTCACCCTGGACACGCAGTACCGGATGATCGAGCCGATTGGCGACATCATCTCCCATTGCTTCTACAAGGATCAGCTCCAGAGCCACCGTAAGAAGGCCCCGGAATGGTGCGAGGATCTTCCTTACCCCCTGAACAAGCCGGTCACATGGATCGACAGCGGCAGTGGGGCACGGGCTGTTGATGAGGACAACGATGGTAAAGGGATGGTGACCAACCGGCATGAGTATGAGGTATGCAGGGACATCCTTAGACAGTTGGCCCGGTCGGAGTCGCTGGAAAGCCTCCGTGCGAAGAAGACGGAGAAGCACCCATTTCCGATCGGCATCATCGTCATGTACCGGGCGCAGAAGCAGCTGCTGGAGAACGAACTGTCCAGGGCCGAGTGGGCCGCCCCCATACGCGATCTCATCAAGATCGAGACGGTGGACGCTTACCAGGGGCAGGAGAACACGATCATCATCCTGTCTCTGGTGAGGAACAACCCGGAAGGGAAGCAAGGCTTCCTGGTCGAAGCCTCGCGGATCAACGTCGCGTTGTCCCGTGCCCAAGAACGCCTTGTAGTCATCGGCTCCAAGCACATGTGGGAGCGTTCGAACGCGAATTCATCCCTCGCCGACGTCTTGGCGTTCATCAGCGAGAAGAGCGCCGCAGGCAACGAAAGCTACGAATTTGTGGACGGAACCACTGTGATTGAGGCCGCCAAACATGCTTGATGATATGGAAATTGTTGACACAAGCGGTGTGCGCCTGTGCAACACGATTTCGCTGCTAATCCCAGCCTACAGCTATCACATTAACTGCGCTTGGACGCAGGAAGTCCCACTGCCAGCAATTGAGGAGTTCACTTGTCGGCTTCTCATCGCGCTTCAGGAGGTACTCCCCGGCGAGATCCAGGAGTACTTCGGCCTGAGCAAGCGGGAGTGCGAGGTACTGATCGAGACACTGCTCAGGAACAAGCTGGCCGCTTATACTAATGAGGGCCTGCTGGCGCCCTCCGGCATTCTCATGGACCGAACCAATGGTGATCCTGAGATTCCTCCCAGGCTCACTAAGTACGAAGAACGCACGGAAACTGTCGTTTTCGAGGCATTGACGGTTTCGATCATGCCGTCCAATTCGTACAATCGCAGTCGCTTCGGACTGCGCCAACTCCCCATTCCGGCCGAAAGCCAGAGCCCGGCACCGGAGGCTATCACCGAAGCCTTTGGCCGCCAGTACCGTGCGTTCTTGGACCATTCCCGGCGCCAGGAGCATGAGATTAAGAACACCCGCCTGTACAAGGTGGGCGGCTGCAGTACCGGCCGATTCGTACAGATTCCCATCGACCTGGAGATCTGGCTGCGCCCCACCAAGGAAGGTGACGTCGAGGTCCTGAAGAAGGTTGCCGAGAGGGTCAGTGGAGCACGCCAGCGGCCGCTATCGATGGAGGTCGAGGCGAAGATTTCTGACTACCTCAACAGCGTGAAAATGCCTTCCAGAGGCATGAGCCTCATACGCTACTGCACACTGTTCGACGACCATGTCCTAGACAAATACATTGATGATCGCGGTCTGGATATCAACCGCTGGCTTATCGATCACGCTAACCGCAAGACGGGATATGGTAGTCCCACGACGCGTTCCTTAATCGGGCCGATTTTCAGCCTAAGCAATAAAATAACCCTTGATCGCATGCTTGATGACCTCTCCACCGATTGGAAACCAGGGGAAGTTCATCGGGCCTTCTGGCTTTCCAGTTCTGCACCGTTCTGGGGGGCAAACGGGTACCTGCTGAACGAGTTCTGCAATGAAGTCGCCAAGCGCCTGACTGAGGACCGAAAGGGGCGCGGGATCATCGCTGCGATCATGCCGTTTGAGGGCAAGGAAGACCTCGGAACTCTGAAGCAGAGCTTCCACACCAGGTTGCCGAATGCCATAGCGTACGAGGGCAACGACCTGCAGACCCAGGTGGAGATTTTCTTGGTTCCCGGCCAACTCGCCGTCGTGCAGTATCACGTTCAGCCGGATGTCGAGAGCGCCATTACGGTGCCGATCGGCTATATCACCATCGACAAGGAGCGGATCACCAAGGTTGAAACCTACTTGGACAATCTGGTGAGAAGCAGAGGTAAGCCTGTTTTGGCCTGGACAGACGCCGGCTTGACCGTCGAGCAGATCCTCGGAGACTGCCGTTCGAATTTCTGCGAAGCAAACCGTAAGCCTGTTCTGTCCTTAGGCAAGGCCAGTTTGGAGCGTCGATCGCAAGCAAAACAGGATGACGAATCGGGAGGGGAGTTGCCAAGTTAACTGCGACAGCTTGATGGAGAGCCGTCACTCAATGCTGAGCAGGATCAACGGGCTTGATCCTGCTTAGTCTCGAGCATTTGATCAAAGAGCTGACGCGGTTGTTCTAGCCTTCCGGCCAGGCGACGCTGAAATTCGGCACTGGTCCTCCAGCTTAATAGATGTCAGATACCGAACTGTAGGCCAATTGAGCGGCAGGGAGGTGCTCATCCCCATGGATAATCAGTGCAACAAGGTTTCTTCTCGGGTGCATTTCTATACTTACTGCAAACGCATCCATTCAGTTCCTGGTCAATTTCTGCCTCTCGTAACTGATATAGATCTGCCAGTTGCGGCTAGGCAGGGATACACCCCCGCACGTTATCATGTGCTTCTAACATGTTGATCTTGTCCCGCTCAGGGTCAAGGCTGCCGTCGTCATCTATTGTGCATCCTTTGCGCGTTATGTTTCTCTGCGACTGACATGTCGTCATCCGTCGCTCATCTGGTGCTAGGTCGGATGAAAGCCTGAGTCAGATTACCCACTTTCGGTAGATTTCCGACGGTACAACGGTCTGAAATCGAATTCCGCGTGCTCATCGATCGGTCACCATTTTGGCTCTTACAGCGAATAGAGCCTTGGCCATGAGTAAAGAAGCACAGACGATAGTCACCCTGCTGGATCAGCAGTACGAGCAGTTGCTTGCGGACGCGAGATGCCTGGCCGCAAGCTATATGGATGCGTCCATGAATATATACAAAAAGACTGGGGTTAAATCTGTCGTGGCTGCAGTATCAATCAAGCAAACGAGCCCGAATGCGTATTCGATTTACTGGTGCAAACTGGTGCCACTGCAAGGGCAAAAAAACAAGTTCGCGCCCCTGACTATTCCTAAAGGCAACGGCAAGCACAAATATCCGGCTTCCTCGTTTGAGTTTGTTAAATCCCCTTACCGTCGCCTCGTTTTACAGATTGAGGAGCGTCTTGCTGAGATACGCAGCATAGCCAGTGAGAATCGTCAGCTGCGTCGAACGTTGGTCGCCTATGAGAAAAAGCTGTCTAGATATCAAGCGCTCAATCATGGCGATCTCTGCTCGGAGGAGTATGGGCTGAGTGCACTATAAGCAGTGCCGAACGGATCTGATCCGATTTCAATGCCTGAAAACCCCGTGCAGCATGGTCTGGCGGGGCTTTCGCGTATCAGCAGTGACCTCCGGCGAGACATGCTGTTGCGCTTCGTCAGGGAAGGCTACGGGTACGGGCTATAAGCAGTGTAGGGCGCTAAATCTACTCGCCGTCAGCCAGCAGGCCCGTGCAGGCGGGGGGCGGAGGCCGTATTTGCTATTAGCAGTGACGCTTACGACCAAGTCAGTTGACCAGCTGTGGTCTGTATTAGTAGTGAAAGGCTTCACTTTCATAAAATAATCTTTGGTAGGTGTCGGCCGAGCTGGTACCCGTGTCGCGTAGCGGGTGGTAACGGTTACGCGCTACCCCTCACTGCCTCGCTGCTGTTCGAATGCAATGCGGTTCATTACGCACATGGGAATGGGGTAGCCCTGGATGTGTGTCGTGAGGGTCTCGTTGCCTGCGATCACCATGGTGCAGGATAGGCCTCTGCGGAAGCGCATTCCTCGTCCCGAGTAGTTGCGCGGGATGATCTCCCAGGATTCGTCGTCGTGGTAACAACCAACTATTTCTGACCAGTGCAGTTGGATGCCCGCGCCCATGATGCCTACTGGGGTCAGGCAGAAAATTTCTACCTGGGTTTCCTGCCCAAGAGGCACAGCGTAAACCCGACCGTTTGGTGCAATAGGTGGGAAGTACTGCCCGTTACCGAGGTGACGAAATTCCATGGCGGTGCTCCGGATAGATGAGGTCGCTAGACACTCTCCGGCAGCTTTCGGAAAACCCAAGATGAGATGTTGCCTGCGAGTCGGCGCACGAGTTTTAGCGTGCTGTGCAAGCTAGCTCGGCACATGGCGGGTGTGCATGTCGCTGAACTGAACGCTTCGGCGCTCTGGTCACTTTCGCTATGGCGGGGAAACTGCCAGCCCTTCCAAAGTCATCCCATGACCTCATAGGCTTGGGGAAATAGTGCTTATCGCAGCGGTAGGGTGCCTTGCCGATGGATTGTGTAAGCGCCCGCTGCCAAGGGGCAGCGGACAATTTTTTGCAGGTATCTGGTCGTTCCGCTGAAGGCTCAATCGTCGCCGTGCTTCTTGTCCAGGTGCGCTGCGACTATATAGCCAATTACACCTGCGATAGTCAGCGCACTGATGATGGCAAGCACGGCGTATACAAGCAGCTCAAAACGATCCATACCCTGACTCCTTTGGTTCGAGGTCTGCCAAGGTTAAGGGCGTCTGATCTAATCCCAAATTGCTGTGTGATGACTTAGCGACTGGTAGCGGCGGCTTCCTTTCGCAGGTTAACTCGTGCACCGACGTACGCATCAGTTTCCCAGATTCGCAATTTCCCGAGCTCGTAGGCGACGTGATCCCGCGCCTCTAGATCCTCGATATTAGGAGCGCTCCCTGCAAGAATCGGGGCTTCATGACCGGACCACTGCTTGTAAAGCTCACATGCAAACGCTGCTCGGCAATCGCAGAAGCTCAGCCCATGTAAAAGTAAAATCTCCTTGGCAGCAGGAAAGCTGTTCTGCTTCCAGAGCCGCCATGTCTGCTTTGATTGTGGATAGCGATGAACATCTTGGACGGCGGATGCCGTCTCCAAAACGGCGATCTGCTTTGGCATCCAGATGTTAATTATCCTCTGTATATACGGCCCTTCTTTGCCGCTTTCCAGGGAAATACATCCATCTTCCTTGGCTGCCTCTAGAGCCGCTTGGGCGTCGAAGAAAACAGCTTCATGTAATGAGATGCCGAGGTGCCGCACTAACATCAACACCACCGCCAGATGCTCTGATAGGCGGGCCTGAACATCTTCCACTGCGGCTTCGAACTTCGCTTGATCAAGGCTGTGTGGGGCCGTAATCCGTGCATGGCCAGGAAAGCCAATATCAGGTATCACGACTTTCCACTCACCACTGGTCGCGAGGGCCATAACTGAACTCACGGTCTCAAGAAGACCCTCCGCGGTCTGCACCGAAAGATTCCCGTGGTACACCTGCGTGCAGAGTTCTTCGCCGTATTGCCGCACCAGTTTTTTATTGACGAACTCCAGGATATCCACCTCATGAGACTCCTTGGCGTAAATACTAAACTGTGCCCATTGATGGTCGTGGATCATTGCCTCGTGTTGACTGAGGAGCCGGCGTCGGACTGCCTCCTTGAGGATCGCCGAACCGGCCCTGGTCAAGTCCCGATCAAAATGTGAGTGGAAACTATGCTTCATGGTCATTCCTCCATTCAGCTCAGGTGCTGAGCTGCTAACGGAAATGTTGAGCGAGGAAAAATATCCTGGGGTTCGGTTTCGGTCGCTTTCAGCGCCTGAAATTGACGAGCCCGTCCGTCCCGTAAACGGTCGTTTATGGCACACCTATTCCAAATGATCTTGTCATTTTCAGAAGACGACTGCACCAGTTGATTGGGCGTAATGGCTGTTGTGCAGCCAGCTCCTGACAGTTCAATATCAGAAGTGATCTGCACCAATCTCGACTATGCTCAATACTCGTGTGCACCAAAGCGAGGTGAGCATGGCGACGGAGGCTCTGTTGCAAAGATTGGCGGCAGTCAGAGGTAGGCTGTCGCTCTGCGCCGATCAGGCGGCTGCTGCGAAATGGTGGTTGAGCATGCCCATGGCCTCCGTCAGCGCCGAGGGCCCAATGCCAAAAGCTCTCTCCACAAGGCGCACCTCGCCCCTGATGCCGGGCTGCAGGCACCAGGGGCGAGCCTGTCCTTTGCGCAGGGCTCGCATGACTTCGAATCCCTTGATCGTGGCATAGGCCGTGGGGATCGATTTGAAACCGCGCACCGGCTTGATCAGTATCTTGAGCTTTCCGTGATCGGCCTCGATCACGTTATTGAGATACTTCACCTGCCGGTGGGCCGTCTCCCGGTCCAGCTTTCCTTCGCGCTTCAATTCGGTGATCGCTGCACCATAGCTCGGCGCTTTGTCGGTATTGAGCGTGGCAGGCTTTTCCCAGTGCTTCAGGCCTCGCAGGGCCTTGCCCAGGAACCGCTTCGCTGCCTTGGCGCTGCGGGTCGGCGACAGGTAGAAATCGATCGTGTCGCCCCGCTTGTCGACTGCCCGGTACAGGTAGGTCCACTTGCCCCGCACCTTGACGTAGGTTTCATCCAGGCGCCAGCTCGGATCAAAGCCACGCCGCCAGAACCAGCGCAGCCGCTTCTCCATCTCCGGGGCGTAGCACTGGACCCAGCGATAGATCGTCGTATGGTCGACCGAAATGCCGCGTTCCGCCAGCATTTCCTCAAGGTCGCGATAGCTGATCGGATAGCGACAATACCAGCGCACCGCCCACAGGATCACATCACCCTGGAAATGGCGCCACTTGAAATCCGTCATCGTTCCGTCCGTCCAATCTCCGCCAAGCATGCTCAAGCTTCACGATTTTTGCAACAGAGCCCACACGAGTATTGAGCATAGCCGAGATTGGTGCAGATCACTTCTGATATTGAACTGTCAGGAGCTGGCTGCACAACAGCCATTACGCCCAATCAACTGGTGCAGTCGTCTTCTGAAAATGACATTTGGTATCTCTCATAAACGGATGTTTTTGAGAGAACTATCTTCGGCCTTCACACGCACGAAAGGCGGCGAAGCTCCGCCGTTAATCCGTCCGCCGGAGATCTCGCCCAGGCAGGCTGAAGGCCGAGCAAGCCTGACAGGCCCGAAAAGCCCGGCACGGGCGTCGGCGGCGATGACGGCGGCGGCATTATCCAGGGTTGATGATGGAAGTGGAGGATATCGACAACCTCTCGCGCAACCAAGACATCGCGGTCGGACTGCAAGTGATCTTGAAGCCACGGGCCCGTCCCACCCCGACATGGACCTCGATGCCCGAACGGACGTTAGATTTCGAGTTCTAGGCGTTCTGCGATGAAGGTTGGATCCCAGCCGGGATTGAAAGTGTCGACGTGGGTGAATCCGAGCCGCTCGTATAGGCCACGCAGGTTCGGGTGGCAGTCGAGCCGCAGCTTGGCGCACCCCTGCGTTCGCGCGGCATGGCGGCAAGCCTCGATCAGCGCGGAGCTGACACCCCGGCCCGCATGTGTCCGTCGCACCGCGAGCTTGTGCAGATATGCGGCCTCCCCCTTGAGGGCGTCGGGCCAGAACTCGGGATCCTCGGCCGACAAGGTGCAACAGCCGACGATGCCGTCGCTGCAACTCGCGACTAGGAGCTCGGATCTCAGGACGAAGGTCTCCGCGAATGTCCGGTCGATCCGCGCGACGTCCCAGGCGGGCGTTCCCTTGGCGGACATCCACGCCGCAGCGTCGTGCATCAGCCGCACAACCTCGTCGATATCACCCGAGCAGGCGACCCGAACGTTCGGAGGCTCCTCGCTGTCCATTCGCTCCCCTGGCGCGGTATGAACCGCCGCCTCATAGTGCAGTTTGATCCTGACGAGCCCAGCATGTCTGCGCCCACCTTCGCGGAACCTGACCAGGGTCCGCTAGCGGGCGGCCGGAAGGTGAATGCTAGGCATGATCTAACCCTCGGTCTCTGGCGTCGCGACTGCGAAATTTCGCGAGGGTTTCCGAGAAGGTGATTGCGCTTCGCAGATCTCCAGGCGCGTGGGTGCGGACGTAGTCAGCGCCATTGCCGATCGCGTGAAGTTCCGCCGCAAGGCTCGCTGGACCCAGATCCTTTACAGGAAGGCCAACGGTGGCGCCCAAGAAGGATTTCCGCGACACCGAGACCAATAGCGGAAGCCCCAACGCCGACTTCAGCTTTTGAAGGTTCGACAGCACGTGCAGCGATGTTTCCGGTGCGGGGCTCAAGAAAAATCCCATCCCCGGATCGAGGATGAGCCGGTCGGCAGCGACCCCGCTCCGTCGCAAGGCGGAAACCCGCGCCTCGAAGAACCGCACAATCTCGTCGAGCGCGTCTTCGGGTCGAAGGTGACCGGTGCGGGTGGCGATGCCATCCCGCTGCGCTGAGTGCATAACCACCAGCCTGCAGTCCGCCTCAGCAATATCGGGATAGAGCGCAGGGTCAGGAAATCCTTGGATATCGTTCAGGTAGCCCACGCCGCGCTTGAGCGCATAGCGCTGGGTTTCCGGTTGGAAGCTGTCGATTGAAACACGGTGCATCTGATCGGACAGGGCGTCTAAGAGCGGCGCAATACGTCTGATCTCATCGGCCGGCGATACAGGCCTCGCGTCCGGATGGCTGGCGGCCGGTCCGACATCCACGACGTCTGATCCGACTCGCAGCATTTCGATCGCCGCGGTGACAGCGCCGGCGGGGTCTAGCCGCCGGCTCTCATCGAAGAAGGAGTCCTCGGTGAGATTCAGAATGCCGAACACCGTCACCATGGCGTCGGCCTCCGCAGCGACTTCCACGATGGGGATCGGGCGAGCAAAAAGGCAGCAATTATGAGCCCCATACCTACAAAGCCCCACGCATCAAGCTTTTGCCCATGAAGCAACCAGGCAATGGCTGTAATTATGACGACGCCGAGTCCCGACCAGACTGCATAAGCAACACCGACAGGGATGGATTTCAGAACCAGAGAAAGAAAATAAAATGCGATGCCATAACCGATTATGACAACGGCGGAAGGGGCAAGCTTAGTAAAGCCCTCGCTAGATTTTAATGCGGATGTTGCGATTACTTCGCCAACTATTGCGATAACAAGAAAAAGCCAGCCTTTCATGATATATCTCCCAATTTGTGTAGGGCTTATTATGCACGCTTAAAAATAATAAAAGCAGACTTGACCTGATAGTTTGGCTGTGAGCAATTATGTGCTTAGTGCATCTAACGCCGGAGTTAAGCCGCCGCGCGTAGCGCGGTCGGCTTGAACGAATTGTTAGACATCATTTACCAACTGACTTGATGATCTCGCCTTTCACAAAGCGAATAAATTCTTCCAAGTGATCTGCGCGTGAGGCCAAGTGATCTTCTTTTTGTCCCAGATAAGCTTGCTTAGCTTCAAGTAAGACGGGCTGATACTGGGCAGGTAGGCGTTTTATTGCCCAGTCGGCAGCGACATCCTTCGGCGCGATTTTGCCGGTTATTGCGCTGTACCAAATGCGGGACAACGTAAGCACTACATTTCGCTCATCGCCGGCCCAGTCGGGCTGCGAGTTCCATAGCTTCAAGGTTTCCCTCAGCGCCTCGAATAGATCCTGTTCAGGAACCGGGTCAAAGAATTCCTCCGCTGCCGGACCTACCAAGGCAACGCTATGTTCTCTTGCTTTTGTAAGCAGGATAGCTAGATCAATGTCGATCATGGCTGGCTCGAAGATACCCGCAAGAATGTCATTGCGCTGCCATTCTCCAAATTGCAGCTCGCGCTTAGCCGGATAACGCCACGGGATGATGTCGTCATGCACGACAAGGGTGACTTCTATAGCGCGGAGCGTCTCGCTCTCGCCAGGGAAAGCCGAAGCCTCCATAAGGTCATTGAGCAATGCTCGCCGCGTCGTTTCATCAAGCTTTACGGCCACAGTAACCAACAAATCAATATCGCTGTATGGCTTCAGGCCGCCATCCACTGCGGAGCCGTACAAATGCACGGCCAGCAACGTTGATTCCAGATGGCGCTCAATGACGCTTAGCACCTCTGATAGTTGGTTCGAAATTTCGATGGTCACCGCTACCCTCATGATGTCTAACTTTGTTTTAGGGCGACTGCCCTGCTGCGTAACATCGTTGCTGCTCCATAACATCAAACATCGACCCACGGCGTAACGCGCTTGCTGCTTGGATGCCCGAGGCATAGACTGTACAAAAAAACAGTCATAACAAGCCATGAAAACCGCCACTGCGCCGTTACCACCGCTGCGTTCGGTCAAGGTTCTGGACCAGTTGCGTGAGCGCATACGCTACTTGCATTACAGTTTACGAACCGAACAGGCTTATGTCCACTGGGTTCGTGCCTTCATCCGTTTCCACGGTGTGCGTCACCCGGCAACCTTGGGCAGCAGCGAAGTCGAGGCATTTCTGTCCTGGCTGGCGAACGAGCGCAAGGTTTCGGTCTCCACGCATCGTCAGGCATTGGCGGCCTTGCTGTTCTTCTACGGCAAGGTGCTGTGCACGGATCTGCCCTGGCTTCAGGAGATCGGAAGACCTCGGCCGTCGCGGCGCTTGCCGGTGGTGCTGACCCCGGATGAAGTGGTTCGCATCCTCGGTTTTCTGGAAGGCGAGCATCGTTTGTTCGCCCAGCTTCTGTATGGAACGGGCATGCGGATCAGTGAGGGTTTGCAACTGCGGGTCAAGGATCTGGATTTCGATCACGGCACGATCATCGTGCGGGAGGGCAAGGGCTCCAAGGATCGGGCCTTGATGTTACCCGAGAGCTTGGCACCCAGCCTGCGCGAGCAGCTGTCGCGTGCACGGGCATGGTGGCTGAAGGACCAGGCCGAGGGCCGCAGCGGCGTTGCGCTTCCCGACGCCCTTGAGCGGAAGTATCCGCGCGCCGGGCATTCCTGGCCGTGGTTCTGGGTTTTTGCGCAGCACACGCATTCGACCGATCCACGGAGCGGTGTCGTGCGTCGCCATCACATGTATGACCAGACCTTTCAGCGCGCCTTCAAACGTGCCGTAGAACAAGCAGGCATCACGAAGCCCGCCACACCGCACACCCTCCGCCACTCGTTCGCGACGGCCTTGCTCCGCAGCGGTTACGACATTCGAACCGTGCAGGATCTGCTCGGCCATTCCGACGTCTCTACGACGATGATTTACACGCATGTGCTGAAAGTTGGCGGTGCCGGAGTGCGCTCACCGCTTGATGCGCTGCCGCCCCTCACTAGTGAGAGGTAGGGCAGCGCAAGTCAATCCTGGCGGATTCACTACCCCTGCGCGAAGGCCATCGGTGCCGCATCGAACGGCCGGTTGCGGAAAGTCCTCCCTGCGTCCGCTGATGGCCGGCAGCAGCCCGTCGTTGCCTGATGGATCCAACCCCTCCGCTGCTATAGTGCAGTCGGCTTCTGACGTTCAGTGCAGCCGTCTTCTGAAAACGACAGATCTTTTGGACTTGGGATTTACCGCTTTCCTGTCACTTTTCCTGTACCGAAATCAGTGTGAGAAAAACGTATGGGAAAGCGGATTGGGTATGCCCGAGTGTCGACTGATGATCAGAACCTCGACCTGCAGCGAGATGCACTTGCTCTGGCTGGGTGCTCAACAGTCTACGAGGAGACCATAAGCGGCAAGTCGGCGGACAGGCCGGAGCTTGGGCATTGCCTAAAAGCTCTGCGTAGTGGTGACACTCTGGTTGTCTGGCGACTGGACCGCCTCGGTCGTTCTCTGCCTGACTTGGTTGGGATTGTCAGTAGCTTGGAGCGGGAAGGGGTGGCCTTCGAATCCATGACCGAACGAATCGAAACCACCAGCGCTGCCGGTAAGCTGATCTTTCACGTGTTCGCTGCCCTGGCGGAGTTCGAGCGCAACCTCATTCGAGAGCGAACTCGTGCAGGGCTGGCTGCGGCTCGTGCCCGTGGGAGAAACGGTGGACGCAAGCCTGCGCTGGATGATCGTCAGGTACGTGAGATACGAGCTCTTCTCAGAGATCCTGAGATACAGGTAACCGATGTTGCCCGACGGTATGGCGTTTCTCGAACAACGCTTTACCGCTACGTCGGTTCGCAGAAATCATCTGCGGTCGTTTAAGTGGTGGTGGTATTTTCCGCTGAAGTTGTCCAGATAATTTTGGGCGCTATGACCTGGCAGGCAAGTGACGGATGTCTCCGGCGCACTACGTGTGCCGTACTACCACTGAATAAAAATAGGGAGTTTTCATGTCGGTGCATTTTTCTGTGAAGGGATGCGTTGGTACCTTGCTGTTGGTTGCGCTAGTTGGGTGCTCCAGTACCCCGAGGGTCACGTTGCCAGAACCTAAAAATGTTCCTCGCGAGAAATGGTCCGATGCCATGCTGGTTCTGGAAGCCATGCGCATCGATGGTCAGCGCGATATTCCAAGGGAAATGGTCGGGAACGAGGTAAATAACTTGAGCGCGCTGGGGTCTTCGGGAGGCTCTGGAGGTCTGGCGACGGCAGGTTTGGGATACGTGTCACCTCCAACTGGTTTTAGCAGCGCAGGAGCAGCCTCTCTTGGCGTCGGGTTGTTCTTGCTGGGTGGTGGCAGCGCTGGCCCTGTCTATCATTACCAGGTTGCTGCGTGGGTGCCTGAGGAACTCGCGTCTAACCCAAAGGAGGCATCTGCGTTGGTCAGGTTGGCCTGGCTTGATGCGAGAGAAAAATACTTCGGTGGGAAAATCTCAAAGTTGCGTCATGAGCCGGCTAAGTACGCTGACGGATCAGGCAAGAAATACGACAGGCTTGCAGATTTGGCTGCTGGGAACCCTGCACCGTTCGACGCTCCGGCGAGCGCTGCGCCAGCATTCATTTCGGCCGAGAAAGCCTACGGCCCGATTTTCCTGACCGATCCCTCAGGCGAACTATTTGCTGACGCTAGCAGAGCTGATAAGGACGGCATGGATGCGCTGGCGGGTATTGCTCGTCACCTGCCCGAATGGATATATGCATACTACCCTGGACGGAATTGGCCTACGGACTTCCGACCTGCCGCTATTTACAACAAGAACGGCAATCTCTATTTCATTGGGAAGTAGTTCGTGGTCGACCTGTGCGCCTGGCGTGCCGGGTTTTATCTGCGGAATCAGTCATACAGACTCTCTCGCGAGTCGAAGGCGTTCAATAAAAACGAAGATGCTCAACACGAGTATTGAGCACCTTCGACGTGCGTTGAGCGCCTTCAGGGAGCGGTGGGAAGCTCCCATGCCCATCCGCCCTGCATACCTGTTTTGTGTGAACGTATACCTAGCTGTTTCTGGGCTCTGCGAAGTGACGCCGAAGAAATGCAACGTTCTTCAGCTAAAGCCATCAACGCATTGATTGCAACAGGCCCAGCTTGCAACGTCTCCTCAAGAAAGCTGCGCGCTTCTTGAGTAGCTGATGCGGGTCTGGCGTCACCCGTTTGCTCGATAGCAGCGAGAATGGCTTCAGCGCTACCATCGATGGCCTCTCCCCATCGGATGCAGGTTGTCTCCAACTGCTCGTCTATAACGATGGGCTCAACGAAATACTCGATTCCTCCGTTATCAATCGAAACGTTGGACTTGGCTCGGACAAGCACCCTGGCTTCTGAATTTTGATCCTTCTCTGCCACCAGTACAGTGCGAGCGAGCGCGGAGAATGCCTGGCTGCCGATTACACGATTAGCGGCGGAGGACTGGGCCGTACCTTTGCTCAGGTGAGATATGCCGAGGACAGCGCAACAATGCCGCTCTGCAAAATCCACTACCATTTGTAGCCCTTGCCGAACCTCGTTTGCTCGGTGCATATCCCCACGAATAAGATTGATCAGTGGATCGAAAATCAGCAATGAAACGCCGTCAATACGTGCTGCTGCCTCATTCAAAAGGGCAAAGTTGGCTGCAGGATCAAACTGTCGCCTGTTCCCGCGCTGATCACTTAGCCCTTCGATTATGTGCACGCGGGTTAGGTCTGCATCTGCAGCCGTAAGGCGGGGAATGATCGTGTCAGCGATACCATCCTCGCCGCTCCAGATTACGATGTTGCCTGCTGCCTCACATTTGCTGCCGTCTGGCCAGTCACCACCTCTGCTGAGCGTGGCGGCCAGCGAGATTGCCAGCGTGGTTTTGCCGCATCCACCTGCGCCGGCAAGAATGGATAACTTTGCCTTTGGCAGCCAGCCTGGCCAAATCCACTGGATTTTTTCCGCTGGGATATCGACCGCTGCTGTGAGTTCTATCATCCAGCCCGGTTGTTGAGGTGTTCGGCGCTGCATTACAGCGCCTCCCTTTGCCGAATCCAAGCCTGGACTTCGCTATTACGCCAACCGACGCTGGAGCCGCACAAAAGGCGCTGTCGCGGGAAAAGGCCTTCCGAAATTTTCCGATAGATCGTTGAACGTTTTAGGCCGACGATTGCCTCGACATCGCGCAAACGAAGAATTTTGTCATCGTCGCTGACATCGTCAGAGTTGCTAACGTGCATTGCCATAGGTTTGAGTCCTAGGTTCTGAAGCGTGGGGCAGCGTCCTCCGGCACTACTGCTAAAAAGGGTAAAAGACGGATATCGGCTGGCTATATAGCGAGCAGGGGCATTTGCCACACGCATAGGTATATGCGCGTTTCCGAGATTGATGTTCGGTAGCGTCGGAGGTCGTTGTGGGCTACAGAAGTTCTAGGGCCCTAAGGCTTCTAGTGGCAGAACGGACTGAGAGTGTCCTGGCCAGATACGCAAATCAACCAAGGGCAGCTGATGCGGGCCGTTCAGCGGATGCGAACGAGGCGAAGTTTTTAACATCGTTACCAGGGCGACGTGGCGGACCGTTGCGGATCGATATGGATCGCTTGGGACGAACACTATTTAACATGAGAGTGCCGGGCTGGCAATCAGCAGGTGCTCTGCCTTGGTTGGGAAAGGGTGGCCCAACCAAGGCAATAGTTGACTGAGTGCTCAGCGTTTTATCGGACTCAACTAGTCATCTGTACCGATATCGAGTTTGGGCAATCCCTTGACGATTTTCTGGGTTTCCAAGCTCACGGTGACCACGCGCTGGAACAGCTCCAGAGGGTATTTGGGGTTGCCCATGGTTTCGGTTGCCCAGTCGTTGGCGTCGTTGACGATGCCGCTGGCTTTGTCGGTGCGCACGGCTTGGCGTTCCATTACCCAATCCAGCGCAGCTTTGCCGTTGACCACGTAATCCCAAGCCACCTCGGGGATGCCCTTGAGGGTGATACGGGGGTTATAGATGACTGTGGTTTTGTCGCCCTTCTTGGCGAACTTCATCTTCTCCACTCGGTAGTCGGCATCGGTCAGCGTGCCCTTGGCCTCGATGGTCAACGGGTACGGCTCGACAGTTTCGTAGTTCAGGTGAAGGTCAGCCAGGGCGCGGCCTGCTTTGCTGAAAGCCCAGAAGTCGGCGGCCTTCTTGACAGCCGGGATGCGCGGCAGCTCTTTGCTCAGGTTGTCAGCAAAGCGCTCGCGGTAGTCTGGGGAGTGCAGGATGCCGTAGACGTAGTAGAACAGGTCTTCTTTGCTGATCTGCTCGCCGGGGTAGGTGGTATTGAAGTGTGCAAGGCCGGCATCGGTGATGGCATCGCGCCGGCGCAGCCCGGCTTCAGTGGGCTCGGAAAAGAGATCTTTTTTCGAGGCCTGTGCGGTTTCGTCGTAGAGGTACAGGGGGAAGCACTGCGAACCCTCAATATCCACGAAGTGAAGGCTTGGTACATGGCGAGAAATCAAGGCGCTAAATGCAACCTTTTCACCTGTGGCAGAAACGCCGATCACCAAATTCTCAGCCACGGCATCGGGAAAAATGCGCGGCATCTGGTAAACCATCTCGTTGAATCGACGGTTGAAGTACAACCATTGCTTGGTGAAAGGGCGATAAAGTGCAGGCACCAAGCAGTCGACCTCGAAGGCATAGTTGCGATCTTTGCCAAGATCCTGCTTCAGTGCGCGAGTCCAACTGATGCGTGTCGGATCGGTGTCAATAAATCCATCCACCTGAGCCTGACGGCCCTTGGTATCCAGCCCCGGATGCGCCGCATTGAAGCGCTTTACTTCAGCGTTGTAGAAACCAATCATGCCTTCCATATTGGTCGCTAATTTGGCTTTGCAGGAATTGAAGGCCCAAGCATCACGCTGAGTTTTCACGCCATTGGAGTAGTTGTCGAACAGTGTAAGTGCGCTTTTGTCGTCCTTTTCGCCCAACACAATGAACTGGTTAAAGCTGTCGTCACGCTGCTTAACCCAGTCCCCGTGCTCATCCGGGGTGATCGGCTGCCACTGCTCGATGCCGGCCACGCTGCTAAAGCCGGCGATCTTCTCCAGCTTTTCCTCACGGCTGAGGTAGTCGCCTATGTCGTTGAAATTAATCTGGCCACAAGCCTCTGCGTTAGGATTCTTGACCAATAGGGAGATGGCAATAGGCGCTCGACTACCCATGCCAAACACGTTGTCCTTTTCCTTCCGGCGTGTTTCACCTGATGTGCGGGCGTTCCCGCGCAGATGGAACACATACAGGCTGGAAAACTCATCATTTAGGCACTTCCGCAGTCCGTCAGTAGTGCTGGCATCTACAAAGCCGGCGTTGGTAACAAAGCCGATGATCCCGGCATCACCGATACGATCGCTGGCCCATCGGATGGCGCGAATGTAGCTGTCATACAGCGAGTTCTTGTTGGTTGCTTCAGAACGCGCTCCGTATGTATCACGAATGCGTGCGTCCAATGATGGATAGGGCACATTGGCATTGTTGGCATTGGCATCTCCTTGACCAACCGAATACGGCGGATTACCCACAATCACCCGTATATCCAAATCCTTCTGGCGCTGACGCCGGGCGCTGTTGTCCTCCAGCAGCGCGCTTACCAAATCGTCCTTTTCGTACATCTGGAAGGTGTCGGTCAGGCAGATACCTTCAAACGGGGTGTATTCGTCAATCACTTCGCCGTGGTATGCCGCTTCGATATTGATGGCCGCGATGTAGTAGGCCAGCAGTACCAGCTCGTTGGCGTGAATCTCGTGTCTGTATTTGTGCGGCAGCTCGTCCGGCTTGATCAGGCCTGACTGGATCAGGCGGGTGATAAAGGTACCGGTGCCGGTGAACGGGTCAATGATGTGGACGCCCTTGCTGCCCAAGGTCTGGCTGAACTCCTGCTGCAGCAGGTGATTGACGCTGTGCAGAATAAAGTCCACGACCTCAACCGGGGTGTAAACGATCCCTAGGCGCTCAGTCATCTTGGGGAAGGCATTGCGGAAAAACTTGTCGTACAGCTCGACGATGATCTTCTGCTTGCCTTGGGCATTGTTGATGCCGGCAGCGCGTTGCCGCACGCTGGCGTAGAACTTATCCAGGGTATCGGCTTCCTTGGCCAGGTGATGTTCATGAAGCGCGTCCAGTACGCCTTGCATGGCCTTGGACATGGGGTTGTGGCTGGCGAAGCTGTATTCATCGAACAGCGCGTCGAACACTGGCTTGGTTACCAGGTGCTGGGCGAGCATTTCGACAATCTCGCCATCGCTGATGCTGTCGTTGAGGTCGTCGCGCAGCTCGGTGGCGAAGGCATTGAATGCGGTCTTTTCCTGGATGTTGGCAGGGTTCTCCAGGATGCCCTGAATGCGGTCGATATGGGTGCGGGCGATCTTGGCGATGTCGTTGGCCCAGTCTTCCCAGTGGTGGCGGTTGCCGCACTTGTCAACGATCTTGGCGTAGATGGCCTTCTCGATTTCCCCCACCTCATAGGCCAGCTCGGCCTGCTGGGTCATCTGGCCTTCGACATCGTACTTAGCGCGTTTCTCACCAATGCCGTACTGGCCTTTGCCTGCCTGGCCGTTGCTGGTGCCACTAGCTTTCCTGGCCTTTTTCTCGGCCTTGTCGGTGATGGCGATGACTTCCATCTTGCGCGGGTCAGAGCCAATCAGGTCGAGCTTATTGACCATGGCGTCGAAGCTGTCGTCGTGCGAGCGCAGTGCCTGAAGCACCTGCCAGACCACCTTATAGGTCTGGTTGTCGTTGAGCGCTTCATGGGGCTCCATACCGGCAGGAATAACCACCGGCAGCACCACATAGCCACGCTTCTTGCCCGGTGCGTTGCGCATTACCCTGCCAACGGATTGCACCACGTCGACCTGGGAATTACGCGGGGTGAGGAAAAGCACGGCGTCCAGCGCTGGCACGTCGACACCTTCAGACAGGCAGCGCACATTGCTGAGGATGCGGCAGGTGTTGGCTGGCGGTTCTTCCTTGAGCCAGTTGAGCTTGGCTTCCTTGGCACTGGCGTTCATGCCGCCATCGACGTGTGCGGCTTCGCAGATGATGCGTGAGGCCTCATCGATGTTTTCTGACTCCTGATAAGCTTCTACCACCGACTGGAACATGCTGGCGATGTTGATCGAGCTGACCTTGTGCTTGGTGCCCTTGTAGTTGGGCGAGATGACCTGGCAGAAAGCTACAGCGCGCTTCATGGGTTGATCATCACCCACCAGGTTTTCCGCCAGTCCCTGCTTGGCCAGCGCCTTCCAGCAACCGACTATCTTGGCGGCGTCATCTACCTTGAGCTGGTTGTTCTCGTCCTTCAGCATGTCCTGAAGGCGGCGGCTGATGGTGCTCTCCTCGACGGTGAGTACCAGCACTTTGTAATCAGTGAGCAGGCCGCGCTGAACGGCCTCGGAGAAGTTGATGACGAACAGCTCTTTGCCGTACAGCGCCTCGTCATCCATCGAGCACAGTGTGACTTCGCCGGACTCAGCCTTGAGCTTGGCGTTGTCGCCATAGATGCGCGGCGTGGCGGTCATGTACAGGCGTTTGCTGGCGCGGATGTAGTCGGCATCATGGATGCGCACGAAGGTGCTTTCGTCGTCATCATCAAAGGTTGCGCCGGTAGTGCGGCGCGCTTCGTCGCAGATCACCAGATCGAACGTGGCCATGTCATGCTCATGCTGGGCGCGGCTGATCACGTCGATGGAGTGATAGGTGGAGAACACCACGCTCATGTGCTCGGCATCGTGGCGCTTGAGCATTTCCGCTGCGAGGCGATCCGCCTGGGTGGTAGCCGGGTAGCGCAGCTCGTGGGTGAACACCTGAACCGCGTCATCCTCTGCTTTGCGCTTCTTGCCTACGTCACTGTCGGAGCAGACGGCAAAGCTGTGGAGCGGGGTGGTACTTTCCTGCGTCCATTCGGTAAGGGTCTGCGATAGCAGCGACAGGCTGGGCACCAAGAACAGTACGCGCTTACCCTTACCGGTCTGCTGCTCGGCAATCTTCAGGCTGGTGAAGGTCTTGCCGGTGCCGCAAGCCATGATCAGCTTGCCGCGCTCGGCATCCTTGAGGCCGGCGGCTACGGCGTTTAGTGCGGTCTGTTGGTGATCGCGAAGCTGCTTCTTGGCCTTGAGGGCGACTGCCTGATTGGGTTGATACTTGGCCCAGTCAATTTGGCTGTCTTCCAAGGCTTGTAAGTCGATCTTACTGACTGGGGGCTGCTGGCCTTGAAGCGCATCCTCGGCGTGCTCGCTCCAGTTGTTAGTGGTGGTAACGATGACGCGGTGCGAGAACGGCGTTTTGCCCGAAGCGGTAAAGAAACTGTCGATGTCTTTCTTCTGGACTTTGTAGTCCTCGGCATACAGCTTGCACTGGATAGCGTGGTATTGGCCGGTGCCCTGGGTGCGAGCCACTAAATCAATGCCAGCATCTTTGCCGCTGAGTCCTTGCTCCTTGGCCCATTGCGCATATGTCCATACCTTTTCGTACAGGTCGCGGTAGGTGGCTTCGTTGCGCAGATAAGTGCAAACCAGCTCTTCGAAGTAAGTACCTTTTTCGCGTTCGGTGACAGAAGCGCTGCGGTAGGTAGTGAGCAAGGCTGATAAGGCTGACATCGGCAGGAATTCCTTTTGAACTATGCGTGGCGCATTGCAGACGCCAAATCCGCGCAGTTTAGCAATTCAGCCCGTACTCATGCGAAGCGATGGTGCTTGTGCTGGTTTCAAGGGGGCCGGCTGATGGCGCGAGCGCGCATTCAGTTTTTTATCGAGTCCAAATAATCGGCCCATGTCTGCATCATTTCGCGGCGCTCCGGCAAGAAGGTGGTTCGATCGTACGCACGTCCCAGCGGATTTTTTACCGTGTGAGCAAGCTGATGCTCCAGGAGATCGGGGCGAAATCCTAGCACCTCCGCACCTATGGTTCTCGCTGTCGCACGAAAGCCGTGCCCAGTCATTTCGTCGCCGCTGATGTCCATGCGGCGTAATGCGCTGAGTACGGCATTGTTGGACATCGGCCGGTCGCCTCCTCGTGCCGAGGGGAAGGCGTACCGATGTCTGCCGGTGAGTGGTTTCAGCTCGCGCAGAACCGCGACTGCTTGTTGGCTGAGAGGAACCAAATGATCCGGCCGATCCTGTTTGGTGGCAGTAAGCCCTTTCATCTTGTGACCAGGAATCAACCATTCGCCCGTATCCAGATTGACCTCCGACCACTCCATGTGACGCAGGTCTCCGGGTCGGCAGAACAGCAACGGAGCCAGTTTTAAGGCACAACAAACAGGCATCGTTCCGCTATAGCTATCCAGTGCTTTAAGCAGAGCGCCGAGCTTTTCAGGGTCGGTCACGGCAGCAAAGTGTTTCACCCGCTTGGCTGGGAGCGTACGTGAGAGATTCCCAATCTGGTTGGGTGGGGTGATGCCGGCAGCTTCGGCGAACTCGAAAATTTGCTTGTAGATCTGAGCAACACGACGTGCTGTCTCGCGCGCGCCGCGCTTGATGATGCGCTGGAGGTTTTCTACCAGCATAGGCGTGCTGATGCTGCTGATCGGGAGTTTCCCCAGCCAGGGGTAGGCATTGAGCTCAAGGCGCTGCCGCACCGTGCGGGTGTACTCCGGGTCCCAGGAGGACTCGCGAATACTCAGCCACTGCGTGGCAACTGACTCAAACGTGTGCTGGTGATCGAGCTGGCTGACCACCTTGGCCATGCGTCTTTGCAGTGAGGGGTCTTGGCCGCTGGCGAGCTGGACACGAGCATCATCACGTTTTCGCCGCGCCTCCTGCAGGCCGACCTCTGGGTAAACGCCAAGAGCCAAGCGTTTTTCCTTGCCCAGAAAGCGATACTTCAAGCGCCAGTAACGGCCTCCGTTGGGCTGCACTTCCAGGTACAAACCTTGTTCGTCATACAGGCGGTACGGCTTGTCCTGGGGCTTGGCGTTGCGGCAGTTGGTGTCTTTCAGGGGCATTGGGGGCACATCCTCTCCGAGCGAGCTGATGAGCGTTTTATGCCCCCATATATGCCCCCGTCAACCGTGGGATGCCCTGGGATCAGCTGGGAAAACGCGGGCAAGAAAAAAGCCGTAAAGCGTTGATTTCTCTAGGCTTTACGGCTTTTCTGGGTCTTCCTGGGAAGACAAATTGGTGGAGCCGGGGGGATTTGAACCCCCGTCCGCCAGTACTCCGCTGTCGGTACTACATGCTTAGCCGTGTCTACTGATTTAATCCGCAGCCGCCCGACGGGCAGGGTGCTTTGGATGAGTTGTGTAAGTTTTAGTCACTTCGCCCACAACGTGCTACGCGACGATCCTGTTCTGTATGACAATCAGTTCGGGTTTACAGGCATCCCCTAGTGATTGCTGGAGCCGAAGCTACCAGAAGCGTAGGTTTTTCTTACGCTGCGAGAGCGTAAGAGCCTTCCTCGCCGTAGTAAGTGTCATTGGCAACTATAAAAGTTGCAACAGTGGATTTACGAGTTCTGTTACCAACTCGGCATGCACCTAGAGTTTCGCTACCGGCGTCGAATCCTAATCGGCCCCACACTAGCTCTTGGCTAACGCACCTTACGGTACGTGAGGCGGAGTATACGCCATTGCGCGGGCGACGTCGACAGCCGGTCCGGTCGCCCGCTTTTGGGCTCACGCGCCGCTACCGCCGCCGCTGGTGCCGCTGCCTTTCTCGGTTTTTTCCAGGCGCTCCAGGACCTTGCTGGTAATGGCGATGCATTCCTTGGTGTCGCCCGAGGCTTGGGCAGCCTTGGCTTTGTCGACGTGCTCGGTAATGGCCTTGTCCAGGCCTTCGGAGGTGGCGCCGGCGGTGGCCATGCTGTCGTCGATCTTTTGCAGGTTGGCGGTGCACAGGTCTTCGGCGGCGAACACCGGCGAAGCCAGCAGGGTGGCGGCCGCGAACAGGGCCGAAAGCGCGGTACCTTTCATGGGAGTCTCCTTCTGGGCCTCTGGAAGGTGGGCCTGTAAGGGTGGACTGTGGGGGAATGGCGGGGGTTCAATCGGGATGCTGGCGGGATGGCACCGGCTGCGCCGGTGTTCGCGGGCATGCCCGCTCCCACAGGGATTGCGGCAGCTATCAGGTTTTGCGTTAAACGGTCAGGTCAATGCCGGTGTACAGGTACAGCGTGGGCCTAAAGCCGGTGCAGTACCTGTAGGAGCGGGCGTGCCCGCGAAGCAGGCTATGCGGTGTATGACACCGGCTGCGCCGGTGTTCGCGGGCTTGCCCGCTCCCACAGGGATTGAGGCAGCTATCAGATTTTGCGTTGAACGGTCAGGCCAATGCCGGTGTACAGGTAAAGCGTGGACTCAAAGCCGGCGCGGTACCTGTGGGAGCGGGCGTGCCCGCGAAGCAGGCTATGCGGTGTATGGCACCGGCTGCGCCGGTGTTCGCGGGCTTGCCCGCTCCTACAGGGAGTGCGGCAGCTATCAGATTTTGCGTTGAACGTTCGGGCCAATGCCGGTGTACAGGTAAAGCGTGGACCCAAAGCCGGCGCGATACCTGTGGGAGCGGGCGTGCCCGCGAAGCAGGCAGTGCGGTGTATGACACCGGCTGCGCCGGTGTTCGCGGGCTTGCCCGCTCCCACGGGGGATTGCGGCAGCTATTAGATTTTGCGTTAAACGGTCAGATGCTACGCGGCCGGGTGACGCGGTCTACCAGGTAGACCAGCCCGTGGTAGTCGATGCCGCTATGGCTGGACAGGCCGATCTCGCAGGTGCGGCTGGTGGAAATGCCTTCGCTGCAATACTGCACCGCATCCTTCAGGCTGCGCAGCGAGTGGGCGTTGAGCTCGGGGGTGGTGAAGCCTTTGTCACCGGCAAAGCCGCAGCAGTGTATGCCCTCCGGGATCACCACCTGTTTGCTGCAACGCCGCGCCAAATCGATCAGCGCCTGGCTTTCGCCCAGGTGTTGGGTGCTGCAGGTCACATGCACAGCCACTGGTTCGTCCTGGGGGGTGAACTCCAAGCGCTCGAGCAGGTGGGTGCGGATGAAGCGCACCGGGTCGTACAGGTCCAGCCGGGTGTCGCTCAGGTCTTGCACCAGGCGCAGGGTGCAGGGGCTGGTGTCGCAGTAGATCGGGTCGAGGCCGCCGCGGCTTGCGTGCAGCAGGGCTGCAATCAGTTCCTGGCGTTTGTGTTCGGCCTGCTCGGGATAGCCCTTGGAGGCGAACGGCTGGCCGCAGCACAGGCTGTCGGCGTTGTCGGGGAACACCACCTGGTAACCAGCCTTTTCCAGCAGGGCGCGGGTCTTGTCCAGCAGCGAGCTCTGCTCGCGGTCGGCATAGGCCGGGCCCATCACCCGCGAGACGCAGGCGGCCAGGTACACCACGCGAGGGCGGGCATCGTTGCTGGCCGGGCCGATGTCCAGTGGGCGCAGGGGTTGTGGCATCGCCGGGGTCCACTGTGGCAGGCGGCCTTTGCTGGCTTTGTTCAGCGAGGCGCTCAGGCGGCCCAGGCGTGGGGCGCCGAGCAGCTTGCGTGCGGTGTTGGCGGCGGTCAGGGTCAGGCGCGCGCCGCCCAGCGCGGTGTGGAAGTGTTCGGCCAGCCAATCGGCGGTTTTTTCGTGCTCGGCGGCCTGGCTGCGCAATTTCTTCACCAGTTCGCCGGTGTTGATGCCGACCGGGCAGCGCTGGGCGCACAGGCCAGTGGCGGCGCAGGTGTCGATGCCCTGGTACTGGTAGGTCTGGCGCAGTTCGCGGGTGTCGATGCCGGCGCGCTGTTTGGCCTGGATGTCACGCCACATGACGATGCGCTGGCGCGGGCTGAGGGTCAGGCCTTTGGACGGGCAAACCGGTTCGCAGAAGCCGCACTCGATGCACTTGTCGACGATCTCGTCGGCAGCGGGCAGCGGCTTGAGGTTCTTCAGGTGAATGTCCGGATCCTCGCTCAGCACCACGTCGGGGTTGAGAATGCCATTGGGGTCGAGCAGGCGCTTCAGCTTCCACATCAGTTGGTAGGCGTCATGGCCCCATTCCAGCTCCACGAACGGTGCCATGTTGCGCCCGGTGCCGTGCTCGGCCTTGAGCGAGCCGCCGAACTCTACCGCCACCAGTTGCGCCACATCGTCCATGAAGGCCTGGTATCGGGCGACTTCCTCGGCACTGTTGAAGCCCTGGGTGAAGACGAAGTGCAGGTTGCCTTCCAGGGCATGGCCGAAAATGATCGCTTCGTCGTAGCGGTGCTTGTCGAACAGCTGGATCAGGCGGTTGACGCCTTCGGCCAGTTGCTCGATGGGGAAGGTGACGTCTTCGATGATGACTGTGGTGCCGGTCTGGCGCACGGCGCCGACGGCGGGGAAGGTGTCCTTGCGGATTTTCCATAGCTGGTTGTACACGGCCGGGTCTTCGCTGAAGTCCACCTGCTGTTCCAGCGGGAAGTCGGCGATCGAAGCCATCACCTGTTGCAGCTGTTCATGCAGCAGGCTCTGGCTGGCGGCGCGGGACTCGATCAGCAGGGCGCAGGCATTGTCCGACAGGCCTTTTACCCACAGCGGCATGCCGGGCATGTTCTGCACCGAGCGCAGGCTGCGGCGGTCGAGCAGCTCCACGGCCGAGACCGGCTGGCGCTTGAGTACGGTCACCGCGCGGCAGCAGCTTTCCACGCTGGGGAACACCAGCAGGGCGCTGGCCTTGTGCGGGTGGTCGGGCACGGTGTCATAGGTGACGGCACTGATGAAGCCCAGGGTGCCTTCGGAACCGACCAGCAGGTGCTGCAGGATATCCAGCGGTTGGTCGTAGTCCACCAGCGCGTTCAGCGACAGGCCGGTGGTGTTCTTCAGCCGGTACTTGTGCCGGATGCGCTCGGCGAGTGCAGTGTTGGCGCGGGTCTCGCGGCCCAGGAGGGCCAGTGCTTCCAGCAGGTCGGCGTGGCTGGCCTCGAACGCGGCGACGCTGGCCGGGTCTTCGCTGTCCAGGCGCGTGCCGTCGGCCAGCACCAGGCGCAGGCCGGCCAGGGTGTGGTAGGTATTCTGCGCGGTGCCGCAGCACATGCCGCTGGCGTTGTTGGCGACGATGCCGCCGATCTTGCAGGCGTTGATCGAGGCTGGGTCGGGGCCGATCTTGCGCCCGAAGGGGGCCAGCCAGGCATTGGCCTGGGCGCCGATGACGCCGGGCTGCAGGCGGATCTGCTCGCCTTGGCCGCGGATTTCACGGCCGTTCCAGTTATCGCCCAGCACGATCAGCACCGAGTCGCTGATGGCCTGGCCGGACAGGCTGGTGCCGGCGGCGCGGAAGGTGACCGGCACCCGCTCGCGTTGGGCCAGTTTGATCAGGCCTACCACTTCGTCTTCGGACTCGACGCGCACCACCAGCTTGGGGATCAGCCGGTAGAAGCTGGCGTCGGTGCCGAAGGCCAGGGTGGAGGTGGGGTCGTCGAAGCGGCGTTCGGCGGGGATCAGGCGCTCGGCATCACGCAGGAACGCGGCGGGCAGGCTCATGCAGTCTCCTCGCGGGGCCGTGGCGTCTGTGCGCCACATGCCCCGGGTCAATCAGGCGGTCGTTCTTGCGGGCGTTCAGGCGCCCAGTTCGCGTACCAGCGAGTCGCGGGTGATTTCGCTGATCGACTTGGCGCCGGTCAGCACCATCGCTACGCGCATTTCCTTCTCGAACAGCTCCAGCAGGTTCTTCACCCCGGCCTGGCCGTGCACGGCAAGGGCGTAGAGGAAGGCGCGGCCGATCAGTACGGTATCGGCGCCCAGGGCGATCATGCGCACCACGTCGAGGCCGCTACGGATGCCGGAGTCGGCGAGGATCTTCAGGTCACCTTTGACCGCATCGGCAATTGCCGGCAGGGCACGGGCGCTGGACAGCACGCCGTCGAGCTGGCGGCCGCCGTGGTTGGACACGACGATGCCGTCGGCACCGAACCTGACCGCATCGCGGGCGTCATCGGCATCGAGGATGCCCTTGATGATCATCGGGCCGTCCCAGAACTCGCGGATCCACTCCAGGTCTTTCCAGGAGATCGATGGGTCGAAGTTGTTGGCCAGCCAGCCAATGTAGTCGGCAAGGCCGGTGGGGTTGCCACGGTAGGTGGAAATGTTGCCCAGGTCGTGCGGGCGCCCCATCACGCCGACATCCCATGCCCACTCGGGGTGAGTCATGGCTTGCAGCACGCGGCGCAGCGGGCCGTTCTTGCCGCTCATGCCAGAGTGGGCATCGCGGTAGCGGGCGCCGGGTGTCGGCATGTCGACGGTGAACACCAGGGTCTTTACCCCGGCGGCCTTGGCCCGCTCCAGGGCGTTGCGCATGAAGCCGCGGTCCTTGAGCACGTACAGCTGGAACCACATCGGCCGGTCGATGGCCGGGGCCACTTCTTCGATCGGGCACACCGACACGGTGGACATGGTGAACGGAATACCGTGGGCAGCCGCCGCGCGCGCCGCCTGCACTTCACCACGGCGGGCGTACATGCCGGTGAGGCCGACCGGGGCCAGGGCCACCGGCATGCTCAGGGTTTCGTCGAACAGTTTGGTCTGAAGGCTGAGCTCGGACATGTTCTTCAGCACGCGCTGACGCAGGGCAATGCTGGCCAGGTCCGAGACGTTGTGGCGCAGGGTGTGCTCGGCGTAGGCGCCGCCGTCGGCATAGTGGAACAGGAAGGGAGGCAGCTTGCGTTGGGCCGCGGCGCGATAGTCGGTAGAGGCGGAAATGATCATGGATTCTCGCAGCGTTGCGTGTGGGGATTGCCGGGCGCGCGATGGCACCCGGCCCCTTTCACTTTAGTGATGAACCAGCATGCCGGTCAGCCAGTAGGCCTGGATCAGAGTGATCAGGCCGACGATGGTGGCGAAGAACAGGCTGTGCTTGACGGTGAAGCGGAACAGGTCGGATTCCTTGCCAACCAGGCCGGTGGCGGCGCAAGCCACGGCGATCGACTGCGGCGAGATCATCTTGCCGGTCACGCCGCCGCTGGTGTTGGCCGCTACCAGCAGAGTGTCGTTGACCCCGATCTGGTGCGCGGTGGTGGCCTGCAGCGAGCTGAACAGGGCGTTGGACGAGGTGTCGGAACCGGTCAGGAACACGCCCAGCCAGCCGAGGAACGGCGAGAAGAACGGGAACGCGGCACCGGTACCGGCCAGCACCAGAGCCATGGTCGAGGACATGCCCGAGTAGTTGGTGACGAAGGCGAAGGCCAGCACCATGCCGATCGACAGGATTGGCCAGCGCAGCTCCCAGAAGGTTTCCTTGAAAGTGGTCAGACCAGTTTTGAAATTGATCTTCAGCACGGCCATGGAGATCAGCGCCGAGAGGAAGATCGCGGTGCCGGTGGCAGAGATCGGGTCGAGCTTGAACACCGCTGGCATGGCGGTTGGCGCAGCGACGATCGGTGCGGTCTTGATCACCAGTTGGTCGAGGTGCGGGATGGCGAAGTTGAACACGAAGTTGTACATCGCGCCGCCCGGGGCGAAGGCCGCCTTGAACGGTTTCAGGGTCCAGATGGTGACCAGCACGGTGAGGATCAGGAACGGCGACCAGGCTTTGAAGATCTCGCCAAAGCTGTAGGGGCTTGGCTGGCTGCCGCTTGGCTGAACCACGGCGGCGCCGACGCTGCCTTTGGCTTCGGCGAACGAACGCTTGGGCTGCCAGACCTTCAGGAACAGGGTCAGGGCGATCAGGCTGGCCAGGGCCGAGGTGATGTCCGGCAGCTCCGGGCCGATGAAGTTCGAGGTGAAGTACTGGGTGACGGCGAAGCTCAGGCCGGCGACCAGGGCGGCAGGCCAGGTTTCCTTCACGCCACGCAGGCCGTCCATCATGAATACCAGCCAGAACGGCACGAACAGCGACAGCAGTGGCAGCTGGCGACCGGTCATGGCGCCGATGTGGAAGGCGTCGATGCCGGTGACCTGGCCGGCCACGATGATCGGGATGCCCAGGGCGCCGAAGGCCACTGGCGCGGTGTTGGCGATCAGGCACAGGCCGGCGGCGTACAGCGGGTTGAAGCCCAGGCCCACCAGCAGCGCGGCAGTGATTGCCACCGGTGCGCCAAAGCCTGCCGCACCTTCCAGGAAGGCACCGAAGCAGAAGCCGATCAGCAGCACTTGCAGGCGCTGGTCGTCGGTAATCGACAGCACCGAGCTGCGGATCACTTCGAACTGGCCGCTCTTGACCGTGAGTTTGTACAGGAACACCGCGGCAACGATGATCCAGGCAATCGGCCAGAGGCCGTAGAGGAAGCCATAACCTGCGGCGGCGAATGCCATGTCGACAGGCATCTGGAAGGCGAAGATCGCCACCAGGATCGACAATGCGAGGGTGATGCTGCCGGCCACGTGGCCTTTGAGGCGGAACACGGCGAGGGCAAGGAAGAAGAAGACGATGGGAATGACCGCCGCCAGTGCGGACAGGCCAAGACTACCAAGCGGACTATAGATTTGTTGCCAGGTTTGCATATGGGGTGGCCCCTAATTGTTGTTGGTCAGGCACTGGCATTGGATAATTGGTAAGACCAATTTACAATGGCTGGGCGCTAGGTTAAAAGCGTCTTCGTGGGTGTGTCAATTTGTCCCGTGCAAAACTTTGGTCGCGTGCCGATGAGCGGGCGCCTGGTGGGCAGGGAAAATCGTCGCCTGGTGGGTGTTTGCGCGATCTGGATCGGCGAGAATAGGCGCCCCTGAAATCTGCCGGGGGTTTGTGGAGAGCATGTGATGGTTTTTGATCAGGTCCGCCAGCGGCGCCTGTCCGACGACATTGTCGATCGGTTGGAAGGGATGATTCTGGAGGGCACGCTGACCTCGGGGCAGCGGCTGCCGGCCGAGCGCGTCCTTGCCGAGCAGTTCGGCGTGTCCCGCCCGTCACTGCGTGAGGCGATCCAGAAGCTGGTGGCCAAGGGGCTGCTGGTCAGCCGCCAGGGTGGGGGCAATTTTGTCGCCGAGTCCCTGGGGTCCACTTTCAGCGACCCGTTGCTGCAGCTGCTCGAGCACAGTGCCGAGGCGCAGCGTGACCTGCTCGAATTCCGCCATACCCTGGAGGCTTCCTGCGCCTACTACGCGGCCCAGCGCGCGACCCAGCCGGACCGGGCGCGGCTGAAGGCGGCGTTCGATGCGCTGCAGGACTGCTATGCCAGGGCCGACGAAGTGACCCGGGCGGAGGAGGGCGCGGCCGATGCGCGCTTCCACCTGGCGATTGCCGAGGCCAGCCATAATGCCGTGCTGCTGCACACCATTCGGGGCTTGTTCGACCTGCTCAAGCGCAACGTGGTGACCAACATCGGCGGCATGTACCAGCAACGGACCGAGACCCGGGACATGCTGATCAGCCAGCACCGGGAGCTGTACCTGGCGATAGTCGAGGGCAGGGCGGAGGATGCGCGGGAAGTGTCCAGCCGGCACATTCTGTATGTGCAGGAGGTGCTGGAAGAGGCGCACGAAGAAGCGCAGCGAGTGGCGCGGGCGGAGCGGCGTAGCGGGCGTTGAGATCGGTGTTGGAATCTTCGCGGGCTTGCCCGCTCCCACAGGAGATGCGCCGGACCTGAAGGCGGCGCGATACCTGTGGGAGCGGGCGAGCCCGCGAAGAGGCCGAAGCAGGCTGAAGAAGAGGTATTACTCTTCCTTGCCCTTGTTCCGCACAGCCCGCTGCAGCTCGCGGTTGGAATCGCGCTCGCGCATGGTGTCGCGCTTGTCGAATTCCTTCTTGCCCTTGCCGAGTGCGATTTCGCACTTGATCAGGTGCTTGCTCCAGTACAGCGCCAGGGCCACGCAGGTGTAGCCCTTTTGCGCCACGGCCGCTTCCAGGCGCTCGAGCTCGCGCTTGTTCAGCAGCAGCTTGCGAGTGCGGATGGGGTCGGCGATGACGTGGGTGCTGGCCGTGGTCAGCGGGGTGATGTGGCTGCCGAACAGCCAGGCCTCACCGTCCTTCAGCAGCACATAGCTGTCAGTCAGGTGCGCCTTGCCGGCTCGCAGGCTTTTTACTTCCCAGCCGGACAGGACCAGCCCGGCCTCGAACTTGTGTTCGATGAAGTAATCGTGTCGCGCCTTCTTGTTCTGCGCGATGGTCCCGGTCGGATGTTTCTTTTGTTTAGCCATAGGGGCGGCATTATAGGCAGTCGCCGCGTTGTCGGCTATGGGATTTCGGTGTGCTTGAGCCACTGCAATGAATACCGGACAATACAGCCCCTGTCCTTGCGACAGAACCTGTTTTCGGCACGCTGCGAAGCGCCGCCACCCAGCCTTGGAAGTGATGCCTGGATGACTACCCATATTCAACGCTCCGCCCTGCTGCCATACCCTGCCCAGGCGCTTTACGATCTGGTCAACGATGTGGCCAGCTATCCGCAGTTCCTGCCTTGGTGCTCGGCCTCGACGGTGATCGAAGCCAGCGACACGCACATGCGCGCCAAGCTCGATGTTGCCAAGGGCGGCATCAGCCAGCACTTCGTCACGCGCAATGTACTGGTGCCGGGGCAGTCCATCGAGATGAACCTGGAAGAGGGGCCGTTCACTCAGCTGCATGGCCTGTGGGTGTTCAAGCCATTGGGGGACAAGGCCTGCAAGATCAGCCTGGACCTGTCGTTCGATTATGCCGGCCCGCTGGTGCGCGCGACCCTGGGCCCGCTGTTCAACCAGGCGGCCAATACGCTGGTGGATGCGTTCTGCCAGCGTGCCAAGCAGCTGAATGCCTGACTGAAAAGGTGGCAACAAAAAGCCCGGACCAGGTCCGGGCTTTTTTGTATCTGCTCGCCGCTTATTGAGGCGAGGTTTCCAGCGGAGCCGGAGTCGGGACCGGGGTGGTCTCGATGGTGTCGATCTCGCGCTGGATGGATTCTTCCACCGAGCCTGGCTTGGCTGGTTTTTCTTCAGGCTGCACGGCTGGCTGCTCTGGCTGGTTGGCGGGGCTGACCGTGGTGTCGCTGCTGCCGCCGAGGATTTCCTGGTCGCGGCTGACGCCTGGCATGAAGTCGCCAGAAAGGCTGACCAACTGGTCGCTTTCGTTGAAGAACACGCTCATGCGTTCTTGCTGGCGTTTGCCGCCGCCTGGCTGCAGGCTGTACAGGTAATCCCAACGGTTGGTGTTGAAGGTGTCCTGGATCAGCGGGTTACCCATGATAAACCTTACTTGCCGGCGGGTCATTCCGGGGCGCAATTGGTCTATCATGTCTTGCGTAACGACATTGCCCTGCTGGATGTCGATTTTGTAAACCCCGGGAAACGAGCAACCGGCGAGTGCGAGCAGTCCCACTAGGGTGAGGCTGGTTAGCAAGAGCTTGGTGTTTTGCATCGGTGGGCGACTTCCACTATCTTGGCTGGACAACGTAAACCCCGATCATACCCGTATTAAGAGAAGCTGCGAAGCAGCATCGGCGAGAAAGCTGACCATGGTTGAAAATAGCGAATTGCGCAAAGCCGGTCTCAAGGTGACCCTGCCTCGAGTCAAGATCCTTCAGATGCTCGACTCCACCGAGCAGCGTCACATGAGCGCCGAGGATGTCTACAAGGCGCTGATGGAGGCTGGCGAGGACGTGGGCCTGGCCACCGTCTACCGCGTACTGACCCAGTTCGAAGCGGCGGGTCTGGTGGTTCGCCACAACTTCGACGGCGGTCATGCGGTGTTCGAGCTGGCCGATGGCGGTCACCACGACCATATGGTCAACGTGGACACCAGTGAAGTCATCGAGTTCATGGATGCCGAGATCGAGAAGCGCCAGCGCGAAATCGTGGCCGAGCATGGCTACGAGCTGGTGGACCACAATCTGGTCCTGTATGTGCGTAAAAAGAAGTAACGATTTTTTATCGTTATGAATGGCAAAGGCGACCTTCGGGTCGCCTTTGTGCTTTCTGGGGTTGGAAGATGTGTTGTCGGTACTGGCCTCTTCGCGGGCACGCCCGCTCCCACAGGATGATCACAGGACCTGAAATCTGTGGCGTACCTGTGGGAGCGGGCGTGCCCGCGAATTGTCCTGAAAAATGAGGGCTCAGGCCTTGCCGCTTACCACCATCTTGCGCGCATGCGCCAGGGATTCCTTGGTCAGGTCTATGCCGCCCAGCATCCGTGCCACTTCCTCCACTCGCTCGCGTTTGCCCAGGTTGGCCACGGCGGTGTGGGTGGTGTCGCTGTTGCGCACCTTGTGCACGAACAGGTGGTGATGCCCTTGTGCCGCCACCTGCGGCAGGTGGGTAACGGTCAGCACCTGGCCGCGTTCGCCCAGGCGGCGCAGCAGTTGGCCGACGATTTCGGCAGTAGGGCCGCCGATACCGACGTCGACTTCGTCGAACACCAGGGTTGGAATGCGTGAGGTCTGCGCGGTAATTACCTGGATCGCCAGGCTGATGCGGGACAGTTCGCCACCTGAAGCCACCTTGGCCAGGCCCTTGAGCGGTTGGCCAGGGTTGGCGCTGACCAGTAGTTCGATCTGCTCCAGGCCATGAGGCGAAAGGTCTGCTCCCTCATTGGGGGTAAGTGCGATGCAGAAGCGCCCGCCGGGCATGCCCAGGCGTTGGATCTCCTGCTCGACGGCCACTGCCAGCTGCTGGGCAGCCTGTTGGCGCAGTGCGCTGAGCTCGCGAGCCTTCTCTTTATAGTGCTGGGCGAAGGCGGCCAGCTCTTCACCCAACCGCTCGATCGACTCGTCACTGGCGTTCAGGCCCTCCAGCTCTTCCATCAGCTGCTGTTGCAGGTGGGGCAGTTCGGTGGGGTGCACACGGTGTTTGCGCGCCAGCGTATAGATAGTGTCGAGGCGTTCTTCCAGTGCCTGCAGGCGCATGGGGTCGGCGTCGAAGTTGTCGAGAAAGCGGTTGAGCTCGCCCACGGCTTCCTCGACCTGGATCTGCGCACTGGCGATCAGGTTGGCTGCTTCGCCCAGTGCCTTTGGCGAATTGGTGGCGGCACCCAGGCGGTTGAGGCTGGAGGTGAGGGCGCTGAGCACATTGCCCGAATCGCTCTCGCTGCACTGGTCGATGACCTGGCGGCAGATGCCGAACAGGGCTTCGGCGCTGGTCAGGTTCTTGTGTTCCTGCTCCAACTGCTCCAGCTCGTGTTCGCCCAGGCCGAGGTTGTCCAGTTCCTCCAGCTGATAGCTCAGCAGCTGATGGCGGGCGCGCTGCTCGTCGCCGGAGTTGGACAGGCGCTCCAGTTCCAGGCGGGTCTGGTTCCAGCGCTTGGCCGCCAGCTGTACCTGGCGGGCCAGGTCGACGGCGCCGGCGTACTCGTCGAGCAGGCGGCGGTGGGTGTCGGTCTTGAGTAGTGACTGGTGCTCGTGCTGGCTGTGGATATCGATCAGCAACTCGCCCAGCGCCTTGAGGTCGCCGAGCGGGCAGGGCGTGCCGTTGATGTAGCCGCGGCTGCGGCCTTCGGCAGTGATCACCCGGCGCAGGATGCACAGGCCGTCGTTGTCCAGGTCGCGCTCGGCCAGCCAGGCATGCGCCTCGGGGATGTCCACCAGATCGAAGGTGGCGAGGATGTCTGCCTTGTCCGTGCCGGGGCGCACCACGCCGCTGTCGGCCCGGTCGCCCAGTGCCAGGCCGAGGGCGTCGAGCATGATCGACTTGCCGGCACCGGTCTCGCCGGTGATGACGGACATGCCGCGGGCGATTTCGAGGTCGAGGTGCTCGACGATGGCGTAGTTGTGAATGGACAGGTGCACCAGCATGGGGCGGCTCCCGAAAGTCAGGTCTGGTTATTTATACAGTACTTTTTTCAGGCCTGCCAATGCCCCTTGGCAGATTCTGTTGCAGCCGGGAAAACCACCTTGCCCCTTGAAGCTGGTTTTTCCGGCCCCATATAGCCGACATCCAAGGCGAGCCTGGCTCGCAGTCCACAAAATTGCGCAGGAGAGACCCCATGGCTGACGAACAGCTGAACGAGAAAGACCTTAACGTCGAAGAGACCGGTGCAGGTAATGCTGCCGACGCCCGCGTCCTGGAACTCGAGGAGCAGCTGGCCGCCGCCAAGGACCAGGCGCTGCGCGCCGTTGCCGACGTGCAGAACGCTCGCCGTCGTGCCGAACAGGACGTCGAGAAAGCCCATAAGTTTGCCCTCGAGAAGTTCTCGGGCGACCTGCTGCCTGTGATCGACAGCCTGGAACTGGCCCTGGCGCACTCCAGTGCCGACGATGAGCACGTCAAGCAGATCCGCGAAGGCGTCGAGCTGACCCTGAAGATGTTCCAGGACACCCTCAAGCGTTACAACCTCGAAGCAGTCGACCCGCACGGCCAGCCGTTCAATCCAGAGCATCATCAGGCCATGGCCATGCAGGAAAACGCCGAAGTCGAGCCGAACAGCGTGCTGAACGTCTTCCAGAAGGGCTATCTGCTCAACGGCCGCCTGCTGCGCCCTGCCATGGTGGTGGTCAGCAAGGCGCCGAGCGCGGCGCAGCCCTCGATTGATGAAAAGGCTTGAAATCCTTCCGGGCATCCCCATCTAGGTGTCAAGCCTTCAAGTATTACTGCAGTTGGCCAAAGTAGTCGCTGCTACCAAATTCAAGTTTCGGGAGAGTTAACATGGGTAAAATCATCGGTATCGACCTGGGGACCACCAACTCGTGCGTCTCTGTTCTGGAAAACGGTAACGTCAAGGTCATCGAAAACGCCGAAGGTGCGCGTACCACCCCTTCGATCGTGGCCTACGCCAATGATGGCGAAATCCTGGTTGGTCAGTCGGCCAAGCGTCAGGCGGTCACCAATCCGCACAACACTCTGTTCGCAGTGAAGCGCCTGATTGGCCGTCGCTTCGAAGAAGACGTGGTGCAGAAAGACATCAAGCTGGTGCCTTACAAGATCGTCAAGGCCAGCAACGGCGACGCCTGGGTACAAGCCAGCGGCAAGGACATGGCTCCGCCGCAGATCAGCGCCGAAGTCCTGAAGAAAATGAAGAAAACCGCCGAAGACTACCTCGGCGAGCCAGTTACCGAAGCGGTCATCACCGTTCCGGCGTACTTCAACGACAGCCAGCGTCAGGCCACCAAGGATGCCGGTCGCATCGCTGGCCTGGACGTAAAACGCATCATCAACGAGCCGACTGCCGCTGCGCTGGCTTACGGCATGGACAAGGCCAAGGGCGACCACACCGTCATCGTTTATGACCTGGGTGGCGGTACCTTCGACGTTTCGGTCATCGAAATCGCCGAAGTCGATGGTGAGCACCAGTTCGAAGTACTGGCTACCAACGGCGACACCTTCCTGGGTGGCGAAGACTTCGACATGCGCCTGATCGACTACCTCGTCGACGAGTTCAAGAAAGAGTCCGGCATGGACCTGAAGAACGATCCGCTCGCGCTGCAGCGTCTGAAAGAAGCCGCTGAAAAGGCCAAGATCGAACTGTCCTCCGCTCAGTCGACCGACGTGAACCTGCCGTACATCACTGCAGACGCTACCGGTCCGAAGCACCTGAACGTGAAGATTTCCCGTGCCAAGCTGGAATCTCTGGTCGAAGACCTGGTTGCCCGTACCATCGAGCCTTGCCGCATCGCTCTGAAAGACGCTGGCATCGATGCCAGCAAGATCGACGACGTGATCCTGGTCGGCGGTCAGACCCGCATGCCGCTGGTGCAGAAAGCCGTTGCCGACTTCTTCGGCAAGGAAGCACGCAAGGACGTCAACCCGGACGAAGCCGTGGCCATGGGTGCTGCCATCCAGGGCGCCGTGCTGGCCGGTGACGTGAAAGACGTACTGCTGCTGGACGTCAGCCCGCTGACCCTGGGTATCGAAACCATGGGTGGCGTGATGACTTCGCTGATCGAGAAGAACACCACCATCCCGACCAAGAAGTCGCAGGTGTTCTCGACTGCCGATGACAACCAGGGTGCCGTGACCATTCACGTACTGCAGGGTGAGCGCAAGCAGGCTGCCCAGAACAAGTCGCTGGGCAAGTTCGACCTGGCTGACATTCCGCCGGCTCCGCGTGGCGTGCCGCAGATCGAAGTAACCTTCGACATCGACGCCAACGGCATCCTGCACGTCAGCGCCAAGGACAAGGCCACCGGCAAGTCGCAGTCGATCGTGATCAAGGCCAACTCCGGCCTGTCGGACGAAGAGATCGAGCGCATGGTGCGTGACGCCGAGGCCAATGCCGAGGAAGACCGCAAGTTCGAAGAGCTGGCCGCTGCCCGTAACCAGGGTGATGCGCTGGTTCACTCGACCCGCAAGATGGTCGCTGACGCTGGTGACAAGGTTACCGCCGAAGAGAAAACCGCCATCGAGGCTGCCGTTGTTGCCCTGGAAGCCGCTGTCAAAGGCGACGACAAGGCTGCCATCGACGCCAAGGTCGAAGAGCTGTCCAAGGTATCGGCACCGGTTGCCCAGAAGATGTACGCCGAGCAGTCGGCAGAGCAGCCTCAGGGCGGCGCGCAGCAGGCCGAACCGGAAGCCAAGCACGATGACGTGGTTGACGCTGAGTTCGAAGAAGTGAAAGACAACAACAAGCAGTAATCCCTGCATGTTGTCGGCCGGTTCACCGCCGTTTGGTGGTGAGCTGGTAGGATGTCGCCGCGCGGGGGCTTGCTCCCGCGTTGGCGTATCTGGAATTCGAGAATTTTTACAGCATCTGTCAGTGGCCCTGGTGGGCAAAAGGCAGGTGCTGATGGCGCGGCGCAGATGCCAGACGCCCAACAAGGTGCAAATGACCTATGTCCAAGCGTGATTATTATGAGGTACTGGGTGTCGAGCGCGGCGCCAGCGAAGCTGACCTCAAGAAGGCTTACCGCCGCCTGGCGATGAAGTACCACCCGGACCGTAACCCGGGCGACAAAGAGTCGGAAGACAAGTTCAAGGAAGCCAACGAGGCCTACGAAGTGCTGTCTGACGCCAGCAAGCGTGCGGCCTTCGACCAGTACGGCCATGCGGGTGTAGACCCGAGCATGGGGGGCGGTGGCGCCGGTTTCGGCGGTGCCAACTTCTCCGACATCTTCGGCGATGTGTTCAGCGACTTCTTCGGTGGCGGCCGCGGCGGCTCGCGTGGCGGCGCCCAGCGCGGCAGCGACTTGCGCTACACCCTGGAACTGAACCTGGAAGAGGCGGTGCGTGGCACCACGGTCAGCATCCGCGTGCCCACCTTGGTCAACTGCCAGCCTTGCGACGGCTCCGGTGCCAAGAAGGGCTCGACCCCGTCCACCTGCCCGACTTGTGGTGGTATCGGCCAGGTGCGCATGCAGCAGGGCTTCTTCTCGGTACAGCAGACCTGCCCGCGCTGCCATGGCCAGGGCAAGATCATTACCGACCCCTGCACCTCGTGCCATGGCGAAGGTCGTGTCGAGGAATACAAGACGCTGTCGGTCAAGGTGCCGGCAGGTGTCGATACCGGCGACCGCATCCGCCTGTCGGGCGAGGGCGAGGCTGGTACCCATGGTGGCCCGACTGGCGACCTGTATGTGGTGATCAACGTACGTGAGCACGAGATCTTCCAGCGTGATGGCAAGCACCTGTACTGCGAAGTACCGATCAGCTACACCGATGCCGCCCTGGGTGGCGAGCTGGAAGTGCCGACCCTCGATGGTCGGGTGAAGCTGAAGATCCCGGAAGGTACCCAGACCGGCAAGCAGTTCCGCCTGCGCGGCAAGGGTGTTGCCCCGGTACGTGGTGGTGGTGCGGGTGACCTGCTGTGCCGCGTGGCGGTGGAAACCCCGGTCAACCTCAGCCGCCGCCAGCGCGAGTTGCTCGAAGAGCTGCGTGATTCGCTGGAAGGCGATAGCTCCCACTCGCCCAAGGCCAGTGGCTGGTTCGATGGCGTGAAGCGCTTCTTCGGCGATCTCTGACAAGGAAATGGCTATGCGACGTATTGCAGTGATGGGCGCGGCAGGGCGGATGGGCAAGACCCTCGTCGAAGCCGTGCAGCAGCAGGCTCCCCAGGCGGGCCTGACGGCGGCGATCGACCGCCCGGACAGCTCGCTGGTAGGGGCTGATGCTGGTGAGCTGGCGGCCCTGGGCCGTATTGGTGTGCCGATTTCCGACGACCTGAGCAAGGTGGTCGATGAGTTCGACGTGCTGATCGACTTCACCCACCCTTCGGTAACCCTGAAGAACCTGGCGTTCTGCCGCAAGGCGGGCAAGGCGATGGTCATCGGCACCACTGGCTTCACTCCAGAAGAGAAGCAGCAGTTGGCCGAAGCCGGCAAGGAAATCCCGATCGTCTTCGCCGCCAACTTCAGCGTCGGCGTCAACCTGTGCCTGAAGCTGCTGGATACCGCGGCGCGCGTGCTGGGTGACGATGTGGATATCGAAATCCTCGAAGCGCATCACCGGCACAAGGTCGATGCGCCGTCGGGCACCGCGCTGCGCATGGGTGAAGTGGTTGCCCAGGCGCTGGGTCGCAACCTGCAGGAAGTGGCCGTGTATGGCCGTGAAGGGCAGACCGGTGCGCGTGAGCGTCAGACCATCGGCTTCGCCACCGTGCGTGCCGGTGATGTGGTGGGTGACCATACCGTGCTGTTCGCTGCTGAAGGTGAGCGCGTCGAGATTACCCACAAGGCTTCCAGCCGCATGACCTTCGCCAAGGGCGCCGTGCGTGCGGCGCTGTGGCTGGACGGGCGTGAGCCTGGCCTGTACGACATGCAGGATGTGCTCGAGCTGCGTTAAGCAGTTGGAGTGGTGTTGGCTTCTTCGCGGGCTTGCCCGCTCCCACAGGGATAGCGCAAGCCTGGAGGTTTGTGGAGCCTTGTGGGAGCGGGCAAGCCCGCGAAGAAGCCGGCACAGATGTCAGCCTGTCGCATTGATGTGTTTTAGAGGCACATCCGCGGTAGACCGAAAACGCACTTTTCTGTAAGCTACAGCTTTAGTGTGTCCACTAAAAGCGCGCAGCGAATTGAATTCAGCACATGAAAGCGGGGTGACGTGTCCATACGTCACTCCGCTTTTTTGCAACCTGCGATCGCCCTTTCATGCTTGATTTACGGGAGGTCTTCTTGACAAAGCCAGCCATACTCGCCCTTGCCGACGGCAGTATTTTCCGCGGTGAAGCTATCGGTGCCGACGGTCAGACCGTCGGTGAGGTGGTATTCAACACCGCTATGACCGGCTACCAGGAAATCCTTACAGACCCTTCCTACGCGCAGCAAATCGTTACCCTGACCTACCCGCACATCGGCAACACCGGTACTACCCCGGAAGACGCCGAGTCGAACCGCGTCTGGTCCGCTGGCCTGGTCATTCGTGACCTGCCGCTGCTGGCCAGCAACTGGCGTAACAGCCAGTCGCTGCCTGAGTACCTCAAGGCCAACAACGTCGTCGCCATCGCTGGCATCGACACCCGTCGCCTGACCCGAATCCTGCGTGAAAAGGGCGCTCAGAACGGTTGTATCCTCGCCGGTGACAACATCAGCGAAGAAGCCGCCATCGCCGCTGCCCGCGCCTTCCCGGGCCTGAAGGGCATGGACCTGGCCAAGGTCGTTTCCACCAAGGAACGCTACGAGTGGCGCTCCAGCGTGTGGGAACTGAAGACCGACAGCCACCCGACTATCGAAGCCGCTGACCTGCCATACCACGTGGTCGCCTTCGACTACGGCGTCAAGTTGAACATCCTGCGCATGCTGGTTGCCCGTGGCTGCCGCGTGACCGTGGTGCCGGCCCAGACCCCGGCCAGCGAAGTGCTGGCACTCAACCCGGACGGCGTGTTCCTGTCCAACGGCCCTGGCGACCCCGAGCCGTGCGACTACGCCATCCAGGCGATCAAGGACATCCTCGAGACCGAGATCCCGGTATTCGGCATCTGCCTGGGCCACCAGCTGCTGGCACTGGCTTCTGGCGCCAAGACCGTGAAAATGGGCCACGGCCACCACGGTGCCAACCACCCGGTCCAGGACCTGGACACCGGCGTGGTCATGATCACCAGCCAGAACCACGGCTTTGCCGTTGACGAGGCCACCCTGCCGGGCAACGTCCGCGCCATCCACAAGTCGCTGTTCGACGGCACCCTGCAGGGTATCGAGCGTACCGACAAGAGCGCGTTCAGCTTCCAGGGCCACCCTGAAGCGAGCCCAGGCCCGACCGACGTCGCGCCACTGTTCGATCGTTTCATCGATGCCATGGCCAAGCGCCGCTGAGCATCCTGCTTCAAGGCCCCGGGCCGGCTTGCGCCGCGCCCGGAAGCGCCTGACCCAGATTGTTCAAAGCGGCTTGCCGACTGACCCCGGATTTGAGTGACAACCATGCCAAAACGTACAGACATCAAAAGCATCCTGATTCTCGGCGCTGGCCCGATCGTGATCGGCCAGGCCTGCGAATTCGACTACTCCGGCGCCCAGGCTTGTAAGGCCCTGCGCGAGGAAGGTTTCCGCGTCATCCTGGTGAACTCCAACCCGGCCACCATCATGACCGACCCGGCCATGGCCGACGCCACCTACATCGAGCCGATCAAGTGGCAGTCGGTGGCCAAGATCATCGAGAAAGAGCGCCCGGACGCACTGCTGCCGACCATGGGTGGCCAGACTGCACTGAACTGCGCCCTGGACCTGGAGCGCCACGGCGTTCTGGAAAAGTTCGGCGTGGAAATGATCGGTGCCAACGCCGACACCATCGACAAGGCCGAAGACCGCTCGCGCTTCGACAAGGCGATGAAGGACATCGGCCTGGAGTGCCCGCGCTCCGGTATCGCCCACAGCATGGAAGAAGCCAACGCCGTCCTCGAGCGCCTGGGCTTCCCGTGCATCATCCGTCCGTCGTTCACCATGGGCGGCACCGGTGGTGGTATCGCCTACAACCGTGAAGAGTTCGAAGAAATCTGCGCCCGTGGCCTGGACCTGTCGCCGACCAGGGAACTGCTGATCGACGAATCGCTGATCGGCTGGAAGGAATACGAGATGGAGGTGGTCCGCGACAAGAAGGACAACTGCATCATCGTCTGCTCGATCGAGAACTTCGACCCGATGGGCGTGCACACCGGTGACTCGATCACCGTTGCCCCGGCACAGACCCTGACCGACAAGGAATACCAGATCATGCGCAACGCCTCGCTGGCGGTGCTGCGTGAAATCGGTGTGGAAACCGGCGGTTCCAACGTGCAGTTCGGTATCTGCCCGAACACTGGCCGCATGGTCGTGATCGAGATGAACCCGCGCGTTTCGCGTTCCTCGGCGCTGGCCTCCAAGGCCACCGGCTTCCCGATCGCCAAGATCGCTGCCAAGCTGGCTGTCGGCTACACCCTCGACGAACTGCAGAACGACATCACCGGCGGCCGCACCCCAGCGTCCTTCGAGCCGTCGATCGACTACGTCGTCACCAAGCTGCCGCGTTTCGCCTTCGAGAAATTCCCGAAAGCCGACGCCCGCCTGACCACCCAGATGAAGTCCGTGGGTGAAGTCATGGCCATCGGCCGTACCTTCCAGGAGTCCCTGCAGAAAGCCCTGCGCGGCCTGGAAGTCGGCGCCTGCGGCCTCGACCCGAAAGTCGACCTGGCCAACCCTGAAGCCAGCAGCATCCTCAAGCGCGAGCTGACCGTACCGGGCGCCGAGCGTATCTGGTACGTGGCTGACGCCATGCGTGCCGGCATGACCTGCGAGCAGATCTTCGACCTGACCGGCATCGACATGTGGTTCCTGGTGCAGATGGAAGACCTGATCAAGGAAGAGGAGAAGGTCAAGACCCTGGCCCTGTCGTCGATCGACAAGGACTACATGCTGCGCCTCAAGCGCAAGGGCTTCTCCGACCAGCGCCTGGCCAAGCTGCTGGGTATCACCGACAAGAACCTGCGCCGTCACCGCCACAAGCTGGAAGTGTTCCCGGTCTACAAGCGCGTCGACACCTGCGCTGCCGAGTTCGCCACCGACACCGCCTACCTGTACTCCACCTACGAGGAAGAGTGCGAGGCCAACCCGTCGACCCGCGACAAGATCATGATCCTGGGTGGCGGCCCTAACCGTATCGGCCAGGGTATCGAGTTCGACTACTGCTGCGTACACGCCGCACTGGCGCTGCGTGAAGACGGTTACGAGACCATCATGGTCAACTGCAACCCGGAAACCGTCTCCACCGACTACGACACCTCCGACCGCCTGTACTTCGAGCCGCTGACCCTGGAAGACGTGCTGGAAGTGTGCCGCGTCGAGAAGCCGAAAGGCGTGATCGTCCACTACGGCGGCCAGACCCCGTTGAAACTGGCCCGCGCCCTGGAAGAAGCCGGCGTACCGATCATCGGTACCAGCCCTGACGCCATCGACCGCGCCGAAGACCGCGAGCGCTTCCAGCAGATGGTTCAGCGCCTGAACCTGCTGCAGCCGCCAAACGCCACCGTGCGCAGCGAAGAAGAAGCCATCAGCGCCGCTGGCGGCATCGGCTACCCGCTGGTAGTGCGCCCGTCGTACGTGCTGGGCGGCCGTGCCATGGAAATCGTCTACGAACTGGACGAGCTCAAGCGCTACCTGCGTGAAGCCGTACAGGTGTCCAACGACAGCCCGGTACTGCTCGACCACTTCCTCAACTGCGCCATCGAGATGGATGTGGATGCGGTGTGCGACGGCACCGACGTGGTGATCGGCGCGATCATGCAGCACATCGAACAGGCCGGCGTTCACTCCGGTGACTCGGCGTGCTCGCTGCCACCTTACTCGCTGAGCAAGGAAGTGCAGGACGAAGTCCGCGTACAGGTCAAGAAAATGGCCCTGGAGCTGGGCGTGGTCGGCCTGATGAACGTGCAGCTGGCCCTGCAGGGCGACAAGATCTACGTGATCGAGGTCAACCCGCGTGCTTCGCGTACCGTGCCGTTCGTCTCCAAGTGCATCGGCACCTCCCTGGCGATGATCGCGGCCCGCGTCATGGCTGGCAAAACCCTCAAAGAGCTGGGCTTCACCCAGGAAATCATCCCGAACTTCTACAGCGTCAAGGAAGCCGTCTTCCCGTTCGCCAAGTTCCCGGGGGTTGACCCGATCCTCGGCCCTGAGATGAAATCGACCGGTGAAGTCATGGGTGTCGGTGACAGCTTCGGTGAAGCCTTCGCCAAGGCCCAGATGGGTGCCAGCGAAGTGCTGCCGACTGGCGGTACCGCCTTCATCAGCGTGCGTGACGACGACAAGCCGCAAGTGGCTGGCGTTGCCCGCGATCTGATCGCCCTGGGCTTCGAAGTGGTTGCAACTGCCGGCACTGCCAAGGTTATCGAAGCGGCTGGCCTGAAAGTGCGCCGTGTGAACAAGGTGACCGAAGGTCGCCCGCACGTGGTCGACATGATCAAGAACGACGAAGTGTCGCTGATCATCAACACCACCGAAGGCCGCCAGTCGATCGCCGATTCCTACTCGATTCGTCGCAATGCGCTGCAGCACAAGATTTACTGCACCACTACCATTGCGGCCGGTGAAGCCATCTGCGAGGCGCTGAAATTCGGTCCGGAAAAGACCGTTCGTCGCCTGCAGGATCTGCATGCAGGACTGAAAGCATGAGCATTACCAAGTACCCTATGACCGTCCAGGGCGCTCGCGCCCTGGAAGAGGAGCACCTGTTCCTGAGCAAGACCGAGCGCCCGCGCCTGAGCCAGGCCATCGGCGAAGCGCGCGAACTGGGCGATCTCAAGGAAAACGCCGAATACCATGCCGCCCGTGAGGAGCAAGGCATGGTCGAGGCGCGTATCCGCGATATCGAAGGCCGCCTGCAGAACTCGGTGGTGATCGATGTGACCACCATCCCTCACACCGGCAAGGTGATTTTCGGTACCACAGTGGTATTGGCCAACACCGAAACCGATGAAGAGGTGTCCTACCAGATCGTCGGCGAGGATGAAGCTGACGTGAAGCAGGGCAAGCTCTCGAGCGGTGCGCCGATTGCCCGTGCCATCATCGGCAAGGAAGAAGGTGATACTGTCGTCGTCAAGACGCCTAGCGGGACGGTCGAGTACGAGATTGTCGAAGTCAAGCACATCTGACCGGCGCCTGCGGGCGCCATCCCTCGAGGGGATCCTCTGGCAGCTGGCCCAGGTTTTCTGGGTCGGTGGCTTGTGGGTGTTTCACGTGGGGCTGGTGCCCGCGCTCAAGGTCAGTGGCCTGGCGCCGCTGCTGGTGCAGGATATCGCCGGGCAGATCGACCGCTGGTTGATCGGTGTGGCGCTGCTTGGCTTGTTGACCCAGCTGGCGGTGCTGGCAAGGGTGGACGGCCTGTCGGCCTGGTGGCAGCAGTTCCGTGGCCAGATGCTGTTGCTCGGCTTCGGTGCCTGCGTGGGGTATTACACCTTGCGCTACGGTATTTCCGTTGGCGAGCGCTGGCAGCTGCTCTGTTTCCTGGTGCTGGGCTTTTCCGGCATCGTGCTGGTGGCCCAGCCGGTTCCGGTCAAGGTGCGCCGCTAAACGGCTCGAGATCGCTGGGGTCGCTTTGCGGCCCATCGCCGGCAAGCCGGCTCCCACACCGACCGCATCGAATTCAGGCCATGCGCCGTACCTGTGGGAGCTGGCTTGCCGGCGATGGGCTGCGCCGCAGCCCCTTTGCCGTTACTTGTAACGGTGAATGTTGGACAGCTGCTTGTTCGGCTGTGGGTTCTTGCGGTAGATCAGGGCTTTCTTGCCAATGGTCTGCACCAGCTCGGCACGGCCGGCCTTGCACAGTTCGGCAATGGTCTCGGCCCGCTCTTCGCGGTCTTCCGAGCGAATTTCGACCTTGATCAGCTCATGGTCGATCAGGGCGCGCTCCAGTTCGGCGATGACGCCTTCATTCAAACCGTTGCCAGCAACGATCAGGACCGGCTTCAGGTCATGACCAATGGACTTGTATTGCTTCTTCTGCTCGTTATTGAGCGGCATAATCTGACCCTTTCCGTCTGATTCTGTAAAATTGACCGGCATTTTACCCGAGGGCCACCGGCTCCGCCCAGTCAATCACGACGCATATCATCGAGGTGCCCCGTGGTACAACGTTCCAAAAGCAGCGCAAACTGGCTGCGAGAGCATTTCAACGATCCTTTTGTGAAACAGGCACAAAAGGATGGCTACCGCTCGCGTGCGAGCTACAAATTGCTGGAGATCCAGGAAAAGGACCGGCTGATCCGCCCTGGCATGAGCGTGATCGACCTCGGCGCGGCTCCTGGTGGCTGGTCGCAGGTGACCAGTCGTCTGATTGGTGGCCAGGGCCGCCTGATCGCGTCCGACATCCTGGAGATGGACTCGATCCCCGATGTGACCTTCATCCAGGGCGATTTCACCCACGATGAAGTGCTGCAGCGCATTCTCGAGGCCGTCGGCGATTCGCACGTGGACCTTGTGATTTCCGACATGGCCCCCAATATGAGTGGTACGCCTGCGGTGGACATGCCGCGTGCCATGTTCCTCTGCGAGCTGGCCCTCGATCTGGCAACCCGCGTGCTAAAGCCCGGCGGCGATTTCCTGATCAAGATTTTCCAGGGCGAAGGTTTTGACGTGTACCTCAAGGACGTGCGCAGCAAGTTCGACAAGGTACAGATGCGCAAGCCGTCGTCGTCGCGTGACCGTTCCCGCGAGCAGTACCTGCTGGGCAGGGGTTTCAAGGGGGCATGAAAGGCGTGAAGCGTGGTGGCCGATAGTTATTTCCAATCGGCCGCTGCGTCAGGATCGTCCGAACTTCGTGTAGTCTAGCTTTCACAAAGGGTTACAGACGGTGCCTGCGGCTGCGTAGGTAATGTAGTAAGTTAGGGCGATGAATATCATGCGAGGAACGGCTGCGTCGTGCGCCGACCTCAGAGGGTAGCGAATTGAACGACATGGCAAAGAATCTGATCCTGTGGTTGATCATCGCAGCTGTCCTGGTGACAGTGATGAACAACTTCTCCAGCCCTAACGAGCCGCAGACCCTCAACTATTCCGACTTCATCCAGCAGGTCAAGGATGGCAAGGTCGAGCGTGTGACCGTCGACGGCTACATCATTACCGGCAAGCGCGCCGACGGCGACAATTTCAAGACCGTTCGCCCGGCCATTACCGACAACGGCCTGATCGGCGACCTGGTCGACAACCACGTCATCGTCGAAGGCAAGCAGCCTGAGCAGCAGAGCATCTGGACCCAGCTGCTGGTGGCGAGCTTCCCGATCCTGGTGATCATCGCCGTGTTCATGTTCTTCATGCGCCAGATGCAGGGCGGCGCGGGCGGCAAGGGCGGGCCGATGAGCTTCGGTAAGAGCAAGGCGCGCCTGCTGTCCGAAGACCAGGTCAAGACCACCCTGGCCGACGTTGCAGGTTGCGACGAAGCCAAGGAAGAGGTCGGCGAGCTGGTCGAGTTCCTGCGCGACCCGGGCAAGTTCCAGCGCCTGGGCGGCCGTATCCCGCGTGGCGTGCTGATGGTCGGCCCGCCCGGTACCGGTAAGACCTTGCTTGCCAAGGCCATCGCCGGCGAGGCGAAGGTGCCGTTCTTCACCATTTCCGGTTCGGACTTCGTGGAAATGTTCGTCGGTGTCGGTGCCAGCCGTGTGCGCGACATGTTCGAGCAGGCCAAGAAGCACGCCCCGTGCATCATCTTCATCGACGAGATCGACGCCGTTGGTCGCCACCGTGGCGCCGGCATGGGTGGCGGTCACGACGAACGTGAGCAAACCCTCAACCAGTTGCTGGTGGAGATGGACGGTTTCGAGATGAACGATGGCATCATCGTCATCGCCGCTACCAACCGTCCGGACGTGCTCGACCCGGCTCTGCTGCGCCCCGGCCGCTTCGACCGCCAGGTGGTGGTTGGCCTGCCGGACATTCGTGGTCGCGAGCAGATCCTCAAGGTTCACATGCGCAAGGTGCCGGTCGGCGAGAACGTCAACCCGGCGGTCATTGCCCGTGGTACCCCTGGCTTCTCCGGTGCAGACCTGGCCAACCTGGTCAACGAGGCCTCGCTGTTTGCCGCGCGCGCCAACAAGCGCCTGGTCGAAATGAAAGAGTTCGAGCTGGCCAAGGACAAGATCATGATGGGCGCCGAGCGCAAGACCATGGTCATGTCCGAGAAAGAAAAGCAGAACACCGCCTACCACGAGGCTGGCCACGCCATTGTCGGTCGCCTGGTGCCTGAGCACGATCCGGTCTACAAGGTTTCGATCATTCCGCGCGGTCGTGCCCTGGGCGTGACCATGTTCCTGCCGGAAGAAGACCGCTACAGCCTGTCCAAGCGCGCACTGATCAGCCAGATCTGCTCGCTGTACGGCGGCCGTATTGCCGAAGAAATGACCCTGGGCTTCGACGGTGTCACTACCGGCGCGTCCAACGACATCATGCGTGCCAGCCAGATCGCCCGAAACATGGTGACCAAGTGGGGGCTTTCCGAAAAACTCGGCCCGCTGATGTACGCCGAGGAAGAAGGCGAGGTGTTCCTGGGCCGCAGTGCTGCCAGCCAGCACGCCAGCGTTTCCGGCGAAACCGCCAAGCTGATCGACTCGGAAGTGCGCAGCATCATCGACCAGTGCTACGCCACGGCCAAGCAGTTGCTCACCGACAACCGTGACAAGCTCGATGCCATGGCCGAAGCGCTGATGAAGTACGAGACCATCGACGCCGAGCAGATTGACGATATCATGGCCGGCCGTACCCCCCGCGAACCGCGCGACTGGGATGATGACTCGGCTTCGGGCAAGCCTGCTGCCCAGGGTGATCGCCCGGAATCGCCGATCGGCGGTCCAGCGGCTCAACACTAAGGGCATCTATGAGCTCAGCGCAGTACCCGACCCGGTTGCCTTGCGGCAACCGGGTTCTTGATTTGTCGCGTACCCATGTCATGGGTATTCTCAATATCACCCCCGATTCCTTCTCCGATGGCGGGCGCTTCAACCAGCGCGATGAGGCGTTGCGTCATGCCGAAGCGATGGTTGCCGCAGGCGCGACGCTGATCGACATCGGCGGCGAGTCCACGCGGCCGGGCGCGCGCGCGGTATCGGTGACCGAGGAGCTGGAGCGGGTAGCCCCCATGGTCGAGGCGATCAACAGCCGCCTCGATGTGGTCATCTCGGTCGATACCTCCACCCCGGCGGTCATGCGTGAAGCGGCGCGCCTCGGTGCCGGGCTGATCAACGACGTGCGAGCCCTGGAACGCGATGGCGCCCTGGATGCTGCCGCGGATACCGGCCTGCCGGTATGCCTCATGCACATGCGCGGCGAGCCGGGTAACATGCAGGACGACCCACATTACGAAGATGTGACCGCCGACGTTACGCGTTACCTTGAGCAGCGAATGGCCGCCTGCGCTGCGGCGGGCATCGACGGAAACAGAATCATCCTTGATCCGGGCTTCGGTTTTGCCAAGACACTGGCGCACAACCTGAGCCTGTTCAAGCATATGGAAGCGCTCTATCGCCTTGGGCGCCCGCTGCTGGTGGGTGTTTCACGCAAGAGCATGATCGGCCTGACGCTGGAACGTCCGGTCGGCGAGCGGTTGTACGGCAGCCTCGCGCTGGCGGCGTTGGCCATGACCAAGGGGGCGAGCATTCTTCGTGTCCATGATGTGGCCGAAACCGTTGATGTGGTGCGCATGATCGCTGCGGTGCAAAACGCCGAATAAGAACATTGGAGCCCCTATGAGCAGAAAATACTTTGGTACCGACGGCATTCGTGGCCGTGTCGGCGAATACCCGATCACGCCTGACTTCATGCTGAAGCTTGGCTGGGCGGCCGGCATGGCCTTCCGCAAGCAAGGCCACTGCCGGGTGCTGGTTGGCAAGGACACGCGTATTTCCGGCTACATGTTCGAGTCCGCACTCGAAGCCGGCCTGTCTGCGGCAGGTGCCGACGTGATGCTGCTCGGGCCGATGCCTACGCCGGCCATCGCCTACCTGACGCGTACCTTCCACGCCGAAGCCGGCATCGTCATCAGCGCCTCGCACAACCCGCACGATGACAACGGCATCAAGTTTTTCTCGGGCCAGGGGACCAAGCTGCCGGATGAAGTCGAGCTGATGATCGAGGAATTGCTCGACCAGCCAATGACCGTTGTCGACTCGGGCAAGCTGGGCAAGGTTTCGCGCATCAACGATGCCGCCGGCCGCTACATCGAGTTCTGCAAGAGCAGCGTGCCGAGCAGCACCAGTTTCGACGGCCTCAAGCTGGTGGTCGATTGCGCCCATGGCGCCACCTACAAGGTCGCGCCAAGCGTGTTCCGCGAGCTGGGTGCCGACGTGACCGTGCTGCATGCCCAGCCCGACGGCCTGAACATCAACGAAGGCTGTGGCTCGACTCACATCGAATCGCTGCAGGCTGCCGTACTGGTCGGTCATGCCGACCTGGGCATCGCCTTCGACGGTGATGGCGACCGCGTGCTGATGGTCGACCACACCGGCGCCATCGTCGATGGTGACGAACTGCTGTTCATCATCGCCCGCGACCTGCAGGACCGAGGCAGGCTGCAGGGCGGGGTAGTGGGCACGCTGATGAGCAACCTGGGCCTGGAGCTTGCGCTGAAGGACCTGGATATCCCATTCGTGCGGGCCAAGGTCGGTGACCGTTACGTCATGGCCGAGCTGCTGGAGCGTGAGTGGCTGATCGGTGGTGAAAACTCCGGTCACGTCGTGTGCTGCAATCACACCACCACTGGTGACGCGATCATCGCTGCGCTGCAGGTGCTGATGGCGCTCAAGCGCCGTGGCGAAACCCTGGCCCAGGCTCGTCAGGCCCTGCGCAAGTGCCCGCAGGTGCTGATCAACGTGCGCTATGGCGCCAGCAAGGTCGACCCGCTGGAGCACCCGGCCGTCAAGGAAGCCAGTGCCAAGGTGACCGAGGCCTTGGCCGGCCGCGGCCGCGTGCTGCTGCGCAAATCCGGTACCGAGCCGTTGGTGCGGGTGATGGTCGAGGGCGAGGACGAAAGCCAGGTGCGTGCGCACGCAGAAGCGTTGGCCAAACTGGTCGGCGAAGTTTGTGTCTGAAGGCGCTTGCCAGCGCAGATAGGGTTGGGTACTATCTGCGCCCACTTTGACCGACGAGGTAAAGCATGCGTCGCCCTATGGTAGCTGGTAACTGGAAGATGCACGGTACCCGCGCTAGCGTCGCTGAGCTGACCGAAGGCTTGAGAAATCTGGCCTTGCCGAGCGGAGTGGAAGTCGCGGTGTTTCCACCGGCCTTGTTCATCAATCAAGTGATCGATGGCCTGGCAGGCAAGGAAATTACTGTCGGCGCACAGAATTCTGCAGTACAACCCGAACAGGGTGCGCTGACCGGAGAAGTTGCTCCGGAACAGCTGGTTGAAGCAGGCTGCAAGTTGGTGTTGATTGGTCATTCGGAGCGTCGCCAGATCATTGGTGAAACCGACGAAGTGCTCAATCTCAAGTTTGCAGCGGCCCAGGCCAAAGGTTTGAAGCCAGTGCTTTGCATCGGGGAAACCCTTGAAGAGCGCGAGGCCGGCAAAACGCTCGAAGTTGTCGGGCGTCAACTAAGCAGTATCATCGAGGCATTCGGTGTTAAGGCTTTTGCCAATGCAGTAATTGCCTATGAGCCTGTATGGGCCATTGGCACTGGCCTTACGGCTACGCCACAGCAGGCCCAGGATGTGCATGCAGCCATCCGCGGCCAGCTGGCGGCAGAAGATGCTGAAGTAGCTGCGAAGGTGCAGTTGCTCTACGGCGGCAGCGTGAAGGCGGCCAATGCGGCCGAACTGTTCGGCATGCCGGATATCGATGGGGGGCTCATTGGTGGGGCTTCCCTGAACGCAGACGAATTCGGTGCAATTTGTCGCGCCGCAGGAAACTGAACAAATGCTGGAAACAGTCATCGTTGTTTTTCATCTGTTGGCAGCGCTGTCGCTTGTAGTGCTGGTTCTGTTGCAACAGGGTAAAGGTGCGGAAGCAGGTGCATCTTTCGGCGCGGGTGCTTCAAATACCGTGTTCGGGAGCCAGGGCTCTGCAACGTTCCTGAGTAAATTAACTGCTATACTCGCTGCCACTTTCTTTTTGACAGCACTTGGGTTAGGATACTTCGCGAAGCAACAAGCTCACCAGCTTAGCCAAGCAGGTCTTCCAGATCCAGCAGTGCTAGAAGTGAAAGAGCCGCAGAAACCGGCAGTTAATGATGATGTACCGGTGCTCCAGCAGCAGAAGAGCGAAACCACTCCTAATACGGGTGATGTACCTCCTCCGGCACAAGAGCAGAAGTAATGGGTTTCAAGTAGTAGTATTGCCGAGGTGGTGGAATTGGTAGACACGCAACCTTGAGGTGGTTGTGCCCATAGGGTGTAGGGGTTCGAGTCCCCTTCTCGGTACCAATTAAAGCTTGAGAGCCCGCTTTAGCGGGCTTTCTTGCAGGTGAAGGTTCGGATTTGACCCTCAGGAGGGTTCGGTCTTATACTTTTGCCCCAGCTTTGTCGCGGGGTGGAGCAGCTTGGTAGCTCGTCGGGCTCATAACCCGAAGGTCGTTGGTTCAAATCCAGCCCCCGCAACCAGCTTCAGCGGAGCCCCTTTTCAGGGGCTTTTTGCTAACCGAACAGTTTTCGGCGTCGTTGTCCAACGGCGCTTTCAGGGATGGGCGCTTCGCCCATTTTTTATTTGCACAGCATGCACGAGGGGGTTCAGGTGTCGAGCAAGCTAGAACAGTTGCAGGCCTTGTTGGCCCCGGTTGTCGAGGGTCTGGGCTATCAATGCTGGGGGATCGAATACGTTTCCCAGGGTAAGCATTCGGTACTGCGCATCTACATCGACAAGGAAGGCGGCATCCTGGTGGACGACTGCGAAGCGGTCAGCCGTCAGGCCAGCGCAATTCTCGATGTGGAAGATCCGATCAGCAGTGAATACACCCTCGAGGTGTCTTCTCCAGGCATGGATCGCCCACTGTTCACTCTGGAACAGTTTGCCTCGCATGCCGGCGAACAAGTGAAGATCAAGCTGCGCTCACCCTTCGAGGGTCGTCGTAACTTCCAGGGCCTTCTCCGCGGTGTGGAGGAGCAGGATGTGGTGGTCCAGGTGGACAATCAAGAGTTCCTGTTGCCGATCGACTCGATCGACAAGGCCAATATTATTCCCAGTTTTGACTGAGACGTGCCGGGCCCGGCGGACTATCCGGGCCCAATGGCTTGCGCAAGGCGAGGCGTACGATGAGCAAAGAAGTACTGCTGGTTGTTGAATCGGTATCCAACGAAAAAGGTGTACCGCCCGGCGTCATTTTCGAAGCGCTGGAAGTGGCACTGGCCACTGCAACCAAAAAACGTTTTGAAGACGAAGTCGACCTGCGTGTGGAAATCAACCGCCACACCGGTAGCTACGAGACCTTCCGTCGCTGGACCGTGGTCGACGAAGCCGATCTTGATGATCCGGCGATCGAGACCTGGTTGAGCAAGATTCACGAAACCCACCCTGAAGCCAAGGTCGGTGACGTGATCGAAGAGAAGATCGAGTCCATCGAGTTCGGTCGTATTGCCGCCCAGACCGCCAAGCAGGTCATCGTGCAGAAGGTCCGTGAGGCCGAGCGTGCCCAGGTGGTCGATGCCTACCGCGAGCGCGTTGGCGAGATCATCTCCGGCACCGTCAAAAAGGTTACCCGCGACAACGTCATCGTTGACCTGGGCAACAACGCCGAGGCCCTGCTGGCCCGCGAAGACATCATTCCGCGTGAGACCTTCCGTGTTGGCGTGCGCCTGCGTGCGCTGCTCAAGGAAATTCGCACCGAGAACCGTGGCCCTCAGCTGATCCTGTCGCGCACTGCGCCACAGATGCTGATCGAGCTTTTCCGCATCGAAGTGCCGGAAATTGCCGAAGGCCTCATCGAAGTCATGGCTGCCTCCCGTGATCCGGGTTCGCGAGCCAAGATCGCCGTCCGCTCCAAGGACAAGCGCATCGACCCGCAAGGCGCCTGCATCGGCATGCGTGGTTCGCGCGTCCAGGCCGTATCCGGGGAGCTGGGTGGTGAGCGTGTGGATATCGTCCTGTGGGACGATAACCCGGCGCAGTTTGTCATCAACGCCATGTCGCCGGCTGAAGTCGCGGCGATCATCGTTGATGAAGATGCCCATGCCATGGACATCGCCGTTGCCGAGGACAACCTGGCCCAGGCCATTGGTCGTGGCGGTCAGAACGTTCGCCTGGCCAGTCAGCTGACCGGCTGGACCCTGAACGTGATGACCGAGAAGGACATCCAGGCCAAGCAGCAGGCCGAAACCGGTGACATCCTGCGCAATTTCATCGATGAACTGGAAGTCGACGAGGAGCTGGCCCAAGTGCTGGTCGACGAAGGCTTCACCAGCCTCGAAGAAATTGCCTACGTACCGTTGGAAGAAATGCTCAACATCGATGGCTTTGACGAAGATATCGTCAACGAGCTCCGCGCTCGAGCCAAGGACCGTTTGTTGACCAAGGCCATCGCTACCGAAGAAAAACTGGCAGACGCCCATCCGGCTGACGACCTGCTCTCCCTCGAGGGCATGGACAAGGACCTGGCGGCGGAACTGGCGGTGCGCGGCGTGGTTAACCGCGAAGACCTGGCCGAGCAGTCGATCGACGATCTGCTCGACATCGACGGCATCGACGAAGAGCGTGCCGGCAAGTTGATCATGGCCGCCCGAGCCCACTGGTTCGAGTAATTAGGCGCGGCCTGAGGAGAGAAGTGCATGACGCAAGTCACGGTGAAAGAACTGGCCCAAGAGGTCGAGGCACCGGTAGAGCGCCTGCTGCAGCAGATGCGTGAGGCAGGTCTGCCGCACACCGACGCCGGTCAGGTAGTGACCGACAATGAGAAGCAGACCTTGCTGACTCATTTGAAGAGCAGCCACAAGAGCAAGGCGGAAGAACCGCGCAAGATTACCTTGCAGCGCAAAACCACCAGCACCCTGCGTGTCGCCGGTAGCAAGAGCATCAGCGTAGAAGTACGCAAGAAGAAAGTATTCGTGCAGCGCAGCCCGGAAGAAATCCAGGCTGAGCAGAAGCGTGAACTGGAAGAGCGCCGCGCGGCTGAAAATGCCGCTCGCGAGAAGGTCGAGGCCGAAGTTCGCCAGCGCAACGAAGAGCAGGCTCGCCGTCAGGCCGCCGATACCGCTGCTGCAGCCCCTGCGCCTGCCGCCAAGCCAGAGGCGGCGCCTGCCGCTGCCCCGGCCCCGGTAGTTGCCGATGCCCCGGCGTCCGAAGACGCCGCAGCCCGTGCTGCCGAGCGCAAGAAGGACGAAGCCCGTCGCAACGAAGGCCGCACCCGTGACGAAGACCGTCGTGGTGGCGAGCGTCGTGGCGAGGCCCCGCGCGTGTCGATCAAGGTCAAGGTCAAGGAGAAGGAAAAGGCTCCGACTCCTCGTGCCGCACCGCGCACCACCGATGAAGAGAGCGATGGCGTACGCCGTGGCCGCGGTGGCAAGAGCAAGCTGAAGAAGCGCAACCAGCACGGCTTCCAGAACCCGACCGGTCCAGTCATCCGTGACGTGACCATCGGCGAGACCATCACCGTCTCGGAACTGGCCCAACAGATGTCGGTCAAGGCCGCTGAAGTGGTCAAGTTCATGTTCAAGCTGGGTACCCCGGTCACCATCAACCAGGTGCTCGACCAGGAAACCGCTCAGCTGGTCGCCGAAGAACTGGGCCACAAAGTGACCCTGGTCAGCGATACCGCCCTGGAAGACTCCCTGGCCGAATCGCTGAAGTTCGAAGGTGAAGTCGAATCGCGTGCGCCGGTCGTTACCGTCATGGGTCACGTTGACCACGGCAAGACCTCGCTGCTCGACTACATCCGTCGTGCCAAGGTTGCCGCTGGCGAAGCCGGTGGTATTACCCAGCACATCGGTGCCTACCACGTGGAAACCGACCGCGGCATGGTCACCTTCCTCGATACCCCAGGCCACGCTGCGTTCACCGCAATGCGTGCCCGTGGTGCCAAGGCTACCGACATCGTCATCCTGGTGGTGGCAGCGGACGACGGCGTGATGCCGCAAACCCGCGAAGCCGTTCAGCATGCCAAGGCAGCTGGCGTTCCGCTGGTAGTTGCGGTGAACAAGATCGACAAGCCGGGTGCCGACATCGATCGCATCCGCAACGAACTGGCCGTCGAAGGCGTGACCTCCGAGGACTGGGGTGGTGACACTCCGTTCGTCAAGGTTTCGGCGAAGATGGGTACCGGCGTCGACGAACTGCTCGAAGCTGTCCTGCTACAGGCCGAGATCCTCGAGCTGACCGCTACCCCGACCGCTCCAGGTCGTGGCGTGGTTGTCGAATCTCGCCTGGACAAGGGCCGTGGCCCGGTGGCGACCATCCTGGTTCAGGACGGTACCCTGCGTCAGGGCGACATGGTCCTGTGCGGTTCCAACTATGGCCGCGTGCGCGCCATGCTCGACGAGAACGGCAAGCCTGTGAAGGAAGCCGGCCCGTCGATCCCGGTCGAAATCCTCGGCCTGGACGGTACCCCGGAAGCCGGTGACGAGCTGTCCGTGGTTGCCGACGAGAAGAAGGCCCGTGAGGTTGCCCTGTTCCGTCAAGGCAAGTACCGCGAGGTCAAGCTGGCCCGTGCTCACGCCGGCAAGCTGGAAAACATCTTCGAGACCATGGGTCAGGAAGAGAAGAAGACCCTCAACATCGTCCTCAAGACCGACGTGCGTGGTTCCCTGGAAGCACTGCAGGGTTCGCTGTCGGGCCTGGGCAACGACGAAGTTCAGGTGCGCGTGATCGGTGGCGGCGTCGGTGGTATCACCGAAAGCGACGCCAACCTGGCGCTGGCTTCGAATGCAGTACTGTTCGGCTTCAACGTGCGTGCCGATGCCGGCGCGCGCAAGATCGTCGAGCAGGAAGGTCTGGATATGCGTTACTACAACGTGATCTACGACATCATCGAAGACGTCAAGAAGGCTCTGACCGGCATGCTCGGCAGCGATGTTCGCGAGAACATCCTGGGTGTCGCCGAAGTACGTGACGTGTTCCGTTCGCCGAAGTTCGGCGCCATCGCTGGCTGTATGGTCATCGAGGGTACCGTGTACCGCAACCGTCCGATCCGCGTACTGCGCGAAGACGTTGTTATCTTCGAAGGCGAACTGGAGTCGCTGCGTCGCTTCAAGGACGACGCCTCCGAAGTGCGTAACGGCATGGAGTGCGGTATTGGCGTGAAGAGCTACAACGACGTCAAGGTCGGCGACAAGATCGAAGTCTTCGAGAAAGTCCAGGTTGCTCGTACCCTTTAAGGGTGAGCAGGGCGCCAGCCCCCGCCGCAGGGCGGTGGGCAGTGCCTCAGTAGGTAGCGCCCGGTCAGGCATCAGCCTGACCGGGCGTTTGCCGCTTTAAGTTACAGGTAGCAAGAATGGCCAAAGAATACAGCCGTACCCAACGTATCGGTGATCAGATGCAGCGCGAGCTGGCCGAGCTGATCCGCCGTGAAGTCAAGGACCCCCGCGTCGGTCTGGTCACCATCACCGCTGTGGATGTCAGCCGCGACCTAGGCCATGCCAAGGTCTTCATCACCGTCATGGGCGAAGAAACGCCAGACGCAGTGCAGCAGTCGCTCAAGGCCCTGAACAGCGCCGCCAGCTTCCTGCGCCTGCACCTGGGCCGCTCGATGCAACTGCGCAGCGTGCCGCAACTGCATTTCCACTTCGACGAAAGCGTCAGCCGCGGTGTCCACCTGTCGGCACTGATCGAGCGCGCGGTCGCCGAAGACCGTCTGCACAAGGATGCCGACAAGCTGGACGCCGAGGAGTAAGCGGTGGCCCAGGTCAAACGTATCCGCCGCAACGTCAGCGGCATCATCCTGCTCGACAAGCCGCTGGGCTTCACCTCCAACGCCGCCCTGCAAAAGGTGCGCTGGCTGCTCAATGCGGAAAAGGCCGGCCATACCGGCAGCCTCGACCCGCTGGCAACCGGCGTGCTGCCGCTGTGCTTCGGCGAAGCGACCAAGTTTTCGCAGTACCTGCTCGATTCCGACAAGGGCTACGAAACGGTCATGCAAATGGGGCAGACTACCAACACCGGTGATGCCGAAGGTGAGGTGCTGCAGACCCGCGAGGTGACCGTTGGTCGCGCCGACATCGAGGCCCTGCTGCCGCGTTTTCGTGGCCAGATCAGCCAGATACCGCCGATGTACTCGGCGCTCAAGCGTGACGGCCAGCCGCTGTACAAGCTGGCACGTGCAGGAGAGGTAGTGGAGCGCGAGGCGCGTTCTGTTACTATTGGCCGCTTGGAGTTGCTCGAGTGCGAAGGCACCCGTGCACGGCTGAGCGTAGGATGCAGCAAAGGCACCTATATCCGCACCCTGGTGGAGGATATCGGCGAGGCCCTTGGCTGCGGCGCCTATGTCGCCGAGCTGCGCAGGACCCAGGCCGGGCCTTTCGCGCTGGCACAGACGGTCACCCTCGAGGAACTCGAACAGGCCCACGCCGAAGGCGGCAACGAAGCGCTCGACCGCTTCCTCATGCCCTCGGACAGCGGCCTGCAGGACTGGCCGCTGGTGTGCCTGTCCGAACACAGTGCGTTCTACTGGCTGCATGGGCAGGCGGTACGCGCGCCGGACGCGCCACAATTTGGCATGGTCCGGGTACAGGATCACAATGCACGCTTCATCGGTATCGGTGAAGTGAGCGAAGACGGGCGCATTGCGCCGCGTCGGCTGATTCGGTCGGAATGACCGAAACCGCGGGGTCAGGCAGTTGCCAGGCCCCACGGCACCAAGGGTGGCTGTCAGTAGGCACGGTCACACCTTTTTTATTAATACAGGGATTTGTCCCTGGCCTATTGGACCCCGCATGCGGGATCCGTTATCAGGAGAAGCCAAATGGCCCTCAGCGTTGAAGAAAAAGCTCAGATCGTTGCCGAATACCAGCAAGCCGCCGGCGATACCGGTAGCCCGGAAGTGCAGGTTGCTCTGCTGACCGCCAACATCAACAAGCTGCAAGGCCACTTCAAGGCCAACGACAAAGACCACCACTCCCGTCGTGGTCTGATTCGTATGGTCAACCAGCGTCGTAAGCTGCTGGACTACCTGAAGGGCAAAGACACCACTCGTTACAGCGCCCTGATCGGTCGCCTGGGTCTGCGTCGCTAATAGCGGCCTGGCCAGTGGTGTGCATGGCGTGTCGCAGGCTTCGGCAGGGCTGTTTTGCAGTGCTGCCGTTGGACACGCCACGCGTATCTCCGAGGTTGGCAGCCTGGCAATGCTGAGCGGATTTTCCGCTTGGTGCCAGGCTCCCAGCCTCGTGTTGTATCTGGACGGTCAATGGGGCCGATTCCCCGTTCTGCCCAAGAATTCGCAAGAAACCAGTTCCCCCAAGAGCCACTGAAAAAGGTAGGAAACCGTGAACCCGGTAATCAAGACTTTCCAGTTCGGTCAATCGACCGTTACTCTCGAAACGGGTCGTATTGCCCGTCAGGCAACCGGCGCCGTGCTGGTGACCGTCGACAACGACGTCACCGTGCTGGTGACTGTGGTAGGCGCCAAACAGGCTGATCCAGGCAAGGGTTTCTTCCCGCTGTCGGTCCACTACCAGGAAAAGACCTACGCCGCCGGCAAGATCCCGGGTGGCTTCTTCAAGCGTGAAGGCCGTCCTTCCGAGAAAGAGACCCTGACCTCGCGCCTGATCGACCGTCCGATCCGTCCGCTGTTCCCGGAAGGCTTCATGAACGAAGTGCAGGTAGTCTGCACCGTGGTTTCCACCAGCAAGAAGACCGACCCGGACATCGCTGCGATGATCGGTACCTCGGCTGCCCTGGCCATTTCCGGCATTCCGTTCGAAGGCCCGATCGGCGCCGCTCGCGTTGCCTTCCACGAAAGCACCGGCTACCTGCTGAACCCGACCTACGAGCAACTGGCTGCCTCGAGCCTGGACATGGTCGTTGCCGGTACCTCCGACGCTGTACTGATGGTTGAATCGGAAGCCAAAGAGCTGACCGAAGACCAGATGCTGGGCGCCGTACTGTTCGCCCACGACGAATTCCAGGCCGTGATCCAGGCCGTCAAGGAACTGGCCGCCGAAGCCGGCAAGCCGACCTGGGACTGGCAGCCAGCCCCAGCCAACGTCGAGCTGATGAACCTGGTGCGTGGCGAGTTCGGCGAAGCCGTTTCGCAGGCCTACACCATCACCCAGAAGGCTGACCGTTACAACCGCCTGGGCCAGCTGCGCGACGAGGCTGTTGCCCGTCTGAGCAACGAAGAGACCGGCCCGTCCGCCAGCGCCATCAAGGACATCTTCGGCGAGCTGGAATACCGCACCGTCCGCGAGAACATCGTCAACGGCAAACCGCGTATCGACGGCCGTGACACCCGCACCGTGCGCCCGCTGAACATCGAAGTCGGCGTATTGCCGAAGACCCACGGTTCGGCGCTGTTCACCCGTGGCGAAACCCAGGCCCTGGTCGTCGCGACCCTGGGTACTGCCCGTGACGCCCAGCTGCTGGACACCCTGGAAGGCGAGAAGAAAGACCCGTTCATGCTGCACTACAACTTCCCGCCGTTCTCGGTGGGTGAGTGCGGCCGCATGGGCGGCGCCGGTCGTCGTGAAATCGGCCACGGCCGCTTGGCCCGTCGTGGCGTGCAGGCCATGTTGCCGAGCGACAGCGACTTCCCGTACACCATCCGCGTGGTATCGGAAATCACCGAATCCAACGGTTCCAGCTCCATGGCTTCGGTCTGTGGTGCTTCCCTGGCCCTGATGGACGCCGGTGTACCGATGAAGGCACCGGTTGCCGGTATCGCCATGGGCCTGGTCAAGGAAGGTGACAAGTTCGCCGTCCTGACCGACATCCTGGGTGACGAAGACCACCTGGGCGACATGGACTTCAAGGTAGCCGGTACCGCCAAGGGTGTTACTGCGCTGCAGATGGACATCAAGATCAACGGCATCACCGAAGAGATCATGGAAATCGCCCTGGGCCAGGCCCTGGAAGCGCGCCTGAACATCCTCGGCCAGATGAACCAGATCATCGCCCAGTCGCGTAGCGAGCTGTCGGCCAACGCCCCGACCATGATCGCGATGAAGATCGACACCGACAAGATCCGTGACGTCATCGGTAAAGGTGGTGCCACCATTCGCGCCATCTGCGAAGAGACCAAGGCTTCGATCGACATCGAAGACGACGGCTCGATCAAGATCTTCGGCGAAACCAAGGAAGCGGCAGAGGCTGCCAAGCAGCGCATCCTGGGCATCACCGCCGAGGCCGAGATCGGCAAGATCTACGTCGGCAAGGTCGAGCGCATCGTCGACTTCGGTGCCTTCGTCAACATCCTGCCTGGCAAGGACGGCCTGGTGCACATCTCCATGCTGAGCGATGCTCGCGTCGAGAAAGTCACCGACATCCTGAAAGAAGGCCAGGAAGTCGAAGTACTGGTACTGGACGTGGACAACCGCGGTCGTATCAAGCTGTCGATCAAGGACGTTGCCGCGGCCAAGGCCTCGGGCGTCTAAGCGACTGCCACGCAAGAGGAAAAGGGCCCTTCGGGGCCCTTTTTTCATGGGCGAAAGGGAACCTTTTGCGGACTTGCATCTTGCATGCAGGTTTACCGTGCAGATTGCAAAATGCACGACGACGGGAATGCTGGTTTTTCGCTAACTTATTGATTTTAAAGGAAACAAGCGAAGCGGAAAATCTGGCACAGCGCGTGCAACTACCTTCATATCTGACGCCAGGACATACGGCGCAGACCTTTCGAAAAACAGGAGTGACTCACATGAAGAAGTTCGCCATTGCTGCCGCTACTGCTACCGCCCTGACCCTGACCATGGCTAACGGCGCATTCGCTGCGGAGCCAACCCAGGCTCCAGTCATGTTGGCTGCCAACACCGTGGATAACGCCAAGCAGGAAGGTTCCGACACCTGGATCACTACCAAGGTGAAAGCGGACCTGCTGACTGAAAAAGGTATTCCAGGCAGCGACATCAAAGTCGAGACCAGCCAAGGCGTCGTCTCGCTGTCGTCTGACGTGGCGATCACTCAATCCCAGAAAGAAGAAGCAGTACGCATCACCAAGAACATCAAAGGCGTGAAAAGCGTCATGTCTGACGGCCTGAAAGCCGAATAAGGAATGTCCCGTCGGCCAAACGGATTTGGCCACCTTCGCTCCGAGCCCCGGCTATTTGCCGGGGCTTTTCATTGGTGGCTAGTACACCGGATTACGCGCAATCACATCACTCTCGAAGCATTCCTGCTCGACGATCAGCGGCTCGACCAATGGCCGGCTATCGCGAAAGTGCGCGGTCTGGGTATGCGCTTCATAGGCTGCATCGTCGCGGTAGATCTCGTACAGGTAGATCACCTCCGGGTCGACCCGGTCTTGCGACACATCGAATGCCAGGCAACCAGGTTCAGTGGCGACTGAGGCTGCGGCATTGACCTTGATCGCAGTGAGAAAATCCTCGGCGCAACCGGGCTTCACTCGGGTCTTGATGAACAGGCTATACACAAGGCTCTCCTTTTGTTTTAAATTCTACTGTGAATTGTATACAAAAATGGAGCTTCGCCAATGTCCGAATTGCCTGCACGCCCTGGTCGCCTGAACGGCCTGCGCCATATCGCCTTGTTGGTGCCCAACCTGGAGGAGTGCGAACGCTTCTACGTCGATGTGCTGGGTATGGAGGTGCTTAACCGTGCCAACGAAGACCTGGTGTATCTGACCTGTGGTAACGACAACCTGTCGCTGGGGCGCGGGGCAGGGGCGGCCAATGGTTTGCAGACCCTGGACCACTACGGATTCATCGTCGATAGCGTTGAAGAGCTTGAGGCCTGGTACCAGTATTTCAAGGCACATGGCGTGACCCTGCTGGACCGGCCGTTCAACCATGGTGACGGGGCGCGCAGCTTCCACCTGCTGGACCCGGCAGGGAACAAGGTGCAGCCGTTGTACCACCCGGCGGTGTCGGGGCAGCGGTTGGTGTGAGGCCTGTACCGGCCTCTTCGCGGGCTTGCCCGCTCCCACAGGGATCGCGCACAGCTCAAGGCCGGCGCATACCTTGTGGGAGCGGGTTTACCCGCGAAGAGGCCAGACCTGCTAGTAGAAGTTACTCGGCATCCAGATGCATCGGCGTCACCACCCGACCATCGCTCTCGGCCTGGCCCAGACTGGTATCGATGAAGTACACCCGGTCATCTTCCAGCTGGCCTTTGTCCACCAGGTAATCCTTGATGCTGCTGGCCCGCTCCTGGCCAAGTGTGCGCAGCAGCGCAGTACTTTCGGCCCAGGACTTGATCACCGCCTCGCGCAGCTTGGCGGTGCGCTCGTCGCGGCCCAGTTGCTCCCATTCCGCAGGCGGCTGTTGCTTCAGGCGGTTACGGTAGATGCCTTCGAGCATCGCCGGTTTTTCGCTGTCGTCGACCACCAGCATCGAGGCATTGGCCGGCACCTTGTCACCGCGGCGCTGCAGGATCTTGTACCAGGTGGCCTGGTACTCACGCTCCAAGCGCTGCTGGGCGATCAGCGGGCCGTCGCTGGCCTGGGCGCTGGTGCCTTCGATTTCCAGGCGCAGCTCCGGGCGTTCCTTCAGGGCCGACGCCAATTTGTCCAACGATGCCTGGGCGTCGCCACTAAGCTCGCTGGAGCCCGGGGCGAAGGACACATTGCCCAGATCTTCCGAGCCACCGCCGGCAACCAGCCCGCCAATGAACTTGAACGGCGCTTGCGCCGCACGCAACACCAGGTTGCGCAGGGTTTGCCAGACGATCGGCATCACGCTGAACTGCGGGTTGTTGAGGTCTCCGGATACTGGCAGCTCGATCGAGATCTTGCCTTCGGTATCCTTCAGGAGTGCCACCGCCAGGCGGATAGGGAGGTCCACTGCGTCCGGGCTGTCGACCTTCTCGCCCAACTGCAACTGCTCAACCACCACCTTGTTCTCGGCCTTCAGCTGGCCATTGGTGATCAGGTAATGCAGGTCGAGGTTGAGCCGGCCCTTGCGGATACGGAAGCCGGCGAACTTGCCGGAGTAGGGTGTGAGTGTGGTCAGCTCGACCCGCTTGAAGCTGGTGGCGATATCCAGGCTGGCCAGCGGGTTGAACGGGTTGAGGGCGCCTTTGATGGTGACCGGCGCGTAGCGGTCGACCTTGCCCTTGACGTCGACCTTGGCCGGCACCGGCTTGCGATTGTCGATGGTGCCGATCCGGCCGTTCAGCTGCTGGATGGCCGTGGCGAAGTTGGGGGTGAGGGACAGGTCGGCGAAGTTGGCCGAGCCGTCGTTGATGTCGATCTGGCCGATGTGGATGCCCAGCGGCTTGTCGTTGCCGGCGGAGGCCGGCTTGGCCTGGCTGGTCGCCGGGGCGCCGGCCGGCTGCGGGATCAGCAGGTCGTTGATGTTGGTGGTGCGGTCCTCGTTGATGATGAAGCGCGCATAGGGTTGCAGCAGAGTCACCTTGTCGATCGACAGCGCATCGCCGTGCACGTAGGACAGGCCGTCGACGTTCACCTGCTGCCATTTGACGAAGTCACGGCTTTTGATGGTGTCGAGGGTGTGCAGCTGGCTGACCTGTGCCTTGCCGGTAACGCTGAAGGCCAGCGGTGCGGTGTTCTTCAGGTCGACCTTGAGGTCGCTGGCGAGCATGCCGCTGCGTAGCTCCAGCAGGATGAACGGGCTGATATAGGCCTGGGCCACTCGCAGGTCGATGTCGCGGGTGCTCACGTCCAGCTTGGCCCAGATGGGCGCCAGGTTGACCTGGCCGGCCGCCTGCAGTTTGCCTTGCTTGCCCACGCCGGTATCGAGCTTGAGGGTGAAGGGCGACTTGTTGAGGCTGTCGAAACCTTGCAGGTCGGCGTTGAGCGGGCCGACGTCGAGGGCCACCGGCTCCTTCTGGGTACGGTCTGCCAGGTGCACCAGGTAGTTACGCAGTTGCACATCCTTGAGCAGTACCTGCCAGGGTTTGCTCGGCTCCTTGGCGGCTTGCTGTTCGGGCGTGGGTTCGGCGGCTGCCGGCTCGGCCTTTTCCTTCGGCGTGGCCTCGGCCGGCTGGCTGGCGAACAGCTTCTGCCAGTCAAGCTGGCCGTCCTTTTCCAGCGCAGCCCAGGTTTCCAGTTTTTCGCTGCGGATCTTGCCCACGGTTACCAGCTGCTTGACCAGGTCGACCGAGGTTTCGCTTACTTCCAGGCTGGCCAGGCGTGCCAGCGGGCGGCCATCCGGGGCCTTGATGGCAAACGGGGCGATGCGCACCGACGCGTTGTCCAGCAACAGTTCGGTCTGTTTGGCAAGGTTGAGCTTGTAGTGGGTGTCGAGGCTGACCACGCCCTCTTCCAGCACCAGTGGCACGGCATCGCGCACATAGGGCCAGAATGCCTTCATCTTGCCTTCGGTGATCTTCAGTGTGCCTTCAGAGGCGATCGGCGCCAGGCTCAGGGTACCTTTCCAGTCGATACGCCCGCCGTTGGGGCCGATGGCCACCAGGGTCATGTCGGCATTGTCGTTGGGCAGGGTGCTGAGGTTTTTCAGCTCCAGGTTCATGTTGTCGTAGAGGAACTCGATCGGCTCGCTCGGGCGCAGGTCCTCGAAGTGCAGGTAGCCGTCGCTGAGCTTGATGCTGCCGATGCGTAGCGGGAACGGGTCGCTGGGCGGCTCGTCGGGCTTGGCTTCGCTGGCTGGCAGCTTGAACAGGCGGGTCAGGTTGAGGGTACCGTCCTTGGCGAACAGCACTTCGTTGCGTGGCTTGACCAGTTCCACTGCGTCCAGGTGCAGGGCACCGCTCCACAGGCTGTCGAGCGAGAGGTTGGCGTACAGCCGCTCGAAGCCGACCTGCTCCTTGCCCGGCTCGCCGATCTGCAGGCCCCACAGTGTCAGCTCGAGGCTGAAGGGGTTGAGCTCGATCCGTTCGAGGTGGGCAGGCACGGTCGCGTACTGGGCCAACTGCTGGTTGGCGATGCGCAGCGCGACACCGGGGAGAACGAAAAAGCCGAGAAGGCTGTAGAGGGCTACGAGGGCCAGCAGTGCGCCAGCGGCGCGAGTCAATCCTTTGTACATGTGTCGCTTCGTCTGTCTAAGCAGGAGAGCTTGGAGTATGGCACGTTAAATCAGTTCCGCTGAGGCGACCATCTGACCTCATTCGATACCCATGCGCCGTTTGGCCCGATGCGCCGAGCCGTCGCGCATCGCCCAGCGCAATATCGGCGCGGTGCGTTGCAGGCCCAGGCGGATCATGCGCCGCTGCAACGGGCCGTGCTGCAGGTCGAGCATGGCCTGGGCCCAGGCCGGCAGCAGGTCGATGCCGGCGTGCAGCATCAGCTTGCCCACCGGCTGTGCCAGGCGGCTGGGGGCGGGGGCATCGAGCAGGATGCTGACCACCTCATGACTGCGGGCGTCGCAGTGCAACTGCGGCCGCATGCGCTGCAGGTAGTCCTCGACTTGCTGGCACGAGCGCGGCACGTCGCGGGCGCCAAGGCGCTCGGCAATCAGCGCGATCTCTGCGTAGTAGGCATCCTGCTCGGCGCGCGCAAGGTGCGGGTTGCGGTAACGCAGGTGGGCGGCGAGGAAGCTGCTGACTTCCGCCACATGCACCCAGGTCAGCAGGTCCGGGTCGCTGGCCGCATATGGGCGGCCATCCGGCGCGGTGCCGGTCACCTGCAGGTGGATGGTGCGCACCTTGTCGATCAGCCACTCGGCATCGCGGGTGGCGCCGAAGGTGGTGCCGGAGATGAATTGGCTGGTGCGGCGCAGGCGGCCGAGCAGGTCTTCACGGAAGTTGGAATGGTCCCACACCCCGGCCAGGGCCAGCGGGTGCAGCAATTGCAGCATGAGGGCGCTGATGCCACCGACCAGCATGCTCGGGAAGTCGCCATGTACCCGCCAGCTGATGCTGTGCGGGCCGAACAGGCCGGGGTCGCCCTTGGGCGATTCCAGGTCGAGCTGGCCGAGGGCCAGCCCGGTAAGGCTCATGACCTGGGTTTCGATGCGGCGGCGAAGGGCTTCCATGGCGACCTGTGGTTCAGGGCGGCCATGAACAGCGGCCGCCGGTTACTGGTTGAGGCGTTTGTCGATCAGGCCCTGCACCACACTTGGGTCGGCCAGGGTCGAGGTATCGCCCAGGTTGTCGAGTTCGTTGCAGGCGATCTTGCGCAGTATACGCCGCATGATCTTGCCTGAGCGCGTCTTGGGCAGCGCCGGGGCCCACTGGATCAGCTCGGGCTTGGCGAAACTGCCGATTTCCTTGCTGACCAGGGCCAGCAACTCGGCCTTGAGCGCGTCGTCCGGCGTTACGCCATTCATGGGCGTGACGAAGGCATAAACGCCCTGGCCCTTGAGGTCGTGGGGGTAACCGACCACCGCCGCTTCGGCGACGCTGTCATGCAGCACCAGCGCGCTTTCCACTTCGGCGGTACCGATACGGTGGCCGGAAACGTTGATCACGTCATCGATACGCCCGGTGATCCAGTAGTCACCATCGGCATCGCGGCGGGCACCGTCGCCGGTGAAGTAATAGCCGGGCATCGGCTTGAAGTAGGTGTCGACCATGCGCTGATGGTCGCCATAGACGCTACGGATCTGCCCGGGCCAGCTGGCCTTGATCACCAGCAGGCCGGCACCGGGGCCTTCGATGAGCTTGCCCTTTTCGTCCAGCAGCACTGGTTGTACGCCGAACATGGGCTGGGTGGCACAGCCGGGCTTGAGCGACTGCGAGCCGGGCAACGGGGTGAGCATGATGCCGCCGGTTTCGGTCTGCCACCAGGTATCGACGATGGGGCAGCGCTTTTGCCCGACTTCCTCGAAATACCACTCCCAGGCTTCGGGGTTGATCGGCTCGCCGACGCTGCCCAGCAGGCGCAGGCTCTGGCGTGAAGTGTTTTGCAGCGGCGCGGAGCCTTCGCGCATCAGCGCGCGCAGGGCAGTCGGGGCGGTGTAGAAGATGTTCACCTGGTGCTTGTCCACCACTTGCCAGAAGCGCGAGGTGTCCGGGTAGTTGGGCACGCCTTCGAACATCAGCGAGATCGCGCCATTGGCCAGCGGGCCATAGACGATGTAGCTGTGGCCGGTGACCCAGCCGACATCGGCGGTGCACCAGAACACCTCGCCGTCACGGTAGTCGAACACCACCTTGAAGGTGAGGGTGGCCTGCAGCAGGTAGCCGCCGGTAGTGTGCAGCACGCCTTTGGGTTTGCCGGTGCTGCCGGAGGTGTAGAGGATGAACAGCGGATCTTCGGCGCCCATCGGCTCGGGAGCGCAGTCGTCGCCGGCCTTTTCCGTTGCCTCGTGGTACCAGAGGTCACGGCCTTCGGCCCAGGCGACATCGCCGCCGGTGCGGCGCACCACGAATACGCTGCTGACCGCGGGGCAGCTGGCCAGGGCCTTGTCGACGTTCTGTTTCAGCGGGATGCGTTTGCCGCCGCGCACGCCTTCATCGGCGGTGATCACCGTACGGCAGTCGGCATCGAGGATACGGTCGCGCAGGGCATCGGGCGAGAAGCCGCCGAACACCACCGAGTGGATGGCACCGATGCGGGTGCAGGCAAGCATGGCGAAGGCGGCCTCGGGGATCATCGGCATGTAGATGCACACCCGGTCGCCTTTCTTCACCCCGCGTGCTTTCAGCGCATTGGCCAGGCGGCAGACCTGGCGGTGCAGTTCGCGGTAGGTGATGGCCTTGGAATCCTTGGGATCGTCGCCTTCCCACAGCAGGGCGGTCTGTTCGCCGCGTCGGGCCAGGTGGCGGTCGATGCAGTTGTAGCTGACGTTGAGCTGGGCGCCGTCGAACCAGCGGGCGCTGCCGGTCTTCAGGTCGCATTGCTGCACGCTCGACCAGGGTTTTATCCAATCCAGGCGCTTGGCCTGTTCGGCCCAGAAGGTGTCGGGGTCATCAACCGACTGGCGGTAGAGGCGGCGGTACTCGTCGGGGGTGAGGGCGGCGGACTGGCTGACGGCCAGGGCCTGGGGGTAGTTGCGGATATCGAACATGGCGGGTGGTCCTGCTCTTGTAAGGGGCGATGGACTGCAACGGCTATTCGATAGGACAGTGTAGCTGGGAGAGGTGTTCAACCTGTGCCGGCCTCTTCGCGGGCTCGCCCGCTCCCACAGGTATTGAACAGTTCTTGAGGCCTGTGCGGTACCTGTGGGAGCGGGCGAGCCCGCGAAGAAGCTGGCGAAGGTTTCAGATCAACCGCGGTGACGGCCGCGGAAGTAGTTGATCAGGCCTTGGGTAGAGCCATCTTCAGCGCTGTCTTCCAGGCTGCCGACAAGGCGTTGGTAAACGCCCTTGCCCAGCTCCTTGCCCAGCTCCACGCCCCACTGGTCGAAGGCGTTGATGCCCCAGATCACGCTCTGTACGAAGACCTTGTGCTCGTACATCGCCACCAGCGCGCCCAGGCGGCGTGGGCTGATGCGCTCCACCACCAGGGTATTGCTCGGGCGGTTGCCGGGGATGACCTTGTGCGGGGCCAGCTTTTCGATGTCCGCTTCGTTCAGGCCTTTGCCACGCAGCTCGGCTTCGGCTTCCTCGCGGGTCTTGCCCAGCATCAGCGCCTGGCTCTGCGACAGGCAGTTGGCGTACAGCCACTGGTGATGGTCGGCCACCGGGTTGAAGCTCACCACCGGCACGATGAAATCGGCCGGAATCAGCTGGGTGCCCTGGTGCAGCAACTGGTGGTAGGCATGCTGGCCGTTGCAGCCGACGCCGCCCCAGATCACCGGGCCGGTGTCGGTTTTCACCGGGGTGCCGTCCTGCAGCACGCTCTTGCCGTTGGACTCCATGTCCAGCTGCTGCAGGTGCTTGGTGATGTTGCGCAGGTAGTGGTCGTACGGCAGGATCGCGTGGCTCTGTGCGCCCCAGAAGTTGCCGTACCAAACGCCCAGCAGGGCCAGCAGTACCGGCATGTTCTTTTCGAACGGCGCGGTCTGGAAGTGCTGGTCCATGGTGTAGGCACCGGACAGCAGTTCCTTGAAGTTGGCGGTACCGATGGCCAGGGCGATCGGCAGGCCGATGGCCGACCATAGCGAGTAGCGCCCGCCCACCCAGTCCCACATCGGGAAGATGTTTTCTTCGCGGATGCCGAAGGCCACGGCGGCGGCCTTGTTGCTGGAAACGGCGATGAAGTGGCGGTACAGCTCGGCTTCCGAGCCGCCCTGGGCCAGGTACCAGGTACGCGCGGCCATGGCGTTCTTCAGGGTCTCGAGGGTGTTGAACGACTTCGACGAGACGATGAACAGGGTGGTTTCGGCGCGCAGGTTGGCCGACAGCTCGTGGAACTCACTGCCGTCGATGTTCGCCAGGTAGTGGCAGCGCACGCCGCGCTGGGCGTAGGGCAGCAGCGCCTCGGAGACCAGCTCGGGGCCGAGGAACGAGCCACCGATGCCAATGTTGACCACGTCGGTGATCGGTTTTTCGCTGTAGCCGCGCCACAGGCCGTCGTGGATGCGGCCGACCAGTTCGGTGATCTGGTTGAGCACCTTGTGCACTTCCGGCATCACGTTCACGCCGTTGACGCTGAGCTTGTCGCCCACCGGCCGGCGCAGGGCGGTGTGCAGCACCGGGCGGCCTTCGGAGGCGTTGATGATTTCGCCACTGAACATCGACTTGATGGCGTCCTGCAGGCCCACTTCGTTGGCCAGGTTCACCAGCAGGTCGCGGCTTTGTTCGGTGATCAGGTTTTTCGAGTAGTCGAGGAACAGGCCGCAGGAGCTCAGGGAGAACTGGTCGAAGCGCTTGGCATCGGCGGCGAAGGCTTCGCGCATGCTGAAGCCTTGCATGGCGTCGCGGTGTTGCTGGAGCGCCTGCCAGGCGGGCAGGGCCGTGACATCGTGGGGTGTACGGTAATACGCCATTGCGCGGGGTTCCCTTGGTGCGTGGTGAGACCTTGGACACGGCACTCATTGCCGGGTTCAGGCTGGCACCATTATAGGCAAAGGCCACTTGCAGGGAATGGGTATGGCGGGGGAATTTGGGGGAGGCAACTGTCTTGTATTGCCTGTACTGGCCTCATCGCCGGCAAGCCAGCTCCCACAGGGATAGGGCGTGGCTCGAGGCCGATGCGGTCG